>CAMBFS010000072.1 GCA_945865755.1 Klebsiella pneumoniae
GGCTTAAGCGCTCGGGGGCCTGGTGGTATGAGCTCAGCAGCAACCAGATGTTGGCGCTCCGCTGTGCCAAGTATAACGGCACCTTCACGCAGGTCTTTGCCCGTCATCTCCAGCGGCTCCGCTCAACGTAAGAATACCCGAATGCTCCCCCTCAATGCGTCCCGGGAGTTCGTGCTGCTCCGTGTCGAGAATCTTGAGCTTGCCATAACGCAGCGTGCGTCCGCTCTCAGTACGTAGCTCAATCGCCTCGCCCACGACGTGTGGCGTAGCACCAACGACCTGCACCGTCAGCAGCAAGTCCCCGTGGCCGGGTGGGCGCTGGGTGAGCGTGAAGCCTTGCTCCAAGCCCTCGGCGCGGTTCTCATACCATTCGATGAGACCCGGCCGGGTAATTTCCACTCGCTGCTGCCGCGAGCTGACCGTGCCAGCGGCGACGCGGGTCAGGGCCTTACCTCGGCCGAATTCACTCAGGCGTAATCGCAGGAGTTCGCGCGATTCCGCGCCGCGTTCGACCACGCGGATGCCGTCCGCATCAAAATAGGTGCGAAATCCTTGCACCCGGTTTGGCGCTTGGAGTCCGTCCCCAGTAGCGCTGGCGTGGTATTCCCGCGCGGTCAGGTCGCGTTGTACCTGGCTCCACCAGTCAGAGGTCGTACCCGCGGGGAGCGACGGTACGGCCTCGTCTTTATACGGCGCGGCGGCGTGTACGGCGCTGCCGGACACCACCATCAGCAATACACAACCGAGCAGGTATCCACGGAGGGAATCGCGGTTCATATCGCACCTTTCCGCGTCTTCAACAGCACATAGAGAGGACACTGAACCAGGGATGAAGAGCGCGTGAAACTCATTGGCCAGGCCTCACGGCTCCTAGCGACGGGCAATTGTCATTAAAGGCCCTTCCGGCTAGCACCTCCGGTACCACGGGACAAGGACCGTCGAGTGAGGTGAATGGGGGAGTGGGCAAGTCAGGGAGCTTGCCGGGCGGATTTTTTACTGAAAGAAGAGCAGAGTCGTCATACCCGCGCAGGCGGGCATGACGAACCGAAGAACTCACTCAAGAGGTGAGCCATGCCGCGGCAAAAACTGGTGAGCAACGTTCGCCGCCTTTTTTCATCCGAGGACGAAACGCCAGCGTTTCGTAAAAAAGGACTATATCGCTGCCTTTACCCGCCCCAGTTTCTCCAGATACCACCACCAGTGAGACGGAGGGACGGCGGCTTTTTTCCGCATTTCCTTTACGTCGGCAATCTCAGCCACAGTCGCGTGGAATTGCCGTGCATACGCAAGAAAAAGACTGTCGGCTTTCTCAAGCTTCCGCTTCGCTTCTTCGCTGAGTTTTCCTTCTTGGTGAGCGAGGGCGCTGCGAACATCAAGTAACTCCAGCACCTCAAACCCGCTCACGTCAGGGTGAGCCACGCCGCGGCAAAAACTGGTGAGCAAACGTTCGCTGTCTTTTTTCATCCCAGTAGCTCCTCAACCGTCGCCAGGAAAACAAATCCGCGCTGAGAAAGATAGTTCGCTAGGGAATCGGGAGGAAAAGCTGTCTCCATAATCCCTTCTTTACTCAGAATAGCTAACCATTCCGCTCCTCGTGCAGCCCCGGTTACGGCATAATACCGCTCAGAGCCAAAGCGATAGAGGTAGACGCGATGTCCACTTACTCGCACAAGCGTCTGGATAAGTCGATTGTACCCCTCAACCGAGAACTTGACGGGCACATGTCCCAACTTCTTGCGTTTCTCCAGATGGGCGACTGCCTTTCCTGGTTTCCAGCGGACACGTTGGCGAAGGGCTGAGAGGGCGACGATGGCTTCTCGTTTGTACAAATCATCATTTTTCTCCATGCCTTCCCCACTCCTATCTCTTCACGCTCTCCACACACTCGCGAAATATCCGATGCCAGTTGGTGATCGTGCGAAACTGATGCGTGTAGGAATCGAGCCCCCATAAGGCGCGAACGAGAAACAGCCGGTGACCCGGCGCGTTGAAGATGCGGTTCTCGATACCAATCGACGTGATCTCCATCGTCTTCTTCGCTGAATCGAACTCATGTGGATCGTAGTCGCGGTCCTCTAACACCGGCTCGAAGATGAGGTACATGATCTTCACGAGCGGGGCCGGATCAACGCCTGGATCAATATAGCCCAGTATGTCAAAACACCGCGCCATCGTTGGCTCGTCTCGATCCAGAATGGCTTTGGCGAGAGTGCGATAGCCCTTGCGAATCTCTTCAGGAAAGACGCGCACGCTGCCAAAATCGAGCATCGCCACTTTGGGATGATACGTCACGAGATAATTGCCGGGATGCGGATCGGTGTGCAGGACGCCAAACTCAAGAATCTGCCGCCAAGTCATCTGAAAGTATTTGATGGACACCCAGTCCTTCAGCGTTTGCTCGACTCCTGGAGCCAGAATGTCTTGCAGCTTGTAGCCATCAAGATACTCCATCGTTAGCACTCGGCGGGACGACATGTCGGGATACACACGCGGAATCAGCACCTCGTCGTCATCGGCGAAGAGCCGTTGAAACAGGGCGAGATTATTCGCTTCATGCACGTAGTCCAGTTCCTCGCGCAGCCGCTCCTCCATCTCTTGGTAAATTTCACTGGCATCAAAACTTTTTTGCCGGAGGACATCGCGGGTCAGTACCGTGAAGGCGTGCAAGAGGGCCTTGAGATTCTTCAAGTCTTGAACAACGGTTTCGTCGACGCCGGGATACTGCACCTTGACGACCACGTCGTCCCCATTCTTGAGGGTCGCCCGATGGACCTGCCCCAATGACGCCGCGGCAAACGCCTCGTGCTCAAAGCGCTTGAATAATTGTTCGGGATGCTTGCCAAGCTCTTTTTTGACTTGTTCACGGATGAGCGCGTACTCCATCGGCGGCACAGAAGACTGGACCACCGACAGGACGTTGAGCACTTCCAAGGGCAGCAGATCGTCACGCATGCTTAACATCTGCACCAACTTCATGAATGCGCCACGCAGCTCGCGGGAGCTTTCCACGATGCGCAAGGCGTTCTTCAGGTGCAAATCAAAGAGCGATTGGTCTTGCTGGTTGGCGGATTGAAAGGGGCGCTTGAGCGCGTTCCAGACATAGCTGCTCCCGACGGAGGTCGTCAGCGAGCCCACTTGCAGCGCGCGTTTGGCGCGGCCTTTGGTAATGCGGACGGGCTTGGGTTTCTCCGGCATGACAATCCAGTCTTCCTTCCGCCTCCGCACTCTTGCTCGACAGCACTGCTGGACAAGCCAGCAGTGGCACCCAATAAGCCAAATCGGCAAGTTATATTTTGCCAAGCACTGAGGAAGGCACACGATTGATCAGCGTCGCCGCCGCCGCCGCGCCGAACCCGTTGTCGATATTGACGACCGTGACGCCCGACGCGCAGGAGTTCAGCATCGTCAACAGCGCGGACAGGCCGTTAAAGCTGGCTCCGTAACCGACGCTCGTGGGCACGGCGATCACCGGACGGTCCACGAGTCCACCAATCACACTGGGTAAGGCCCCTTCCATGCCCGCCACGACAATGAGGACTGAAGCCTTATGCAGTTGATCGAGACTGCCGAGGAGCCGGTGCAATCCCGCCACGCCGACATCGTGGAGCCGCTCAACATGATTGCCCAAGAGTTCCGCTGTCACCGCCGCTTCCTCGAAGATCGGAATGTCCGCCGTGCCCGCGCAGATCACCAGAACGGTTCCCCCTCCTGATGGTGGCTGTGGGGGCTCGCCGAGTGATCCGATACGCCCCTCGGTGTAGTACCGCAGAGCGGGTAACGCCACCTGCACTTCTCGGGCTTTTTGTTCATCCAAGCGGGTAATCAGCGCGTGTTGTCCATTGGCCACGATGCGTTGGGCGATCTCGATAATGTGGTGCGCGGTTTTGCCTTGCCCGAAAATGACTTCGGGAAATCCCTTGCGCAACGCACGGTGGTGATCCACCCGCGCGAAACCGAGATCTTCGTACGGCAAGGTTTTGAGTTGGTCGAGGGCGTGATCCACGTCGAGCGCGCCACTCTGTACGCGCGTCAACAGGTCGTGCAGTCGTGTGCGATCCATAGCTATTTCTGCCCCTGGCGAAAGTGGTCGAACCCAGTACGTGCCACGGTCAGCGGCGTACCGTCTGGTCCCCTGACCGTGAGGCCCTCGGACTGGGCAACGATATGACCAATCCGCGTGATGGGACAGTGACTCGTCCGCGCAAGTTGGACCATCGCCTCGCGCTGGTCCTGAGTGGCGGTGAAGAGCAGTTCGTAATCTTCTCCGCCAGTGAGAGCGGTGTCCCACTGATTTTTTTCAAGCACCATTTGATAGGACTCTGATAGAGGGAGAGATGGAGCATCAATCACCGCCCCGACCTGGCTCGCCGCGCACAGATGACCAAGGTCTTGTACAACGCCGTCACTCACGTCGATCATGGCATGGGCAAGATGGCGAGCCGCGAGTTCTCGGCTCACCGCGAAGCGGATGGTCGGACAGAGAAAACGCTCTTTCACCTGTTCAGCGGCGGAATCGGCCCGCCCGTCCTTGAGCATGCGCAGTCCCAACGCCGCATCACCCAATGTTCCGGTGACATACACATCATCCCCGACCTGCGCTCCGGCGCGGGCGATAACGCCATGCGCGGTCTGCCCCAGCAGGGTCACGGAAATCATCAAGCAAGGCGCGGCGCTCATGTTGCCACCAATCAGCGCCGCGCCACAGTCACCGGCGGCGCGCAGGAATCCCTCGAAGAAGGCATCGAGGTCTTCAACCTCCGTGTCTTGCGGCACGCCGAGACTCAGTAACGCGAACGTGGGTTCTCCGCCCATCGCGAGAATATCGCTGGCATTGATGGCGAAGGCTTTCGCGCCCAACATTGTCAGGGTTGTCCACTCACGACGAAAATGCACGCCTTCGATCATCGCGTCGGTGGTGAGCACGGTCGTCCCTGGCAGCGCGACGGCGGCGCAATCATCGCCCACGCCGAGCAATACACGCGGGTCCGCTGGTAGCCGCTCACGGAGTCGGCGTAAGAAGGGAAACTCTCCGAGATCGCGCAGCTTCATGATGGCTAACCGAACATTTCCTTGACTTTCTCGAAGAACCCTTTGCTCATGGGGTTCACATCCTCGCCATCAAGACGCGCGAACTCCTCCAGGAGTTCGCGCTGGCGTGTGGTCAAGGTGCGGGGAATCTCCACCGTGACGCGCACGAGCTGGTCGCCACGTCCGCCGGTATTCAGACTGACAATCCCCTTGCTACGTAAACGAAAGACATTACCGGACTGCGTCCCGGCGGGAATTTTCAGTTTAATTTTGCCTTCGAGGGTGGGCACTTCCATTTCCGTCCCCAGTGCCGCTTGGGAAAAACTGATCGGCATATCGCAGATCACCGTGCTGTCTTGCCGCTTGAAGAGGGGATGCTCTTTCACTTGAAGCATAATGTAGAGATCCCCTGGCACCCCACCAGCCGGAGGGGTCTCCCCTTCGCCCCGCAGTTTAAGCCGAGATCCACCATCCACCCCAGCGGGGATTTTCACTTGTAGGTTGGCTGTCTTTCGCCCAACTCCCGTGCCGCGACAGGTGTCGCACGGGTCGCCAATCACCGACCCTTGCCCTCCACATTGATGACAGGTCCGCGCGACGGTGAAGAACCCCTGTTGGAATCGCACCTGGCCGCTGCCTCGGCAGGTGGTGCAGGTCTTCGGCACGGTGCCCGCTTTGGTGCGCTTCCCTTGACAGGTGTCACAGGTCACGGACCGTGGGATAGAGATAGTCTTTTCCGTACCAAACGCGGCTTCCTCGAAGGAAATTTCCATATTGTAACTGAGGTCTTCGCCACGACGGGCCCGTTGCCGTCCGCCTCCACGTCCACCGCCAAAGATGTCACCAAAAAGGTCGCTAAAGATGTCCTCGAAGTTCCCGGAGAACTCGAAACCACCACCAGAGAACCCACCAGCGCCTCGTGTCTGATCGAAAGCCGCGTGACCAAAACGGTCATACTGCGCCCGTTTCTCTGGATCGGATAACACTTGGTAGGCTTCGGAAAGTTCCTTGAATTTCTCTTCCGCCGCTTTGTCGCCAGGATTGCGGTCGGGATGGTAGCGCATCGCTGCCTTACGATAGGCTTTCTTCAGTTCGTCTTCACCGGCGGTGCGGCCCACCTCAAGAAGTTCGTAATAGTCCGCTTTGTTATTCGTGGTTGCCATAATGATGTTGGTTTCTTCCTATAACAAAAAAACCCCCACTCTTCTATTGTCAGAGGAGTGGGGGCTGGAAATACGTTCAACAACTGGTCGTCGCTACTTTACTTCCTCGAAGTCGGCATCAACGACATTTTCTTTCCCTTGCGCGGATTGCGTGGGTTTGTCACCAGCGGTGCCGTCCGCCTGCGGGCCTTGGCCACCGGCGGCCTGCTGCTCCTTGGCGACACGCGCGTACATCGCTTCCGCTAGCTTATGAGAGACCTGCGTGAGTTCCTCGTTCGCGGCCTTGATGACCTCCACATCCTCGCTCTCCATCGCTTTCCTCGCCTTCTCCAGCGCGTCCTCGATACTCTTGGCGGTCGCTTCGTCCACATCCCCACGATGGTCCTTCAGCGACTTCTCGGTCGAGTAGATCATGGTGTCGAGATGGTTGCGCGCTTCAATCGACTCGCGTTTGCGCTTGTCCTCGTCCGCGTGCGCCTCGGCATCCTTCACCATTTGTTTGATCTCGTCCTCGCTCAAGCCACTTGACGCGGTGATACGAATCGACTGCTCCTTGCCGGTGCCCAGGTCCTTGGCATTGACGTGAACAATGCCGTTCGCGTCGATATCGAACGTCACCTCGACTTGCGGTACGCCCCGCGGCGCGATGGGAATGCCGACCAGATCAAACTGACCTAACAACTTGTTCGCGGCGGCCATATCCCGCTCGCCTTGGAACACACGAATGGTCACCGCGGTCTGATTATCCGCTGCTGTCGAGAACACTTGGCTCTTCTTAGTCGGGATCGTGGTGTTACGGTCAATCAGGCGCGTGAACACGCCACCGAGGGTTTCAATCCCAAGTGAAAGCGGCGTCACGTCCAGCAAGAGGATGTCGCCCTTCACGCCACCTTCGCCACCAAGCACCGCGCCTTGAATGGCGGCCCCGATCGCGACCACTTCGTCGGGGTTCACTCCTTTGTGCGGCTCCTTGCCGAAGATTTTCCGCACGCGCTCCTGCACGGCGGGCATGCGGATCATGCCACCAACCAACACCACTTCGTCAATCTGAGGAGTGGAAAGGCCGGAGTCCTTCAACGCGGCCAGACATGGGCCTTCGAGCCGATCCAGCAGATCGGCGCACAGGGCTTCCAACTTCGCCCGCGTGAGTTTCATGGTTAAATGCTTAGGGCCAGATTGGTCCGCCGTGATGAACGGCAGATTCACGTCGGTTTCCATTGACGAGGACAACTCAATCTTCGCCTTTTCTCCAGCTTCCTTGAGGCGTTGCAGCGCCATGCGGTCCTTGCGCAGGTCAACGCCTTGATCCTTCCTAAATTCGTCGGCGAGATAGTCGATGATCCGTTGGTCGAAGTCGTCGCCACCGAGGAAGGTATCGCCGTTAGTCGATTTGACCTCAAACACGCCGTCAGCGATTTCGAGAATGGACACGTCGAACGTGCCACCGCCGAGGTCGAACACCGCGATCTTCTCGTCCTTCTTTTTGTCGAGCCCGTATGCCAGTGAGGCCGCGGTCGGCTCGTTAATGATGCGTAGGACATTCAGTCCAGCGATGCGACCGGCGTCTTTCGTGGCTTGCCGTTGTGAGTCGTTAAAGTAGGCTGGCACCGTCACGACCGCATCGGTCACTTTCTCACCGAGATAATCCTCGGCCGTCTGTTTCATCTTTTGCAGAATGAATGCGGAGACTTCGGCTGGACTATACTTCTTGCCGCGAATCTCGACCCATGCGTCGTTATTTTCGGCTGAGACCACTTTGTAGGGGAGGACTTTGGTCGCCTTCTGTACTTCCGCGTCACCGACGCGACGCCCCATCAGTCGTTTAATCGAAAAAATGGTATTTTCTGGATTGGTAATCGCTTGGCGGCGCGCAATCTGGCCGACCAGCCGCTCACCGCTATCCGTAAACGCCACCACGGACGGTGTAATGCGGCTGCCTTCCGCATTGGTGATGACCGTTGGGTCGCCCCCTTCCAAAATTGCGACCACGGAGTTCGTCGTCCCCAGGTCAATCCCGATAACTTTTGCCATAATCTCTTCTCCTTAACGTAGGACCTTGTCCCCGCCAGTTTGGTCTAAAACAAATGAGTAATCATCTACTTATAGGTGCGCAACCTTCAGGTAGCGGATTTTTTCTCGTCCGCTGGCGGCTTGGCCACCACCACCAATGCCGGACGCAGCAAGCGGTCGTGCAGCAAGTAGGCTGGCGCGTACTCATCCACAACGGTATTCGGCGCGACTTCGACATTGTCCACTTGCGCCATGGCTTCGTGCTTGGCCGGATCAAACAATTGCCCTTTTGCGCTCACGCGGGAAACCCCGTGCTTTTCTATCATATCGAGAAAAGAACGCAGGACGAGCGAAACGCCATCTACTAGCGACTGGCTATTGCTTCCGCCTTGAGCATGGGCAACCGCCCGTTCGAGATTATCAAGAATGGGCAGCAGATCGCGGATAACCGGTTCGTTCGCAAACCGTAATGCTTCGGCCTTGTCTCGTTGCATGCGACGCTTGAAATTCTCCAAGTCGGCCCGCTCGCGCAAGAATACATCGTAGTTCGCCTTGGCTTCCGCGTCTTTTTCTTGCAGTTGGGTCCGTAGCATCGCGAGTTCGTCCTCTACTGTGACGGTAATGGTTTCAGTTTCACTAGATGACGCCGTGGTCGCCTCACGAGATGGTTGTTCGGCGGCTTGCGTCAAGGTTTCTCCTGGTGCATTGTCATGCGTGGCATTGTCATGCGTGGCATTGTCATGCCCTGGTTTGTCCATGAATGACCCCTTGTGAAAATTGTTGGCTTTTTATTTTAGTGGTCGAGACGATGTCCCCGAATATCTAAGAACCACGAATGCCAGTGTCAAGGTAAAAAACGATGGTGGAAGAGCGAACTCCCGCAGTCGTGCTGCGCGCGCGCGTGTATGGCGAATCCGACAAGATTGTCACCTTTCTCACTCGCGATTGGGGAAAAGTGACCGGTATCGCCAAGGGCGCTAAGCGCTCGCAGCGCCGGTTCGTCAACGTGCTCGACTCGTTTACCCATGTGCAACTCTATTTCCGCCCCAGTCGTGGCAACGATCTCGCCTTTATTTTCCGCTGCGACCTGATGCGCAACTTTCGCGCGCCAAGTCTGGACCTCGAACGGTATGCGTTCGCGAGTTATGTCACTGAATTGATTGATGTAATGATCGTTGACCGCGAAGCTGGCGCGGAAGCCTATACCCTACTCCTCGCTGGGCTCACCACATTGGAGGAAGAGCAGGTCCTGTCCACAATCTTCCTGCCCGCCTTTACGCTGTTGCTTCTCTCATGCACGGGATACGAACCGAATGTCACCGAATGTCAGCACTGCGGCGTGTCGATCGGGGCAAATGCTGGCCCGTCGGTGTTTTCTCCTAGTCGTGGCGGGCTCTTGTGCTCGCGCTGCCATGACCACGGTGGGATGACCATTCATCTGTCCGATGACACCGTGCACCTGTTGAAGACGGCGAAAACGACACCCGCAGCGGAGTTTCTGACACTGTCCCCTACATTGCGGGTCGCGCGAGAAACCCGTGCGGCGGTGACGAGTTTGCTCTCTCGGCACCTCACGCGGCCACTGAAGTCACAGGCATTTCTCGAACAACTGAGGACGGTTAGCAATTCTCACGTTGACGGCCCACAGGGGGAATGATACGGCTGCTGCCCTATGACTGTCACAATGGAAAAGGTCGTCAACCTGTGCAAACGACGCGGGTTTGTCTTTCCGTCAAGCGAAATTTACGGCGGCTTCGCCAGCACCTGGGATTATGGGCCGCTCGGCATCGAACTCAAACGCAACATTCGTGAATCGTGGTGGCGCTATATGGTCACTTCGCGTGAGAATGTCGTCGGGCTGGAGAGCGCGATTCTGATGCACCCACGTGTGTGGGAAGCCTCGGGTCATATCGCGGGATTCTCTGATCCGTTGGTGGATTGCCGGGTGTGTAAGCGCCGATTTCGCGCCGACCACATCCCAGAAAAAGCCGACCGCCAATGCGCCAAGGGCGCGGAGTGTGATTTCACCGACACCCGTCAGTTCAACCTCATGTTCAAGACCTTCGTGGGGCCAGTGGAAGAGGACGCGTCGGTCGCGTTTCTACGGCCAGAAACCGCGCAAGGGATGTTCGTCAACTTCCTCAATGTCCAACAATCTGGCCGACTTAAACCGCCTTTTGGCATCGCCCAGATTGGCAAATCGTTCCGCAACGAGATCACCCCAGGAAATTTCATCTTCCGCACCCGTGAATTCGAGCAAATGGAGATGGAATTCTTCGTCAAACCTGGCACTGATGACGAATGGTTCGAGTATTGGCGTGAGCAGCGTATGAATTGGTACACCCAGCGGCTTGGCATCGACGCTACGAACCTCCGTTTCTACGACCATCCCAAGGAAGACCTCGCCCATTACTCAAAAGCGACCACGGATATTGAATATCGCTACCCGTTTGGTTGGGGGGAACTCGAAGGCGTGGCCAATCGCACCAACTTCGACCTCAAGCAACACAGCGAATATAGCGGCAAGGACCTCAGCTTCTTTGATGAAGAGACCCGCGAACGCTATCAACCATACGTGATCGAACCAGCGGCGGGCGTGGATCGCATCCTGCTCATCACACTGCTCAATGCCTACCGCGAAGACGAACAAGAGGGAGAGCCGCGTATTGTCTTGCGATTCCATCCACGGCTGGCGCCGATCAAAGTCGGCATCTTTCCTCTCTTGCGCAAAGAGGGACAGCCAGAAAAAGCCCTACAACTCCGCGATATATTGAAAGAACGGTTCGCGGTCTTCTACGATCAAGCGGGCTCAATCGGGCGCCGCTACCGCAGGCAAGACGAAGTCGGCACCCCGTTCGGCATCACGGTGGATCACCAAACGATGCAGGACAACACGGTGACGCTACGAGACCGTGACACCTTAGAGCAGATTCGTTTGCCGATTGACCGACTGATTCCCGAACTTATCCAGCGTATTGAGACGTAGCCCGAAAAGGACTCCAGCATGCCCACACACACCGCCAATGGCGAAGCCAAGAAACCCCGCAACAAAAAATACGTCTACTCATTCGGTGGAGGAAAAGCCGACGGCAACACCAGCATGAATGGCCTGTTAGGCGGCAAAGGAGCCAATCTCGCGGAAATGGCGGGCCTTGGACTACCGGTCCCACCTGGCATGACCATTAGTACTGAAGTCTGTACCCACTACTACGCGAACGGTCGCACCTACCCAACGGAACTCACGAACCAAGTACAGAAAGGGTTGGCACGGATCGAAAAG
Organism: Klebsiella pneumoniae; assembly: GCA_945865755.1. GTDB lineage: Bacteria > Desulfobacterota > Binatia > Bin18 > Bin18 > JABFSC01. The sequence continues at coordinate 11,482 of CAMBFS010000072.1, forward strand.
ATCATGGGACGCCGATTCGGCAGCCGCACGAATCCGCTGCTGCTGTCCGTCCGCTCCGGCGCGCGCGTGTCGATGCCTGGCATGATGGATACGGTGCTCAATCTCGGACTCAATGACGAGACCGTGCAAGGCGTGATTCAACAGTCCGGCAATCCCCGGTTCGCGTATGACTGTTATCGCCGGTTTGTCCAGATGTACGGCGATGTGGTGCTGGGGCTCAAGCCAGAATCCAAAACCGAGCGCGACCCGTTCGAGAAAATCATTGAAGAGAAAAAAACCGCCAAAGGCATTGAACTTGATACGGAATTCACCGTGGAGGATTTGCAAGCGCTGGTCGCGGAATTCAAGGCGGTGATTCGCGACCGGCTCCAGATCGCGTTTCCCGACGACCCACACGAGCAACTGTGGGGAGCAATTGGCGCGGTGTTCGGCTCGTGGCAGAACCCGCGCGCCATCACCTATCGCAAGATCGAAAATATCCCAGGGGAATGGGGCACGGCAGTGACCGTGCAGACGATGGTGTTCGGCAATCTCGGTGATGACTGCGCAACCGGCGTGGCGTTCACGCGAGACCTCTCAACCGGAAAGAATGCCCTCAACGGCGATTTTTTAGTAAATGCACAGGGCGAAGATGTCGTGGCTGGGACCCGCACGCCGCAACAAATCACCTTGGCCGCGTCACGTGAACGAGCACAACAAAGTGGGCACGACGAAGAAGAACGTCAGCAGCGTTATCCATCGTTGGAAGAGCGGATGCCAGCGGGTTTCGCGACACTGCAAACCATCGCCCATACATTAGAATCCCACTACAAAGACGCCCAAGACATCGAATTCACCATTCAGAGCGGCTACTTGTGGATGCTGCAGACCCGCGCGGGAAAACGGACGACCGCCGCCGCGCTGAAAATCGCGGTCGATCTCGTACATGCGGGCATGATTGACGAACGGACGGCGGTATTGCGCGTCGCACCGGGCCAACTCGATCAACTGCTACATCCGACGCTAGACCCGAATGCCGTCAAGGATCGGATTGCCCGTGGGTTGCCCGCTTCGCCTGGAGCGGTCAGTGGAGAAGTCGTCTTCTCCGCCGAGGACGCGGAAGCCGCGGCGCACGCGGGACGCAAAGTGATTCTCGTTCGTATTGAAACCTCACCAGATGACATCAATGGCATGCACGCCGCGCAAGGCATTCTGACGGCGCGTGGAGGGGCAAGCTCACACGCGGCGTTGGTCAGCCGGGGCATGGGCAAATGCGCGGTGGTCGGCTGCGAAGCCCTGGAAATTGACTACGATCGACAACAATTTAGAGTACGCGGGGCAAGTCTCACCGTTCGTGCTGGAGAGTGGATCACGCTAGATGGGGCGACAGGAGAAGTGTTCCGTGGCCAGGTGCCGACGAGTGATCCCGATCCAGAGACCCCAGAATTCAAGGCACTCATGGGTTGGGCGGACCAATTCCGCCGCCTGCGGGTGCGCGCTAATGCCGACACGCCGCATGATGCCAAAGTCGCACGGGCCTTTGGCGCGGAAGGCATTGGCTTGTGCCGCACCGAACACATGTTTTTCGAGGGAGACCGTATTGACGCGGTGCGCGAGATGATCCTCGCGGACGACACGGCGGGTCGCGTACGGGCCCTGGAAAAAATCGTCCCGATGCAGAAGAGCGATTTTCGCGGCATCTTTCGCGAGATGGCGGGCCTGCCCGTTACCATTCGCCTGCTTGATCCCCCACTGCATGAATTTCTGCCACACACAGAAGAAGAAGTTACCGACTTAGCCACAAAGTTGGGAGTCACCGCGGATCGGCTTCGCACCAAACGCAACGCACTGCATGAAGCGAATCCGATGTTGGGGCATCGCGGCTGTCGGTTGGGCATCACCTTCCCGGAGATTTACGAAGCCCAGACCCGTGCGATCATGGAAGCGGCGTGTGAATTGACCCGCGAGGGTGTCGAGGTCATCCCAGAAATCATGGTGCCGCTGATCGGATTTCAGCGTGAGCTAGAAACTTTACGCACCAGGATTGTCCAAGTCTGTACCGAGGTCAGCCAACGACAAGGTGTGACAGTACCGTATACGGTGGGCACGATGATCGAAGTCCCGCGCGCGGCGGTGGTGGCGGATACGATTGCTTCGGTCGCGGAGTTCTTTTCTTTCGGGACCAACGACTTGACGCAGATGACACTCGGAGTGAGTCGCGATGACGCGGGCAAATTTTTCCCCGACTATCTGACACAAGGCATCTTTCCGCAGGACCCCTTTGTTTCACTCGATCAAAGCGGCGTAGGCCAATTGATTGAGCTCGCGGTTCACAAAGGACGAACGACACGGCCTGACTTGAAGATTGGTATCTGTGGAGAGCATGGTGGCGATCCGGCGTCGGTGCAATTCTGTCATGCAACGGGACTGGATTACGTCTCATGTTCACCGTATCGGGTACCGATTGCGCGACTCGCGGCGGCCCATGCCGTACTGCGGCAACCGGCGGCAGTCAAAGTGCGCAAAACCCCGCGAACAAAGAAAGAGGTTCCTCAACCAGAGATCTCCGCGTCCTAAAGCTCCGCGTCTCTGCGCCTCTGCGTGAGAAACTCTTCAGTATGGCGATCACCGGCCAAACGCGCATCATCGGCATCTTCGGCGACCCGATTGCGCACACGCGTTCGCCAGCGATGCAGAACGCTGCTTTTCGTGCCTGCAAACTGCCATATATCTACGTTCCTTTTTTAGTACGGCCCACTGAACTTGCCCGCGCGACGCAGAGTATCCGAGCGCTCAATCTCGTTGGGGTCAACGTCACCGTCCCCCATAAAGAGCGAGTAGTCCGTCATCTTGATAGCCTCAGCACTGAAGCGGAACTGTGCGGAGCCGTGAACACGATTGTGAACCGCAACGGAGAATTGTTTGGCGACAATACTGATGGGCGTGGTTTTCTTGCCTCTCTCCAAGAACACGGCTTTTCTCCGCGTGGTAAAGAAGTGATTCTGATTGGAGCTGGAGGATCAGCTCGCGCGGTATTAGTCTCGCTTATCCGCGCGGGGTGCAAGAAAGTAACGATCATCAATCGCACCTTGACCAATGCCCAGACTTTAGTCCGAACTTATCAATCGGTAGGGAAGACACGTTTAGAAGCGCTCTCACTTGAGGCGCTGCGCGAGCCGGAGTTACTGAAAAATGCCGCGCTGGTCATAAATAGTACGTCCGTCGGCCTTCATGGCGAAGAGTTTCCTCCACTTACATACGAAGCAACGTCACAAACGTGTGTATTTTACGATTTACTCTATCGTCCCGATCTCACCTCTTTTCTCAAGCCTGCCAAGAAAGCCCGTCGCTCCGTTTATGACGGACGAGGAATGTTACTTCATCAAGGAGCCCTCGCCTTTAGCCTCTGGACCAATACCCCGGCTCCGTTAGCGACGATGTCCCGTGCCCTTGCTCAAGCGTTGCGGTGAGGAATAGTTTGCGGGAGAATAAGCGGGTGAAGATGACGGGGAGCACGGAGAAAGATATGCGGCTCTTCGTTCACAAACAAATGGTAGAGGTTTCTCATGCATAATGAATTCACAGCTATTATTGAGCGAGATGAGGACTGGTATGTGGCCTATTGTCCAGAGATTCCTGGAGCCAACGGACAGGGGAAGACCTCTGAGGAGGCGCGGACAAGTTTAGGCAAGGCGATTGCGTTGATCCTTGGGGATCGACGTGAGGATGCCCTGCGCGGTATACCACCTGAGGCAATTCAAGACACCGTGGTGGTCGAGTGAAGCGCAGTAGCTTTCTCCGCCACTTACGGCGGCACGGCTGTTATCTCAAACGTGAAGGGAGTGAGCACTCCTTATGGAGCAATCCAGCCACAGGAGCAGTGGAAGCCGTTCCTCGGCATCAAGAGATTCCGAATGGTTTAGCCAAAAAGATCTGCCGCAATCTTTCGATCCCACGAGTCGGTGAGGAATGAGCAAGTAATGTCTCCCCCCCTCTCCTCATAGAGTCGGGAAGTTCTTCAATTTCTGTTCCTTAACTTTTTCCGCCCACTGCCGATGACAAAGATACAGGTGGCCCTTCGTCTCTCAAGTCCTTGCAGAGTCAACCGTTTTCCTTGTAAGAGGGGAACGAGCGCTAGTATCATATTTAAGAGGGCGGAGAGTTTGTCGATAAAGTAAATAGTACGATTCTTATCTCATTTTTGGGGTGAATTATGGCAGTTTTTATGTGGCAAGGTACTGGTCCGCGTGGAGAAACGCTTCAGGGAGAAATGGAAGCGAAGAATAGAGATGCGGTGATTTCTTGGCTACGCTCTCAACGTATCCGTCCGAAAGCGAACAAGGTTCGCGCAAAAGGCAGGTTCGATCAAGAACTGAAGATTCCCGGATTTGGGGAAAAAGTTACTACCAAAGATGTCGTTATCTTCACACGGCAACTGACGACAATGATTGATTCTGGGTTGCCGATTGTACAGTCGCTCGACATCCTCTCTCAACAGTCCGAAAATAAGACCTTCAGCAAGAAAATTAGACAGATCAAACAGGATGTTGAAGGCGGCACCACTTTTGGGGACGCGCTGCGTAAACACCCAAAACAGTTCGATGACCTTTACACCAACATGGTCGATGCTGGTGAGATCGGCGGTATTCTCGATACGATTTTGGCTCGCCTTTCCGGTTACATGGAAAAAGCCATGAAACTCAAGTCGAAAATCAAAGGAGCGATGATCTATCCGGTCAGCATTGTGGCAGTCGCAGTTATTGTCACCACCATTTTGCTAGTTTTCGTTATTCCGACCTTTGCGGATATGTTTAGTAGTGTCGGTAAAGCGCTCCCTTTGCCGACACAAATTGCTATGAACCTGAGCTACGTTACGGTTGCCTATCTCAAATATATCATCGCTTTTTGGGTAGCAGTCTTTTTTGCTGTCCGTATGTGGTATCGCACGGAAAAAGGCAGATATGCGATTGATGGACTCTTGTTGAAACTGCCGATTTTTGGCGATCTTTTTCGCAAAGCCGCGGTAGCGCGGTTTACGCGTACGCTCAGCACGCTTATTTCTTCCGGCGTCCCAATACTCGACTCACTCTACATCACCGGGAAAACAGCGGGAAATAAAGTAGTCGAAAAAGTCATTTTGGATGCTCGACAGAGCATTAGTGAGGGAAGAACGTTGACCGAGCCTCTGACTGAAAGCCGCGTGTTCCCGCCCATGGTGTGCCAAATGATCAACGTCGGAGAAACCACCGGCGCGCTCGACTCCATGTTAAACAAAATTGCCGATTTCTACGACGACGAGGTTGATAGTGCTGTCTCGAACCTGACGGCACTTATGGAACCGTTGGTGATTGTCTTCCTGGGGGTGGTCATCGGCGGTCTAGTGGTTGCCATGTACATGCCAATCTTCCAGTTGGGCACGGTGCTGACCTAGTACTTTGTCAAGTTAGTTTTGAGGGGTTGCAGTTCGTCATGCCCGCGTAGGCGGGCATCCAGGAATCTCAAGTAGAAGCCATGAGTTAACCCGCCTGGATTCCCGCTTTCGCGGGAATGACGCTGCGACAAAGGCACCTCTTCTCATGAATGATTCCCAAATCGCCCTACGCCAACGCTTGACGTGGTTTCTTCTGCTGCGGTTAGGAATCACGTCATGCCTGCTTGGTGTCGTTTTCCTCTCGTACTCCCATGCGGGTGTTCGTTCTTCGCCAGAGAAGCTGCTCTTCGGAACTATCGGTTTTACCTATTTCGTCTCTCTCGTTTCGGGATTATTGCTCACACGGGTACAGAACCTTGCCGTGTTTTCGTACACGCAAGTGGTCTTCGATATCCTCTTCGTTACCGGGACTATCATTCTGACCGGTGGTATTGAGAGTCCCTTTCTTTTTCTCTATCACCTCGCCATTCTCAATGCCGCATTTCTCCTTTTCCGCCGCGGTGCACTCGTGGCGGCTTCCCTCGCCGCTCTCACGTACGGCGGAGCTGTTGATCTGCTGTACCATGGAGTGCTGCCATATTCAGGCCACGGCTCTCCAGCGTTCTTGTTCGCCAGTCCAACTCCAGGTCTTGATCTCACAATCCGTCTCGCCACCAATTTGTTGTCGTTTTATGCGATTGCGTTACTAGGAAGCTATCTGACACAACGCCTCTCTCAGATGGAGACACTCCTTGCGGAG
>CAMBFS010000073.1 GCA_945865755.1 Klebsiella pneumoniae
GGAAATCGAAGGCGAAATGGGCGAACCGCAAATGGGACTGCAAGCGCGGCTGATGTCACAAGCCCTACGCAAACTGGTTGGCAGCATCTCACGGTCCCGCACCCTGATCATCTTTATCAATCAGATCCGCATGAAAATCGGCGTCATGTTTGGCAATCCCGAAACGACGACTGGCGGGAACGCGCTCAAGTTTTACGCTTCTGTACGTCTCGATATTCGCCGCACTGGCGCGGTGAAGCAGGGAGAAGAGATCGTGGGGAACCGCACCAAAGTAAAAGTAGTGAAGAATAAAGTCGCGCCACCGTTTAAGGAAGCAGAGTTTGATGTGCTCTATGGGAGCGGCGTGTCAAAAGAAGGGGAACTCGTTGATATTGGGTCGGAGAAGGGGATCATCGACAAGTCCGGCGCTTGGTATTCGTTCAGCGGCGACCGTATCGGTCAAGGACGAGAGAACGCCAAGGAGTATCTCAAAGAGCATCCTGAGATTTCTCAAATCATCGAGAGCAAAATTCGCGAGAAGTTTGGGGTGGCGACCGCGGCAGCCGTTACGGAAGAGGCGTAAACCATTACTTCTATCGACGGAGCAGCACGATGTCTTCACAACCTAAAACTTACATCCCCCCCGAAGAATATCTGGCCATTGAGCGTCAAGCTGACTACAAGAGCGAGTATTTCAATGGAGAGATGTTCGCGATGGCGGAGGCCAGTCCACGCCATGTGCTCATCGTCACGAATCTGGTTGCCGAACTGCGTGGACAACTGAGACGGCGGCCGTGCACGGTGTATTCCACCGACTTGCGAGTACGAGTGAGCCCGACCGGCCTGTACACCTATCCCGATGTGATTGTCGTCTGTGGACAGGTTCAGCTCGCTGACGATAAGAAAGACACGCTGCTCAACCCAACTCTCATTATTGAAGTCTTGTCAGAATCCACAAAAGACTACGACCGCGGGAGCAAGTTGCAACACTACCGCGCGCTTGCTTCCCTCATGGAGTATGTCGTAGTCGATCAAGAGCGCTGTCACGTTGAACATTGGGTGCGGCAACCTGAAGACCGGTGGCTGTTCTCGGAGACCAATGACGTGACAGACACCATTCGGCTCTCCACGATTGAGTGCGACCTGGTACTCGCCGAGGTGTACGACAAGGTCGAGCTGGCGGCATGACATCCGCCTTCCGCACTCTTCGCTCTCCCCCTCGACCACGCCTTATGAAAGGGTGCCCCCCGTTTCCTTTACGGCGGTTTGCACTTGAATGAAGAGAGAAAGAAGGTAGGCCGGAATAAGCGGAGCGTTTCCGGCATGGACGAGCACGCCGGGAACGGCCTGCGGCCTTATCCCGGCCTACGGAAAACGGTGTGTCTTCTCGCTCAAATGAAAACCGCTGTAATAAGGCATTCGCTCTTCAACTATTCTTCAAGAAGTTGAGGACTGCGTATGGAACTTAAAACTCAGTCCTCGAAACTTGCAACCTTTCTGGTTCCGTTCTACAGTCCGCTGGCAAAAGGAGGGTCGTCGTTATGAAGATTGGCGTGTCGGTATTCCTCACTGACAAATCTGGAAATCCCGGTGAGATCGCGCGAGAAGCGGAAAATTTAGGATTCGATTCGTTTTGGGTCGCTGAACATATCGCAGTGCCCACGCACTACACCACCTACTATCCTCGCTCCGCCGACGGAAAGGTTCCCCCGTTCTACGCGGAGTTGGTTGACCCGTTCATTGCCCTCATGGCGGCGGCGCAAACGACCAAGACCATTCGTCTTGGCACCGCGATCTCCTTACTGCCACAACATGACACGATCACCCTGGCGAAAACCACGGCGACACTCGACCTCTACTCGAATGGACGACTGATTCTTGGTGTGGGGGCCGGATGGTTCGCGGAAGAAGCCCAACTCTTTGGCGTGCAATTCAAGCGGCGCTGGCAACACGTGCGTGAGGGCGTCGAAGCGTTACGCGAGCTGTGGAGTAAGGAAGAGGCCAGTTACGATGGAGAGATCATCAAATTTCCGCCTCTCAAAATTGGCCCCAAGCCTGTACAGAAACCATTTCCGCCGATTTACTTGGGAGCGCATGATCCGAAATATGCCCTCAAGCGTGTCGCCCAATATGCCGATGGCTGGTTCCCAGCCAACTTGACACCAGCCCAGTTCAAGACCGCCATCCCTGAAATCAAGCAGATGGCCAAAGCCGCGGGACGGAATCCCGACGGGATTGAGTTTTCCGTGCTGTTGATGGCCCAAAACGAGGGGCCCTCGGCTGAGCTGATGAGGCAGTATCGGGACGCTGGGGTGAGCCGCATGATCGTCTTGGCGTGGGCCGCGGCCTCGGGGAGCGGCGTGGAGGCGGTGAAAGCCCTTGCGCCAATCGTGGAACGAGCACAAGGGCTATAACATGGAAAAACAAGGTCGAAGGACAACAGGCTTGGGGCGATGGCGCGGAAAATGCTCAACCGGATTCGGATGGCCGTCCGCAACTCGACCTACGACATGACAGTCCACGCCATAGAAGAGATGGCCGAGGATCACCTTGATACCGACGATGTCGAGGTAGCAATCTTGAACGGAAGACTGATCAAAGTCGAGAAAGACGATCCTCGTGGCACACGCTACACTATTCAGGGAATTGCGACGAATGGCATAACTCCAGTAGGAGCAACCGGTCGCTTTACAGAAACTGGACGCTATCTCATTATTACGGTTTACGAAGTGACGGAGTCAGAACTATGACCTCTTCATTCGGCTATCAATGTGAATACTGTGAGGGAACGGTAAGAGAAAAACACGTAGAGCGCGAAGCCTTTAAGCACAAAACGGGGTTTGTCATCCTGGAGGATGTTATTATTGGGGTCTGTGACAAGTGCGGGAACCGTTACTATACGGCGGAAACGCTCAAGCAAGTGCAGGCGATCGCGCTCGGGACAGTTCGCCCTGAGCGCACCGAACAGGTCCCCGTCGCTCACGCCCAATAACACAGGATTCGATATGGAACTCAAACCGCTTGGCAACACGAACGTCATGGTCCCAGAAATTGGTCTCGGCGTATGGAAGTATCTTGGCGGGGCGGAGCCGTTGCGCCGAGGAGTAGAGTTGGGCGCGTTTCTCATCGACACAGCGGAAATGTACCGCACTGAAGATGTTGTTGGTCAAGCCATCAAGGGCATGCGCGATCAAGTCTTCATCGCCACTAAAGTGTCAGGAAGCCACCTGCGCCACGACGACGTCCTGCGAGCGGCCGAGGCCAGTCTCCACGAGCTGGGGACCGACTCCATTGACCTGTATCAGGTGCACTGGCCGAATTCGTCAGTCCCCATCGCGGAAACCATGAAAGCGATGGCGACGCTCGTCGATCGCAAACAGGCCAAGTACATTGGCGTCAGCAACTTCTCGACCCAACAACTGCGCCGGGCACAGGCCGCTTTGCCCAATCATCCGATTGTCTCCAATCAAGTGTTGTACAATCTCAATGCTCGTGAGATTGAACACGAGCTACTCCCGTACTGTCAGAAACACGATGTGACGATTATCGCGTACACCCCATTGGATGACGGGCGTTTGGCCGTCAAGTCGCGGTGGCGACGCCAGCAAGGCATGAACGTGCTGGAGGAGATCGCCACACAGACCCACAAGACGCTCGCGCAGGTCGCCCTCAATTGGTGCCTCTCGCGACCCAATGTAATCGCGATTCCGAAATCCGATAGTGTGCCGCGTACCGAAGAGAACTGCCGCGCCTCTGGCTGGCGGTTGACACCGGAACAGGTCACTCGTCTGGATGAAGCATTCGCATGAAGAACCGCCGTGGACTCAATCGCCGGGAATTTTTCCAACGCTGTGGCTTGACCGTCGTCACGTCCACCGCGTTGGCGAGCCCTGTCCGCGCTGGCCAGGCTCTCGCGACGAACGCGTCCCCTTCGACTCTTCCGCGACAACAGCATCGGTCACCACAGGAGCAACGCATGACTCGTTTTGGTATTCAGATCGAACCCCAGTTTGGTTTTAGCTTCCCCGAACTCGCGGACCTCGCCAAGGAAGCGGAACGGCTCAACTACACCGCGCTCTGGGCCTCGGATCACTTGCTGTGGGACGCCAAATCCGAACAGCGCAATTGCCTCGATGCCTGGACCCTCATCACCGCGCTGGCACCCATCACCACCCGACTGCGGTTGGGAACCCTGGTCACCTGCAACTCGTATCGGTTGCCGAGCATCCTCGCGAAGATGGCGAGTTGCGTGGACCACATTAGCAATGGCCGCCTGGAGTTCGGGCTTGGCGCGGGCTGGAAGGAAATGGAGTACAAAGCGTACGGCATCCCGTTTCCCCCCGTCAGCACGCGACTCGCGCAACTGGAAGAAGCCATCCAGGTCATCAAGAAACTCTGGACCGAGGAGCGCGCCTCATTCCAAGGAGCACACTATCAGTTAGACAATGCGTTCAACGCGCCCAAGCCGGTGCAAAAACCATTGCCGATGTGGATTGGCGGAGCGGGCGAGAAAAAACTGCTCTGGATGGTGGCCCAGCATGCCGACGGCTGGAATATGATCTTCGGCTATCAACTGCCCGCGGTCAAAAAGAAAATCGAGGTGCTCAAGCGTCACTGCGATGAGGTGAAGCGCGATTTCACCACGATCGACAAATCGCTCTTTATCGTGACCTGTCTTGGCGATAGCGAGGAGGAACTGAAAAAACGCGAGGCGGAGGCCACCGCCGCGCTCGGCACGGGCCGTATTTTCCGGATCGCACGCGAGTCGGGGATGATTGGCACGCCGGCGCAAGTCACGGAAACGCTGCGGAGTTATCGCGAACTAGGGTTCGATTATTTTATCGCCATGTTCCCTTACAAGCAGGATAAGGAAATGATGCAACGGTTCGCGGAGACCGTGATGCCCCACGTGTAGGGAAGAAGGAAAAAGAGGCCAGCTCGTCTCCCGACACTCACCGAAGATGGTGAGTGTCGGGAGGTCACGGAGACTACTTGCCGCAGGTCGACTGCGCGGCAGCCGATACGAACGCACTCTTCTGTGTCGGGGTGATAAGTCCCATACTCACAAATTGAGTCGCGCTCTTGGTCACGCAGGACACATATTCACCATGATTCTTCCAGGACTTCGTGGTATTCCGCGGCCCCGCGCATGGACAGAGCTGAGCAATCGAACACCCACTGGGGTTGACGACAGACGGGCGCGCGGTGAATGAACACTCGTCAAAACCATTCGGCACGGTGTCCGCGTCAAGATCACCGTCACACACATCGCCTATGCCATCGTGGTCAAAGTCCTCTTGCCGCGAGTTCGCCGTAAAGGGACAGTTGTCGCCAGTATCATTCACGCCGTCCCCATCATCATCGGGATCGCAGACATCGCCGAACCCGTCGCCATCAAGATCGGCTTGATCGGGGTTGGCATTCACAGGGCAGTTGTCGCCGATGTCATTCGCGCCATCCCCGTCATCATCGGGATCACACACATCGCCCTGGCCATCGTTGTCGAGGTCAGCCTGATCGGGGTTGGCGTTGAGGGGGCAGTTGTCGGCCGTGTCATTGACGCTATCCCCATCGTCATCGAGATCGCAGACATCGCCTTGCTCGTCGCCATCGAGATTGGCTTGAGCGGCATTAGGGGTCACGGGACAGTTATCGCTGATATCGTTGACGCCGTCGCCATCATCATCGGGATCACAGACGTCGCCCTGCCCGTCGTTGTCGAAGTTGGCCTGATCGGCATTGGCATCCGCGGGGCAGTTGTCTTCGGTGTCAGCGACTCCATCATTATCTTGATCGAGAGTTTCCAACTCAAATGCACCGACATCACACGCGCCGCCTTGAGGCCGTGTGATCCCACGCTGGTCGATTGGTTCACACCCTGTTCCACTCGGATCAACATTCAGGGCCGGACTGCCAGCAACCAGGGCATGCGTTTTCGTTGGGGCACTATTATTGGCCAGGACAGTATCCAGAATACTCGTGACCGGAACAATAGGAACAATATCCGTCACACCTGGGGTAAAACCGACGACCCCGGCATCCGCATCCGCGCCAAAAAGATTAAAGGCATCAGCAGTGAGAGTACCCGCATTATTGAAAATTGTCGGACCAGAGCTCCCGCTGTTGCCAGTAATAAGCGTATGAATAAGCGTGAGCGTCGCGGTCGCGTCATTCAACACCCCACCACCTTGGGCTTGGGCGGTATTGCCAAAAACGGTACTGTTAGTGATCGTCGCGGTCGTGCTTCCGCCAGTAAAAACTCCGCCCCCAAGAAAGCCGGCATTCCCAGAAATGGTACTGTTGATCAGGGTAAAAGTACCAGCCGCTCCAATGGCCCCAACTCCACCTCCCTGAAAATTCGCGGTGTTTCCTGAAACAGTACTGCCAACAATCGTCAGTTTTCCACCGGTGAGGTTCTGCTGCACCCCGCCACCCACGATGCTGGCCGTATTCCCCCGGATGGTACTATTCCCCACAACCACGCTCCCACCAGAGTTCAATATCGCTCCGCCCCCACCGGAGACCCTTCCTCCAGTGAGCGTCACTTCCTTCAGCACCAGAGATCCTGAAGAGTTCACAGCGAAGAGGCGAAATAAGGACGCGCTACTTCGTTGGATGGTACTGCCGTGGCCTTCGATGGTGATGTGAGAAGAGACCAGAGGTAACCCGTTGGAGCCAAGGGTCGTATTATTGACAGTTGTGAGAGCAATCGTACTCGCCAGCGGCAGGTGAATGGTATCCGCTCCAGGAAGACCCGCACCGGGAGAACCCGCGGGACAATCGACGGACACGGGACTGCCATTGGCGTTGTTCATGGCCTCAATCAGCGAACACTGCCCATCAAGAGACACAGTTGGGATGGAGGTAGTCACGGTAATTGTCGCGGCCCACGTAGTGGCAGCCGCAACGAGAGAGAGAAGGAGGGCCGCGCTCCCGATAACAGAACGGAATCGTTGCCAGGGGCCACGAGCAGAACAGTGCTTCAGGAATGTATTTGTAGATCGAAGTGACATAAATCCCTCATAAGTAAGTGGCTCAAGATCAGGGAGGGAAGTCCCTGCTCTATTCAGGTTGAGGAGGTGGAAATGAACGCGTCATTCCCTACAAAAGATTCGCTTGGTTCGCCGTCACGGAAATCTCATATAAACCTCTCCTTTTACAATTCGTCTAGGGGAATGTCCGCAATCAAGCAAAAGAGAAGCCAGGTGATAATCTTGAGTTTATTGGTACAAAAAAGACCAAGACATACCAATAACCCGCCTCTTACCCTCCTCATTCGTGCTCTTGAAAAAAGTCGCAAAAACAACAGGTTTGGGTAAATACCCTAGTAAAAAATGCTTATATCCGATCTTTCCGCCATATATTTTTATTAAGAGCGGTAAATACCCCTAATAACTGTTACAAATTTGACGATCCAAGGCTTAATCCCTTTTTACGTCAAATTTGTAACAGTCGTACTTAACCCGGTCTTATCAGGCGGTACAGGAACAATATGAGGGGAAAATATGTCGTCGGCCGTCGTTTTCCTTGAAAAACGGCGGAAAAGGAAAAATTCAAGTCTTGGCAAGTCTTGGCAAGTCTTGGATTGAGCAATAATCCGCGCGAAATTAGCGAGTTATCGAAGGGGATGAAGACGGGTCGGCGGGCAAGCGGAGGTTTCGTATCACTTGGCCCGTTTTGCCAACTGGTGGGAGAGGTTGGCCATTGAGATTGAGAGTCACCCCACCAGCATTACCGAGAGACACAGTGAATCCTTGTTGGGCGGACCACTCACGGGCCTCTCCGGTTTTGATGATCATTTCCTTGGGAGCCTGATCATCGACAACGATACGCACCCACGTCGGGGAACTGGCCGCAATGTTCAGACGATGTCCAGTGCTATCGACTCTGGAGGGTGGTTGTGGAGATGCCGCGCCGACCGTTGGTGATGCGCTCTGGGGAAGAACGGTGGCAGCCGTCTGCACAGGATCGGAGGTTCCCTCCGGGGACAGGGTGGGGGCTGTGGGTGGCGGAGCCACCGCGATTGGAGCCGTTGGTTTCGATGAGACAACAGGTTGCGGTGGCAGATCGGTGGCGAGGGACACTGCTGGTGATGATTCGGCTGACGTGGGTGTGGCGTGCTCGGGAAAAGGGGCATTCTGGGTGACCGCCGTCGGCCACAGCGTCTCAATTCCACTGAGGCCATTCTGCCACAGAAAGGAGCCAACGAGCAGCATCGCGAGCGCGAGCAGCAGCGGCAGCGCCCAGAACGATAATCGTGAGGAAGCGGAGGAGGTCGCGGCCGCTCGTCGATCGGGAGAGGTCGCGGGTCGGGACTCCGGGTGCTGCAATTCGGAGACAAACTGCGCGACCACGGCGGTGGTGTCCATCCCTAAAAATTTCGCGTAGGTGCGCAGAAACGGCATGAGATAGACGTGGTCGGACATCAATCCGTTTCCGCCCTCAAGGACCAGGAGATACGACTGCGGAATTCGTGTCGCGGTCGTGACATCCTGGAGCGTCAGTTTTTTGTGCTCTCTGGTTTGCCGCAATAATATCGCGAGATTTTCCATACGTGGAGTCTCCTCTCTTCCGCCGCCAGCCGCCCATTTTTCCTCCGTTCCCGGAGAAGATCTTCTTTGCCCGAGGGTTTAAGACCCCCGAAATGTAGCGAAGATCACGCCCGAAAGCGAGCGACCCTCTTTTCCCGTTCACCCTGTTTACAGGGGCTTCCACCTGAGAGACACTCAGCCCTGACCTACCTTGAGTGATACAAAAAAGGGAGATTGTCATGGCCAAAGACGACTCAGTATTTCCGCTTCCCACACAACTTGTGCAGGAAGTGGATCGGTTGTTTGACGAACTGATTCATCGCCCGTGGGGGTTTCGTCGTCCCGCGGTCGCGATGTGGAATCCCGAGATTGATCTCTACGAAACAGCGGCGGCCTTTTTCGTTGAAGTGGATCTTCCTGGGATTCGCGAGGAAGATGTCGAGGTCTCCGTGGACCAGGGAGACCTCGTGCTGCGTGGCACGCGCACGGTCGTGCGGACGGCGACCCAAGGGAACTTTCACTATCAGGAACGTCGGTCCGGCGATTTTTCTCGCCGGGTGCGGTTACCCGCGTCAGTGGATCAAGCGCATATTCGCATGGAGGTGAAACACGGGGTCCTACGTGTCACGCTCCCCAAAACGCCACGAGAAAGGAACGTGTAATGAGTACCGAGACGACGGCTGCCCCGCCCTCCCACACCACGCTCGTTCCCGCGTCACCCGCCATCCAACTCACTCCTGAACAACTCCGCTTTCGTGTCTCCTTGCCGCCGGATTTTCATACGACGGCGGACATCACGCCAGGCACCGATTTCATTGGACAAGAACGCGCCCGCGCGGCGCTCGAACTCGGCTTAGGCATTCCCAGTAGCGGGTTCAATATCTTCGTGTCGGGCCTCACCGGGTCGGAAAAGCTCGAAGCCCTGCGGAACTGGGTTACCCGACATGCCCAGGAGGGCCAGACACCTGGAGACTGGGTCTATGTCCAGAATTTCGCCCATCCCGACGCGCCGCGCGCCATTCCCTTGGCCGCCGGACAAGGCTGTCGCCTGAAACATCTGATGGGCGAGTCGATCAAGACGCTCCGCGAAGAGCTCCCGAAAGCCTTTCGCCAAGAAGCGTTTGATAAGGAGAAGACCCAACTCAAGGAAAAGTACGCTGCCCAGGCCCAAGCACTGAACGCAGCCCTGGAAACTCAGGCCCGAGAAAAAGGCTTTGCCCTGCAAGCCGGTCCAGAGGGGGCCATCATGCTCATCCCCATTGTTCGTGACAAACCGCTCGAAGGTCCGGAGGAGTTTGCCCGTCTGCCCCCAGAGGAGCAACGCGAGATCGAGAAAAATCAGCGCGAGTTCGCGAAAGAAATGGCGACGTTTCCGAGTAAACAGCAAGACATTATGCGGGCGATGGTTGAGGATGTCCGACAAATTGAACGGCGGTTTGGTGACGCGCTCCTGACGCCGCTGCTAGCCAGAATCCGGCACGAGATCCCGAGCGTTGAGGTCAACGAGTATCTCGACGAGGTCAAAACTCACATTATCGAGCATCTTGATGACTTTAAGGAACAAGAACGACCGACCCCCGCCGCCATGCCCTTTCTCCCCTTCATGATGCCGCCACGCGAGGAATTTCTCGATTACGAAGTCAATGTCGTGGTCGATAACGCGGCCACCAAAGGCGCCCCGGTCTTGGTCGAGAGTTCCCCGACGTATCTCAATGTGTTTGGCACGATCGAGCGGGTCGTCGATCGCGCCGGCCGGTTGGTGACCAATTTCACGCGGATCAAAGCCGGGTCATTATTGCGCGCGCAGGGCGGCTACCTCGTCTTCAACCTGGAGGACGCGCTAACGGAACCGGCGGTGTGGAAAATGCTCAAGCGCACGCTGAAGAGCAGCCGCGTCGAGATGGAGACCTACGAGCCGTTCGCCATGTTTTCCACCTCCGGCCTCAAGCCCGAACCGATTCAAGTCCAAGTGAAAGTCCTGGTCACCGGGAGTGCGTCGCTCTATCACCTCATCTACAGCATGGATGAGGAGTTTCGCGACATCTTCAAGGTGCACGCCGATTTTCGGCGCACGATGGAACTCGCCCCCCAACACGTCACGGTCTACGCCCAGTGGATCGCGCAAATTTGTCGGACTGAAGGGCTGCCACATTTTGATCGCTCCGCCCTGGAACGGATCGTGGAATTCGGCGCACGGAAGGCCGGCGATCGGCAAAAAGTGTCCGCTTCCCACGCCGACATCGCCGACCTGGCCCGCGAAGCCGCGTACTGGGCACGCAAAGAACAGGCCACCCTGGTCTCCGCTCCCCACGTGCAAAAGACCATTGAACAACGCGTATTCCGCTCAAACCGGATCGAAGAAGAAATCCATGACCTCATCACCCAAGGGACGATTCTCGTGGACATTGATGGCCACAAGGTCGGGCAGGTGAATGGGCTCTCGGTGCTCCAACTCGGCGAGCATAGTTTCGGCCAACCCTCGCGAGTCACCGCGAGTGTGGCGATGGGGCAAGCCGGGATTGTCAATATCGAGCGAGAATCGCGGTTGAGCGGACCGATTCATGACAAGGGGTTGCTGATCCTGTCCGGGTATCTGCGCAACCGCTACGGCCAAGATAAACCGCTTGCCCTCTCGGCGAGTCTGTGTTTCGAGCAGTCGTACTCTGGGGTAGAAGGGGATAGCGCCTCGTCCACCGAGTTGTACGCGCTACTCTCACGCCTGACGGAATTACCGATCCGACAAGACTTGGCGGTGACGGGGTCGGTCAATCAATGGGGAGAGGTCCAGGCTATTGGCGGGGCGAACGAAAAAATCGAGGGCTTCTTCGACATCTGCCGCACGCGGGGGCTCACTGGCCAACAAGGAGTGATGATTCCGGCGGCCAACGTGCGCAATCTGATTCTTCGGCCCGACGTGATCGAAGCGGTCGAGCACGGGCAGTTTCATATTTATCCGATCCGCACGATTGACGATGGCATTGCCTTGCTGACCGGCGTCCGTGCGGGGAGTAGCGAAGAAGAAGGGACGGTCAATGGCATGGTGAACAAGCGGCTGCGTGAGCTAGCCATGAATCTCAAGGCGTTTGGCGCGAGCGGGAATGGGGCGGAACCCAAGAAAACCCCGAATGCCGATGAGCAACCGGAATCGGATACGCCGAAGGAGCCGCCGCCAGAAAAACCATGAGCGGAGGAGGGGCGAATGAGTATTCGCCCCTCCCGTCGTCTTGCTATGATCCGCGTCTAATCATCATTGAGGATGGTGCCGGTGCCTTGGTTGTCAAAGATGGTGGCTCCGGTCGCGGCACTCAAATTGACGAGAAAGAGTTCGTTCGGCTCCACGACCGTGTTCCCAACCACACTCACCACCACGGTATCGTCCGTTTGCCCCGCGCTGAAGGTCAGCGTCCCACTCGTCGCGCTATAGTCACTCACCGCGACTGCCGTATTATCGACCGTGACGTACTTCACTGTCACGGGGACGGGACTCGGTGGGGTCAACGTCACCGTGAACGTGAAGTTCTTCGTGCCGCTGTTTCCCTCGACGGTCGCCACATTATTGATGCGTAACACCGATCCTTCATCGTTGAGAATGGTCCCGATGCCTTGGTTATCAAAGATCGTCGCGCCACTGGCGTTACTCAAATTCACCATGAACCGCTCATTCGGCTCAGGCACTGTATCGCCGGTGACATTCACCACCACCGTCTTGCTCGTCTCGTTCGGGGCGAAGGTCAGCAGCAGAGGCGGAACCGTCGTATAATCACTGCCCGCCGTCGCGCTGTCGTTCGCGGTCGTGTAGTTCACGGTTACCGGACTCCCACTCGCTTGCGATAAGCTCACCGTAAACAGGAAGGTGCTGGTCCCACTGTCCCCCTCTCCTTGCACCGCATTGCTGATCCGCACCAACGACCCTTCATCATTGAGGATCGTCCCCACCCCCCGGCTATCAAAGATCGTCGCGCCAACGGCAGTGCTCAGATCCACCACGAACACCTCGTTCAGTTCGGGCACTGTGTCGCCCGCCACATTCACCACCACCGTCTTGAGCGTTTGGCCGGGGCTAAACGTCAACGGCAGGAGCGGAACCGCGGTAAAATCACTCCCCGCCGTCGCACTGCTGCTGAGCGTGGCGTAATTCACGGTCACCGGACTCCCACTCGCTTGCGATAAGCTCACCGTGAACAGGAAGGTGCTGGTCCCACTGTTTCCTTCTCCTTGCGGCACGTCACTAATCCGCAGCACCGGCCCTTCGTCATTAAGAATCGTCCCCTCACCCTGATCTTGGATCGTCGCCCCCGTGGCGCCACTCAAATTCAGCACGAACACCTCGTTAGGTTCGAGAGCCGTGTCTCCGGTCACATTCACGGTCACGAACTTGGTCGTCTGCCCGGCGCTGAACGTCAGCGTTCCATTGGTGGTCGTGTAATCACTCCCCGCCGTCGCACTCCTATTGGCCGTGGCATAGTTCACCGTCACTGGGCTGCCACTGGAGGGGGTCAAGGTCACCCGGAACGTGAACCCACTCGTGCCACTGTTCTCTTCTCCTTGCGCCACATCAGAGACCCGCAACACCGGGCCATCATCGTTGAGGATCAGGCCGGCGCCTTGTGCATCCGCGAGGCTCGCCCCAACCGGGCTAGTCAAATTCACCACAAACGTTTCGTTGACTTCCAGGGCCGTATCCCCGAGCGCATTGACGATCACCGTTCTGATCGTCTGGCCGGGGCTGAACGTGAGGGTCCCATTCGCCGCCGTATAATCACTGCCCGCCGTCGCGGTGCCATTGGCCGTGGCGTAGTTCACCGTGACCGGGCTCGCGCTCGCGGGGGTCAACGTCACGGTAAACGCAAGCCCACTATTCCCACTGTTGCCCTCGACTCTGCTCGCATTGCCAATTCTCAGACTTTTACTCGCTTCATTGTCGAGGTTCACCAACCCCACATTCGGTAGGTTTCCCACCGATTGAAAGACCGACGGCGGATTGTAGAGATCGGCGGGAACGACCGCGGTGGCGAACGGTGCACCCACCGCAACGATGCCGAGCACGGCCTGGTAGGCTACGTCACCATCAACCAGCGCGTCGTTTACCCCCGTGAACGTAAGGGTCTGCGGGGCGGCCGAGTTGGCGGCGGCGAACACCAGGGAGGTTGTCGGTGTCGTGCCTTCGGTCGTATCGCTGCTCGCCACCGGAATCGTCACTTGGTTAAAAGTCGGACACGTGAGCTCAACATTCATGGACGCCGTGCCCCCAGCTTCAGTGGTCTGGAGGGCCCCGTTTGGGGTGACCAGCACCAAGCCACTGCCACAGCCCGTGCCGCAACAGAGGCCCAGGGTCCAGTTGTTGAGCGAGCCATATTCGCCGTTGGTGCTATCGGTGATGGATAAGTTCCACGCGCCCGCGCCATTCTGTCCGTCGAATTGCGTCTCTAAGACGAAGGCGCGCGAAATATCGGCGTTGGTATCGCTGGGATTCGCGGGCACCAGGGTGTGATTGGTCGCGCCGTGTAACAGGCGCACGCTCAGATCGCCGCGCGAGGAGTGCTCAATGTTGGTGGCGACACACACCCGGCTCACCGAGGGGCACGTGCCCGCTGGAATCGTAATGGTCGAGTTGAGCGCGGTGACTCCTCCGGTCGAGCCATCAGGAATCGGCGCGGTACAGTTCGTCCCCCCACCGGTGAGGCAGTTGGCCCCGACTTTCTGGGCCGCCGAGGCGGCAGGGCTCAGGGTCAAGACGAACAACAGGGGCAGAACGAAACGGGTCAAACGATAGCGATTGTCAGTATTCATGATGCGCAGCTCTCCACCCAGGGGCGTATGGTCCTTGGTCCGTCGTGTGTGTCGCATGTGCTTGCGTCCTACGGCCCAACGACGAAGACCGTCGCGTCGCCCACCGCGAGCGTACTGGGATCGTCGGTCCTTTTGTTCGTGGTATCGACGGTGCCGTCACCGTTGGCGTCGTAGCTCATGGAGCCTTGGTTCCCGATGGTGTTCCCCGTCGGTATTGCCGGGTTAATTTGCGCCCGTATCGTCAGGGTCACGGCAGCGTTCACCGCCAAGGTTCCGTTCCAGGTCACCTGATTGCCGGCGTTCGTCACCGTGCCGCCGCCGGTGACACTCGCACTTTGGAACGCCAGGGAAGAAGGCAGAAAATCGAAGAATTCATTGCCGGGGGCGTTGAGCAGGGTGCCGGTCCCGTTGTTTCTGATCACGACCGTGTAGGTCACGATTCCACCCGCCAGGAACGATCCGGTCACGGTTTTTGTCCCGTTCAACAGCGCGCGATTGCCACCGCCGACGAGAAATATAGTTGGGTCATTATTCGTTTGGGTCAATGGATCATTGGTGAACCCGCACGGCACATTCACCCCTCCACTATCACACGCCACGTTTCCCTGGTTAGACACGACCGTCCCCACCACGGACGCGGGCTTCACGGTCGCGGTAATGGTAATGATGACCTTTTTCGTTGCGCTCCCGAGTGTGCCGTTCCAGGTGACGGTATTCGTGGCCACCGTCGCAAGGGCCGTCCCGCTGTCCGCAGTGGCGCTCACCAGCGTCAACTCGGGAGGAAGGACATCGGTAAATTCAGCGCCCGGGTTGTTCGGTTGTGGAGTGGCACCTTCGTTCGTAATCTCTACCGTATAGGTCACCGTGCCGCCCGGACCGAATTGCCCAGCCACGGCTTTCGTGGCCCGGAGGGCCGCGCCGCCCACCGGCAGGTTCTGGCCAAGCCCAGCTTGCAGCATAACCGCGCCATTGCTGACCCGGAAACGGCCGTTGGCCCCGTGCGCGACTGAGACATACGACTGGGCGACCTGGTTAGAGGGCCCGTGATTGAGATCCAGGTACAGCCATCCAAAGGGAGACGACAGTGGGAGTGCCGCGCTGTTGGTTTTCACTTGTTGGGTCACCAATGGAAACGGGTGGACGACTTGCGTAGCCGTGCCTGGAACGGTGGGATTCTCCTGCTCATCGAACGCGACGAGCTGCACCTGGCGCGCAGGTAAAAATGTGAGCACAGGGGGGGTGGTACAGGAGACCGGGACCGGAGCGAGGCGCGGTTCACGCCACACCCGCAGCACCGTACCGCCATCAAACATGCCGCCGTTGAGATACCGCGCACCCCAGACACTGCCGAGGCCATCACGCGTGGTATCGTTATTGAAACGGCGGTAAAAGGTCGGTGTTCCTGGCGTAGCTGAAGACATAATATGCGCGAGATTGCCACTATCGGAATAGTTATTGACCGAATCGGTGATGGAGTAACTGCCCCACAAATGATTCTGGTTGGTCAAGAGCGCTTCATACCCAGAGTCGTTCGGCAGCAGCGCATCGTTGCAGTTGTTCACGGTATCGATGGTGATGTAGCCGCGCAGAATGCCGTTGCCGTGGTTCCGGCTCACGCATTGATTGCCAAACAGTGAAGACGACAACCCGGAGTGCGCTCTCCGCAGTCCAACAATATCAGCCGGTGGCAGGCGAGTGCCGTTATGAATGTTAGCGCAGGAACCGAAGTTGATGTCTTGAGAAAGAGGTCCTTTATTGGAAATGTTATCGAAGGGGTCTTCAGCAGCATCCGCCGAGCGGGGCAGTACGCCGTCGAACAATTGGCGCAAGTCGATGGTCTCAGTGTCGTACCCGGTGAAATAGAGATGGAACGAGAGCGTTGGAATGCCATAATCGGTCCAGACGGTGACCCGTGTGAGCGTTGCGGTCGCGTTCGCATTCCCGACGGTCAACACCGTGTTCAGTGGGGCGCCAGGGGTAGAGGCAGCGGCGGGGAAGTTGGAAACTGGATCGACCTCGAAGTACGGCAGCAGGAGTGTTGCAGCCGGACGGGCCGCGCCCGCGCCTTTACGCTCGGTTGAGAAAACGGTCGGATCAGCGGAGCCAGGAACGGATGGATCATCCGTTTGGACGGCCGTCTCATTGGTGCCATTGTCATCACTATCGAAATTGACCGTCCCCTGGTTCGAGATTGGCACGCCAACAGGGAAACTGGAAGAGATTGTCGCGGAGATGGTAATGGTCACGCTTGCGCCTGCGGCAATGGCCCCGTTCCACGTGACCGTGGGAGGGAACCCTCCGGTCACGAGGACTGATCCACTCGTGGCATTCGCGGTGGCTCCAGAGAGTTGGACAGGAAGATTATCAACGAACTCGTCGCCTGGATTATTTCCTTGGGGAGTTGCTCCAGTGTTGGTGATCACAATGATGTAGGTCACCACCCCACCCGGAGAAAACGAACCGGCGACGGTCTTGGTGGCGGCGAGAGTGGCCGCCTGCGCCGGGAGAGCTAATAGGCCAATCACGAGGGTCAAAAGGTAACTGAGTCGTTTCATCGTAATGCTCCTCGGCTATGGAAGAATGGGGGAGAGAATGGGATCGTTCGCATCATCAAGTGGAATACCGGCATGGCCACCGCTGAAACGGCCCTCACTGCTGCGAATGACCGTCACGTAGGATTGGCTCACACCAGGTGGAACCTGGCCTCCAGGGACGACCGTGTTGAGATTGAGATACAGCCAACCCGACCGAGAGGGGACCGGTAGATCTGGGCCATTCACCCGAACCCGTCCGGCGACTCCAGGAAACGGCAAGGTACCAAAAAGAGGATCGGGAGATATATCCGTCGGATTCTCTTCGGTATCAAAGGCCACGACGTCAGTTTGGTTCAGCGGAAAAAACTGCGACGGACCAGGGAGGGCGCAGTTGAATCCGAAGGAAGGTGTTGGGACAGTCGGATCACGCCAGACCAACAAATCGGTGTTCGTCCCGCTACCACCGTGCTGCGCATACGGCGCGGCCCAGTTGGTCGCCAGCGGCTCGCGGTTATCAGCCGCCGTCGCCCCGACATGACGGCCATAAAAAGGTATCTACTTTAAATTCCAAGGCAACCCGAAAAATCGCCAAAATATCTTGACAAATAGCCGCTAAACACACACACTTTATGGACTTTGAACAGAGAAGACTTACAGGCTGAAATCAACGCCATCGACCAAGAAATCGCCCAACTGG
>CAMBFS010000074.1 GCA_945865755.1 Klebsiella pneumoniae
CTTCTCTGTTCAAAGTCCATAAAGTGTGTGTGTTTAGCGGCTATTTGTCAAGATATTTTGGCGATTTTTCGGGTTGCCTTGGAATTTAAAGTAGATACCCAAAGTCTTTGGGGGCGGTCGAGTGTTAGCCTTGTTCGCGAACGGGGCGACGGTCGCGGAGAAAAACATTCAGTTCGTGCAGCGGTTTTTGGGGACCGAGAACATTCCCATCGTCGCGCACCGGCTGGGAGGCACGCAGCCGGTACGTGTCCACTTCTTCACGCGCACCGGGAGAGCGTTAGTCAAGCCGCTGGGCGCGATGCAGGTCCATACGATTGTCGAGGAGGAAACCCGTTTTGGTCTGGACATGGTGAAACAACTGCGACAGCCACGTCCAGATCGAGTGACGCTCTTCTGAGAGAAGGTATGAGCAAAACGAAAGTCTTAATCGTTGATGACTCCGCGCTGATCCGACAGGTGCTCAGTCACATTCTCGGGCAAGAGCCGAGTCTGACCGTGGTGGGGACCGCCGCCGATCCGTATGCCGCGTGGGACAAAATTAAGACCTTGCGGCCGGATGTCCTCACGCTTGATGTTGAGATGCCGCGCATGGACGGATTGGCGTTTCTGGAGAAGCTCATGCGCTTGCACCCCATGCCGGTGGTGATGGTGTCTTCGTTGACCGAGAGAGGATGCGAGACGACACTGCGGGCATTGGAGCTTGGCGCAATTGATTTCGTCACGAAGCCGACACTCGACATTAAGGATGGCACCACCGCTTTAGCGAGCGAGATTATCGTCAAACGTGCAGATTACCAGCGGGAGCCTCCAGCAGCTCCGTGGGATCGAACACGTGACCCTCGCGCTCGACAACATTCGCAACGCCTCGGTGCGGAACGTGAACGGCATCCAACAAATTGAGCGAGCCGCGCAAGACCTCCAGCAGCTCGGGCAAACGTTAACGCGCTTGCTGCGCTTGTAGTCGCGCGTCCGTCACACGATCTTATTCAGTGGATATTCGACGATCCCTTCCGCGCCGTACTTAATCAGCTCCGGGATCAGGTCGCGGACAATGTCTTCGCTGATAATGGTCTCCACGGCGAACCACCCAGACCGATAGAGTGGCGAAACAGTGGGTGAGGTGATGCGTCCCAACTTGCGTTCGAGGAGCGCGACGATGGAGTCGAGCTTGTCCTGTGGGACATTCATCTTGATGCCGACCTTCGCCTCGGCGGCCAGCGCGCCCTTGAGCAGCAAGGAGATTTGTTCGATTTTTTCGCGTTTGGCCGGGTCTTTCCACGCCTCGCGGTTGGCGATGATTTGCGGGTTCGAGGTGAAGAGTTCCCAGACGATCTTGAGCCCATGCGCGCGGATGGTCGAGCCCGACTCGGTCACTTCAACAATCGCATCGACCAGTCCTTCCGCGGCTTTCGCCTCGGTGGCACCCCACGAAAATTCGACATCGACCTTGACGTGCCGTTCGGCGAAATAGCGCTTAGTGTACTGCACGAGTTCAGTGGCGACGCGTTTGCCCTGCAAATCCTCGGGAGCGCGAATCGGCGAGTCATGTGGCACCGCGAGCACCCAGCGGGTCGGCTGAAAGCTGGCCTTGGAGTAGACGAGATCGGCGACCACTTCGACCTGCGAATCATTCTCCATGATCCAGTCTTTGCCGGTGAGGCCGGCATCGAGCGTGCCCGCTTCGACGTAGCGGGCCATCTCTTGCGCGCGGACCAACATACAGCGAATCGAAGGATCGTCGATGGTGGGGAAGTAACTCCGCGAACTGGTGGTGATTTTCCACCCGGCTTTCTTGAAAAGGTCGATGGTGGCGGATTCGAGACTGCCCTTGGGAATACCTAATTTCAATTGATTATTTTTATCCATAGCGAGCAGGTGTCCTGCGAGCAGGTTTCCTAACACACGGGGGAGGGGGCCGCAAGCCGCGAGTCCAGACTCCGTGCCACGTACAGCTAACGCGGCGTCGGTGCCACCGCAGTCCCAAGAGCATGCCGCGGCCTTCTCACAAAACCTTCCTACTGAAAGGTGGCGGTCCAGGTGAGATCGGTATCCAGCATGGTGACGGTCGCGGTGAGGAATGTCCCACTGCAATAGGCTCCCCACTCCACAAAGACCCGGCCTGGATCGGGAACGGCGATTAAAGTGACCAGGGCGTTTGGACTATATCTTTCCGTGCAGTGGCCTGGGCAGCTCAGCCCTAGTGGTGAGGCGACCACGCTTCCGCCGCCCACTATCTGGATAGTCAGAGAGGGATTGCGCAGGAATATGTAGCTGCAGGTGCGGTCCGCATCCATGGTGATCGGGTCTTCACAGCCCGAGCCCTCATAATACGTTGAGCCCTCGTCAGCCGTGATATTGAACGTCACCGCGGTTCCGACCGCATACCGTGCCGTGCAGGTCCCTGGACAATCAATCCCCGCTGGTGTGGTGGTGACGCGGCCACGGCCAGTGCCCGTCAACTCCACGGTCAAGACCCGACCGAGATCGAACGTGGCAGTGCAGGTGCGCACGGCATCCAGCGTGACGGTTGTCGTGGGGGACGTCCCCGTACAGTCTCCCGCCCATCCGGTAAAGGTCGAACCGGTGGCGGGAGTAGCCGTCACCGTCACGACTGTCCCCGGACTATAGCTCTGGGCGCAGTCCAGTCCGCACCCAATCCCCGCAGGGATGCTTGTTACGGTTCCTCTCCCAGCCCCCGTTTTTTGCACGGTCAGTCGGGGAGGCGACGTCAAGCTAAAATTTCCCGCCCCCGTCTTTCGATAGGTGACCTGAAACGGGTCATTAAAGTTCAGTGGCGTGTCTCCCTTCACTATGAAAAGCCCAGGCAATTCCCGTCCGGGCTGAACGTCTCGGCAGGTCACCGTCTTGCCTTGTCCATCCAGCCAATCAAACTCGGGGATGGTAAATGACTGTCCCTGTTGGGTGATCTCAAAGTCGGAGGCACAGAGTCGAGCGGGTTTCTCAAGGCTCCCTAAATCCACCTCCAAGATGTTCCCTGCCAACGTACAGGGATTCGTCACCGAGGCACTGACCTTGGAGCCGTTGGCATCCAGCAGCAGACTATTCTGGGTCCCACACGCATTCGCATGCTGTCCTGGTTGCAGCACGCCAACGAGGCCGAAGTTTTGCCGATTCTCTTGCCAACGCACATGCGCGTTTTTGCCCGCTTCGGGAAAATTGGCGACCGTGGTTTCCTTGTCCAATCCCTTCGGGAACGAGCCTAAGCCTAACGAGGTGACATGAAATTCCACCGAGGCAAATATCACCCCATCGGCATACGCACGAAGCGTATGCGTTCCCGGCGCAACCTCATTCCAGTTCATCAGCGCCGCAAAGCCATTGTCCACATCCCCACACGCCCCCTGTGTATCGCCACGCGGCAGCCGATAAGGGACCGTGAGACGCGGGCGGCTATCCAGCTCGATCTCCACGACCCGCGCCGTACACACCCAACCTCGAATCAGCTCAACCCCGCTCTGAATCGTTCCGACCTCTGGATTTTCCAACCGGCCCGAGGCCGATTGTTGTTCTGTCCCACCACTGCCGCTGCCACCGCGCAGGACAAAGTTTTGTACCGCCTCCCGCCACTCGATCTCCACCGTCCGCCCGACCACGGGAAAAGAAGGAATCGCAAACCGCCCACTGAGTCCTCGTGGAAACGCCCCTAACCCTAACGAAGTGGCGACGACCCCGACCTGTCCAAAGAGAACGCCGTCGGCATACACGCGCAGGGTATGGACCCCTGGCTGGACACCGCTCCAGTTGATCAAGGCCGCGAACCCATTGTCCGCATCCCCGCACGTTCCCTGCGTGTCGCCGCGTGGCAGTCGATAGGGTACCGTGATACGAGGAAGGCTATCCAGTTCTACCTCCACGATATTCGCTTGACATACCCAGCCTCTGATCAGCGCCACGCCACTTTGTACGGAGGCAGGTTCCGGCGATTCAATTTGTCCCTGGGCCCACGCGCACTGAGCGAACGCTAGTAATCCGAGGGCGACTACCCACCTCCCCAGGCTGATCGTTGATGTTTTTGCCCGCATGTCGCGTTTCTCCTGCTCCTATTCTTGGTGTTTCTCACAGCTGAACGAGAAGGGATGATGTTACTGGGGCCCGCGTATCTGTTGCTCGAGGGTCTGAATATGGCGGCGTAGCAGAATATCGCGGTTGCGGAGGGCTTCGACCGCCTCGTTGGTCAACCCGGCCACCGCTTTGGGGTCGCAGGGTTGAACATACGCCACTTCCGGCAATGTGGGTGGTGGTGGGAGTTGTGCCTTGGCTCCGAAGGTACAACTAGAAAGTAACACGACCAGTAGCATCATCCCCACCCTCATAAATCACCTCTCCTCGCCGACATCGTCCATAGTCGCTCGCTGTGGACTCTGCTAGATATGGCACGCTCAAGGTTTTGACAAGTCGTAACCGGGAAAGGACGTGCTGATGAAACTTGCGGAACTGGCAATTCACCTGCAATGCGAACTGCGAGGCGATGGCACGGTTGAGATCACTGGCGTCAACAGTATTGAAGAGGCGCGCGTGCACGAGGTGACGTTTGTCGCCAATAAGAAATATCTCGCCAAGCTCGCCACGATCCACGCCTCGGCGGTGATTCTGGCTCCCACCGATCCTGATGTCCCGTTACCCTCCTTGCGGACGCCCAATCCCTATCTCGCCTTCGCCAAAGCGTTAGAGCTATTCCATCCACCATTGGAGCCGTCTGTCGGTGTTCATCCAACAGCGGTGATCGCTTCCACGGCCACGATTGGCGCGTCGGCTTCCATTGGTCCGTATGCGGTTATCGGTGACCACGTGGTGATCGGCGACCATGCGCGTATCCATGCCCATGTGGTGATCTATCCGAACGTCACTATCGGCGATCACTTTACCGCGCATGCCAACGTCGTGATTCGCGAAGGCACTCGCATCGGCGAGCGTGTGATCCTCCAGGGGGGAGTTGTCGTCGGTGGTGATGGCTTTGGCTATGTCCCACTGCCCAATGGCACCGCGTACCGGATTCCGCAAATCGGGATTGTGATATTGGAAGATGACGTGGAAATCGGCGCGAACACAACGATAGATCGAGCGGCGGTGGGAGCAACGGTGATTCGGCGCGGAGCGAAACTCGACAATTTGGTGATGATTGGACACGGCTGTGACGTGGGCGAAGGCTCGTTGTTGGCGGCGCAGGTTGGACTCTCCGGTAGCACCAAGCTCGAAGCCGGAGTGCGCATGGGAGGGCAGGTGGGGGCCGCTGGCCATCTCACTGTTGGGAAGAATACGCAAGTGGCCGCCCAAAGCGGGATTCCTCACGATATCCCGGCCAATTCGGTCGTTGGCGGATATCCGACGACGGATATCCATTCGTGGCGGCGGTATTCGGTCCTACTTCCGCGGTTACCGGAATTAGTGCGACGTGTGCGCAGGCTGGAAAAAGCGCTGGGAGAGAAAATGAAGAATGAAGAATGAAGAATGAAAAATTGGGAAAAAAAGAAAAAACGTCTCGTGTCCGAGGTTTGGAAGCTCGCCAACGCTTGCTTGCCGCTGAGGGAGGGCCGTTGCGCGGGGAAGAGCTGGCCACGCGGTTACAGATTAGTCGGCAAGCAGTTGATAAACGACGGCGGCTCGGTCGGCTGTTGGGAATTCGTATTGGCCCCCATCGCTACGACTATCCCAGTTGGCAATGGACGGACCACGGCTTGTTGCCGGGACTCGAAGACGTCCTTCAGGATCTTCGGCACCATGACCCCTGGATGCAGCTCGCCTTCTTTGTCAACGAGAATATCGGTTTGGACGGGAAGACGCCGCTGGCGGAATTGCGCCGAGGCCATCTGGCGGCCGTGCGGCGCGCGGCGCGTCTGTACGGAGAGCAGGGCGGTGTCTGAAGGCGTACGTCCTGGCCCTCATCCCGGTCCGCCCTCTGAGCTGGCGACCCGTTCCTTGCCGCTGTTGGTGACCACGGAGCCGTGGTTTCGGATCCATCGGCTTCACTATGCGCCGTTGTATTTTGGGACCTCGGGCGACGGACGCTTTGATGTGCCAGGCGGGAAAACCGGGGTGCTCTACGTCGCGGCGGATGAAGCGGGCGCGTTTATTGAAACGCTGGGACATGTGACTGGCACCCGGGTCCTCACCCACTCGGCCCTGCGTAGTCGTGCCATCGCCGAAATCGCGGTGCGTCGCCCACTGCGGCTCGTCAACCTCACGGGTCCCGGCCTGGCTCAGCTCGGTGCCGATGAGCGCTTGTGCGCAGGTGAATATACCATCGCCCAGCGGTGGTCCGCCGCATTCTTGCGCCATCCGCAAAAACCCGACGGCCTCTATTATCGCTCACGACACGATCCCCAGCGCTCTTGTGCCGCCATTTACCACCGCGCCAAGCGCAGCTTGCGTGTCGTGCGGCACGTCGGGCTGGCGGAACGTGAAGCGACCTGGTTGTTGGGGACGCTGCAACGTCTCTATGCTTTTCTGATTGATGATACCCAGTAACGGGGAGGCTCTTGATGAGGGCAACCTGGCGCCACGCGCAAGACTCCCCTTGCAAAATGTTCGACAATTTTTCCCAGACAATTTCTTATGAATTGAAAACGAGTTTTTCCGATGTCCGAGTTCAATTCATAACTTTTCACTCTTAAAGGGGAGGAGCAATTCATGGACGTGAGCGCACTTGGCGTATTAGGGTTTGTTGATGGCTTTCGTGGACCACAAGCAGTCCAGTTCGCTCGGAAGATCGAACAGTGGGGCTACAGCGTGTTATGGGTGCCGGAAGTGATGGGACGGGAGATTTTCACGTTGTCCTCACATCTGCTGGGACAGACTGAGCGGCTCGTTGTCGGCACTGGCGTCGCCATCGCGTATGCCTACGAACCGATCGCCGTCGCCGCGGCGACCCGCACCCTTGGTGAGTTTTTCGAGGATCGCTTTATCCTCGGCTTAGGCGTGAGCAATAAAGCCTACAACGAGAAACGTGGTATTCCCTACGAAAAGCCGGTGGCCTTTATGCAGGACTACTTGGAGAAGATGAAATCAGCTCCGTATGTCGCGCCCGCTCCACAACATCAATCCCCCGTCGTCTTGGCCGGGATGATGCCCAAAATGCTGCAACTCGCGGCGACCGCCACCCAAGGCACGTTGACCTATTTCACGACCACCGAACAAGTGCGCCGCACGCGCGAAGTCCTCGGTCCGCATCCGTGGTTGTGCGCCGTGCAAGTGGTCGTCTTGGAAAGCGATGCCACGAAAGCGCGCTCCATCGCGCGGCGCTACATGGCCACCTATATGGTGATTGAGCATTATCTGTATCGCTTGCGGCGTTTGGGGTTCACTGATACGGATTTCGCCAACGGTTGTAGCGACCGTCTCGTCGATGCGATTGTCGCGTGGGGGAGTGAAGACCAGATTCGTCAACGTCTTACTGACCAGTTCCAAGCTGGGGCGACGCACGTCAGCATCCTACCGATTGATCCCCATGGTGGACGAGCGCCGGATGCGCGTGCCCTTGAGGCGTTCGCGCCACGTGCGGCCTAGTGCGCGGTCCGTCCCTTGCCGACGTGCGGACCGCCACCTTTCGATCTGTTTTATCTTGCGCTATGTGTACTGGTCGGCGATGAGGCCGTTGTGTGGGAAAGCACGCTCATCTCCCGCAACAATTCGGAAATTTCCGTAACACAAAAGGAGGAACGATATGGCAACTGCTCAACAAACACCCGGCACGGGGGCGGTCGAACAATTTGACGCGGTCGTGATCGGAGCCGGAGTGGCCGGGCTCTATCAACTGTACCGCTTACGAGAGCTTGGTATTTCGGTGCGCTGCTTCGAGGATGGCAGCGGCGTGGGCGGCACCTGGTACTGGAACCGTTACCCCGGCTGTCGCTTTGATTCCGAGAGTGAAACCTACGGCTACTCGTGGTCGAAAGAACTCTTGCAAGAGTGGAACTGGAAGGAACATTATTCTGGTCAGCCGGAAAACGAACAATACCTCAACTTTGTGACCGACAAGTTCAACCTACGCAAGGATATTCAATTCAATGCGCGGGTCAAATCAGCGATCTACGACGAGAAGGCGAATCGCTGGGACGTGCAGTTGGAGAATGGTCAGCGCGCCCAGGCGCAATTTGTCGTCTCAGCGGCTGGCATCTTGTCCGCCCGCTATACGCCTCCGTTTGCGGGGGTGGATAGCTTCAAGGGCAAATCGTTTCATACCTCTCGCTGGCCGAAGGAAAAGGTTGACTTTACCGGCAAGCGCGTCGCGGTCATCGGCACCGGCGCCACCGCCGTGCAGCTCATCCCAATCATCGCCAAAGAAGTCGGCCATCTCACGGTCTTCCAGCGTACGCCCAATTACTGTGCGCCGTTGCGCAATGGGCTGGTTTCCACGGAGACCCAGAATCAGTGGAAGGCGAGCTACGACCAAATTCACAAACGCATT
Source organism: Klebsiella pneumoniae (assembly GCA_945865755.1). Classification (GTDB taxonomy): domain Bacteria; phylum Desulfobacterota; class Binatia; order Bin18; family Bin18; genus JABFSC01. The sequence continues at coordinate 8,426 of CAMBFS010000074.1, forward strand.
CGCGAAACCCCCGCTGCCTTTATGCACGACTTCGACCCGCGCAATACCTTTGATGTACCAAAGGAAGAGCGGCTGGCGGTGTACGAGGAATTATGGGCGCAACCCGGATTCTCGAAGTGGTTGGCCAATTTCCACGACATCATGACCAGCCGCGAGGCCAACGAGGACTTCGCCGAGTTCGTGCGCAATAAGATCCGCGCGCGCGTCAAAGATCCCGCGGTGGCGGAACTGCTCGCGCCCAAGGACCATCCGTTTGGCTCCAAGCGTATCCCTTTAGAGACCGAGTATTACGAGGCGTACAATCGCGACAACGTCCTGCTCGTCGATGTCCGCTCGGCCCCGATTGAGGCTATCACGCCAAAAGGCGTCAAGACGACGGAGAAGGAATACGAATTCGACGTCATCATTTATGCCACGGGGTTTGACGCCATCACCGGGGCGTTGACCTCAATGGATATCCGCGGCGAAGGCGGGCAGACGCTGAAAGACAAGTGGGCCACTAAGGGGCTCAGCACGTACCTGGGGTTGCAGACGGCTGGGTTCCCGAATTTCTTCATTGCGACAAACGCCGCGTTCTGTAACTACACTGTCTGCGCTGAGTCGATTGTCGAATGGATCGCCGATTGCATCCACTATATGCGCGACAAAGGCTACAAGCGCATTGCCGCGACGCCACAGGCGGAAGAAGCCTGGGTGGAGCACGCGAACGAATTGGGGTCTCACACGCTCTTGAGCGATGCCAAATCCTGGTTCATGGGGGCGAATATCCCCGGTAAGAAACGCGCCATCCTCCTCTATGCCAACACCGCCCCAGCCTATCGGGCAAAGTGTGATGAGGTGGCGGCCAAGGGGTATGAAGGGTTCCAGTTGCAGTGAAAACTTGAAACAGAGAACCCCCTCTGAAGACTGAAACGGAGAATCGGAGACGGGGAGAATCGGAGAAAGAAGACAAATCCGTTGTCCTTTTGTCTCCGATTCCCCGTTACCCCGGTTCTCCGATTCTCCGTTTCTTCCCTATCCGCCCAGCCCATCCGATTTAATCAATCACCGCCGCGATCCCATCACGAACAAGCGCGGCAATCGTCTTTTCGTCATAGCCAATATCCCGTAACACCTCCGCTGTATGCGCCCCAAGCTCTGGGGCCGCCGTTGGGGTGCGTTTCGCGCCCGCGCTCGCGAAAATGGGACTGCTGACCGTTGTCAGCTTGCCATAACGCGGATCGTCCAGCTCAACAAACGCCCCAGCCGCGCGCATCTGCGGGTCTTCCACGACCTCTTCGAGTTTTGGCAGCGGAGCCCATTTGATGTCCGCCTGTCGGAAGAGCACGCGCCATTCGGCGAGATCGCGCGATTCGAACTGCGCTTGGAGAATCGCGAACAACGCGGACGCATTCTCCACTCGCGCTTTCGTCGTCACAAAGAGATCATTGGTCGCCAGTTCCTCATATCCAAGTGCTCGGCAGAGATTGGGAAATTCTTTGTCAGGGTCGAGTAGCACAACCAGAAATGCCTTACGGTCACGACTCAAATATCCTGCTGTGAGTGGATTGGGCGGCGTACCGTCTGCTCCGCGCTGGGGAAACTCCGCTTTGCAGAATTTGGCTTGGATGTCGCACGCATTCGCCCATGCGCCACTTGCCATGAGCGAAGTGCCGACTTTGACCCCGCGCCCTGTGCGTTCGCGATGATACAAGCCCAACATGATCGAGCCGAAGAGCGACACCGAAGTCGGGTGATCGCCCATCGCTGGTCGTGGCCCGGCGGGCGAGCCATCCAGACCGACAACGCTCATCATCAAGCCTGAACGCGCCCAATACGCCAACGCGTCGTAGCTCGGTGCGTCGGCATCCTCACCGGCGTCACCATAGCCGGTCAGATGCGCATAGATGAGCCGCTCGTTTTCCGGCTGGAGATGTTCCCATGTCAACTGGAATTTCTCGAGCAGCGGATGTTGATAGTTGGTGACAAAGACATCGGCGGTTTTCACGAGGCGGATAAGCGCGTCTCGCCCTTGCGGGACACTGAGATCAAGCGCGACACTCTTCTTATTGCGACTCGTCAGAATCCACGCCCAGTTCACGTCCGCCTTGGCGAACCCTGGCAAATCCGCCATGAAGCGGTACAAATCGCCCCCTTGTGGGCGTTCGATCTTGATGACCTCCGCGCCAAAGTCCGACATGATGGTCGCGGACGCCGGCCCAGCGACGTAGGTGCCGCAGTCGATGACGCGTAGTCCCGAAAGAATTCCGTTTTGCATAATAAGGCTCCTCGTTCTTGCGTAAATGCGGTCGTGACCTATTCAATAGAGGATTCCACCGTGCTTCTCAAATCCTTTTCCTCGGTACGCGCGGGAACTTTTTCAGCCTTGTTACGCGTCTTGACTTGTCAGCTTTCTGAATCGGTGGCCACCGGGCTCAATGACGACAAAGGCTTTCCGCAACTCTTCCTCGGTGTAAGAGGTGAGAACTCGTGCGAACTCTTGGTGAACAACATTCTGGGTGGAGGGCAGTATGCGCAAGTACAGGACACCGGCTCCGAGCGCGTTCACGAATACCAATCCACCAAAATCTCGATCTCGGGTCACAAAAAGGCGGGCCTGAGCTTGGGCAACCTTGAGGAGGTCTTGGTCCTCGGCCTGTGCGAGGCCAAGACGAGCGACTGGGACAGCTTCGTGGCCCAAGCTGGTGAGAAAACGCGCGATCGTTCCGTACACGTCGTGGTCAAGCAGGAACTTCATGGCTGAGCAGCGGTCAGGTGAATCTCCTCCGCCGCCACGAGAGCAATGGCGTAGCGCAAACACGCGCGGATGTCTTCCACTTGGAGATCTGGGTAATAATCCTGAATAATCTCGCGAAAGCTCAGCTCTTCGTCAAGTAATTCCAGAACGTTTTGGACTGTGATGCGTGTCCCCACGATGCAAGGTTTGCCGAAATGAATCCGAGGATTAACTGTGATTCTGTCTATCATGTGAGCCTCTTACACGGAAAGTGATCTTGCGGGACCCTATCCGCGCGCATCTGACCTTGTCGTAGCAGTCAACGATCAGCGGAATGAGCTGATCGCTGACCGTTTCCTCGCTTTGTTACCGATGCAACATCCGCTTCAGTACGTTATCCCGCTCGCTATTAAAGCGCCGCGAGACCTCCGCGTTGGGCGCGAACCCGTTGAAGCCGTGAAAGGCACCGGGATACACATGCAGCTCGGTTGGGACGCCCGCCGCCAATAACCGCTGCGCGTAGGTGATGTTCTCGTCCAAGAACAGATCAAGATCACCCACTGGAATATATGCCGGAGCCAAGCCTTTCAGATCGGTCGCCCGTGAAGCGGCGGCATACGGCGACACATCTTTTCCGCCCGGCTCATGGCCAAGCAGCGCCCGCCAGCCCATCAAGTTATTCTCTCGCGTCCACACAAAAGTGTCTGGCGCTGTCGCGCTGGCCGGAGCGATGTTGCGGTCGTCGATCATCGGATAGATGAGCAGTTGAAACGCCAAGTCCACCTCAGCCCGATCACGGGTCAGCAGGGCGAGACCCGCCGCGAGACCCCCACCGGCACTCGCGCCGCCGATGGCGATACGTGACGTGTTCACCCCCAGTTCGGCACTGTGCGCCGCCAGCCACTTGAGCGCGGCATAACAATCCTCCACCGGCCCAGGAAACGGATGTTCCGGGGCCAAGCGATACTCGACCGATGCCACCACGCACTGTCCGACTTTGGCTAAATGCTTGGCTAACAAATCGTCGCGTTCGACACTGCCCAACACGTAGCCACCGCCATGAATCCACAGCAGCGCCGGTAATGTGGCCGGTCGATCCGTTGGCTGATAGACCCGCACGAAGACATCAGGAGCCCCCGCAGGACCAGGCACCTTTTTATCCACACTGCTGACACCCGCGATGGGCTGCGCCTTGGCCATCTGCGCCGCCGAGAGGTCGTCCATCATTTTCCGTGCGGCGGGAATATCGTGCAGGTTAATGCCCCCTTTGGTCGCCTTGTGCCAGGCTTCCAGTGGGCCCGCCAGTTCTGGGTCTAACCGATTGTGCATAGTCATGGTGTTCCTCCTTTTTTATCTTCTGATGATGAGCGCTACGTGCCCCGCACGATTTTCCCCGGTCGTGCCGCCGTTTGTAGGGTGCTGAAATATGCCGTTCCTCTTAGCATTATTCGGTAGGCGCGAGAAAGCGCGTCGTGTTTTCTGGAGCAATGTTACGTGCCTGGGCGTGGATAGCGTCCAGCGTCTATCAGGCGCTGTCGCTCAAGCAGGCGCGCGGAGTCGTTCAGATGAAGGAGCGCGACTGTTGCTCCGCCGATTGCCGTTTCTCCGACCAAGGACGCATGCACCAATCTGAAATGTTCGTCCCAGCGCTGCATACGTGGGTTGAACAACGGCACCAAAATTCCCTCTACTGGGTCGATTGCCGTGAGGTCCGAACCTTTGCGCAGATTGCACTCCATGCACGCGAGCGCCAAATTCCGTTCCTCGGTGAATCCCCCATGCTTGAGTGCCCTGATGTGGTCAATATGGTGGGAAAAATCGGTATCGTCTTGATGCAGCAGACAGTATTCGCAGCTTTCCCGCGCGCGCTTGATGACGGATTGGCGGAGTGATGCGGGAATATGAGCGCGAGGCATGAGCTGCTTACGGAAGTGCTGCTTGTTGGGAGGACGCTTCCGGACGCGCGCGCGCTTTCAGCAAGATCATCACGTGATTGACGAGCCGGTAGGCATCTAGCTCTTCCTCTTCAGTCGTCGTCAACTTCTCCTCGCGATGCTTCTCCAGTAAGTCCTCTAATCGTTCCTGCACGGGAGCCGACACTTTATGAGTGAGAACCTGTTGAGTCGTCGGGCGGGCGGAAAGAAACTCAATCAGTTCAAGAAAAACCGGATGCGTCATAATTGTTCCACTGAGCATGAACTTTTTCTCCGCTGATGCGGACTCCACCAGTTGCGCGAGGAGTGCCGGGAGCCGGTCACGCAAGGGACTGAGCCGGATCGCCAGTTCTTCAGGAACTTCCAGAGTGATTGTTGTCATAGTCAGGTGTCCTCAATTGCTTGAGCTTACGGGATTCCCGCCCACGCGGGAATGACGATTCCGCGCTTGTGGTTGGCTGGTCCCTTATTGCAGTTGAATCTCCACAAAAACCGCCCCAGACCACAACGCGCGCTTGTAGGTCCACGGCCGCAACTTCTGGAATCCCTTTTTCGCTCGGTCGGGATCATCAACGATGGGAGTCGCCCAGCCCAGCAGTTCCGTCCCCTGAATCAGCACGCGCACGGCCGCGCCGCCTTGCAGATGCGTCCACCAAGCGGAATCGCTGCCCACGTACACGGCATCGCCTTCGCGGAGGTAATCCGCGGGAAACGTGATCGTCTCCGTCGTGTCCCGCTTCCGCATGGTGATGAGCATCATGTGCCCACTCAGCAGCGCATGGCGTTCGGATCGGAGGACAGTGGGGACCAGGAGATGTGCCACCGCCAGGAGTCCAGCGATGCTCGCCAATGTCAGTACGATAATCGCGAGGCGTTTCTTCATAGTGTCCGCTTTGTAGCATCATTGCATTTGACACGGGAACGCCTCTTCCCCTACAACTCGCTGATTCAACGACGCAAAGGAGATCAGTATGCGATTAGGTGCACTCCTCGGTTTTTTACCGCCCCAGGCGCAGGCCACGGACCTCGCTGAACAAGCGAAACGCTTTGTGGGCGAAGGCTTTAACAGTTTGTGGCTTCCCCACGCGGTGGGCAGAGGCTTCATCCTCCAAGACCCATTTGTAGGACTGGCGGTGCTGGCGACCGCAACCACGGGTGTCGAACTCGGAACGGCGGTTGTACAGGTGCCGCTCTATCAAGCGACCGACCTCGCGCACCGGATTTTCTCGGCCATGCAAGTGTGCGGCAGTCGCCTGACGCTCGGCGTGGGGGCGGGATCGACGGAAACTGATTTCATCGCCTATGAACGCGACTACGCCAAGCGGTTCAAGTCCTTCAACGCCACGCTGGCCCGCCTGCGGACATTGTTGAAAGAGGGGAAAGACGAGCGCGCGAATTTGACTCCTTGGGATGCGGTCAAAGGCGGGCCTCCGCTGATGCTGGGCTCATGGGGAGCTGGAGTCGAGCGAGCGGCGAAAGAGTTTTCGGGCTGGATTGCGTCGGCGCACTATCGGACACCGGATCAGGTGATTGATGCCCTCGGTCGCTTCCGTGCGGCTGGCGGCAAACGGGCGATCGTGTCCACTATTCAGTTGACCGCCGATCACGATGTGGGCCGGACGAGGGACCTTCTGCAACGGTTCGCGGATGCTGGGTTTGATGATGCCGTAGTCTTAATCCGACCAGGAGGCCCGAGTCCAGCGCAGGTGCGGGCGTTGGTGGCGTAGGATGGCGGAAGAATTTCTCACGCAGAGACGCAGAGACGCGGAGGAGGGCTCAGAAGCCGGATTTATCCGGCGCCTTTACGGAGCGTGGGCATTGATGCCCGCGCGGAACGGCGCGATTTGCGCCTGCGTGCGGTATAAGTGAGCACATCCGCCGCTTCCCGATTGAGTTCGTCGGCATGCTGATTGAGAATCTCTAAGTCTTTGGCGTTTCGCGCCTCTCGCGATTGACCGGAAAAAATAAAGGAAAAGGTCATTTCATCCCCCTCACCCTAGCCCTCTCCCAGCCGGGAGAGGCAATTTCGGAATCCTCACCCTTGACCACGCCTCGCCATGACAGTTACGGTTAGCCGCGAATCAAAGTACGAAGGAGAGCTGAGTCATGCACGACATTGACGGCGCGCGCTGCTTTCAGGCGATGATCCCCATGCGGGATGACGTTCGGTTGAATACGTTTGTCTTTCTGCCCGACAGCGGTGGGGCACGCTATCCTGTCATCCTGCAACGCACCCCCTACGGCATCACGTCCCCCGAAGGGCAGCACGTGATCGACCCCACCAAAGGCTGGTTGCCCAATCCCAAAGACCCTATGCGCGGATCGCTCTTGCGGGGCTGGCGCGAGATTGTGCGTCATGGCTATGCCGCTGTCTACCAAGATACCCGCGGTCGCTATGGCTCCGAAGGCGAGGACCACGTCTATGGTGACGATGCCGCCGATGGCTATGACACGCTCGCGTGGATCGCCAGCGAACCGTGGTCGAATCAACAGGTGGGACTGTCCGGCTCATCCGCTGGAGCGACCACCGCGCTCGCCGCCGCTTCTCAATGTCATCCCAGTGTCCGGGCGTTGTTCGCGCAAGTTGGGGGGTCGAGTATCTATGATGATGTTGTCTACGAAGGCCAATCCATTGAGATGGAACGACTGTGGCTGTGGGTGGCCAGGAACATTCCCGGACTCTCGCAGTCACACCGCGAAGCCGTCATGCGCAAGCACGGTCTCAGCGCCGAGCAACTGGCCGCCGTCGCCACGTCGGCCAATGCGCGCTACCTGGCGCTGGATGCCGCGCGCCAGGCCAATCCCCCGTTCATTGATTCCGCTGACTGGATGCACTTGCCGCTGATTGGCTATCCCGACTGCTCGGTGTGGCAGCCCTACCTGGACGAAATCCTCAGCCATCCCGCGCCGGACGAGTTTCGCGCCCGTCATAACTTCCGCGCGACCATCAATGTGCCTGGATTTCATGTCACCACCTGGTTCGATATTTTCCAGACCAGCGTTGTCGCCGCTTTCACCGACATTCATGCCCGTGTCGGTAACCAGCGGCTGTGGATCGGACCCAACGCCCACTACTTCGTCTATGAACGCCAGTTCTGGCCGCGCGATCCCTACTTTGAGTGGTTTGACCACTGGCTCAAAGGGGTGCCCACCAAGATCATGGATGAGCCCGCGGTCTTCTATTCCCCCCGCTCCTGGGTCACGGACCCCAAGACCTACGTGGCCAACGACTGGCGTCACGCCGACCACTGGCCCCCACCAGGCACCGTTGAACAGCGACGCTATCTCACTGGCGACGGCCAGCTCAGCACGGCTGGCCCAAGTGGAGCCCCCCGCGGTTATCTCTATGACCCCCGCCATCCGATTCCCACGCTTGGCGGGCGCAACATGTTGATTGAGGCCGGGCCACGCGATCAACGTCCGGTGCAGGCGTTACCACACTACGGCTTGATCTATCGGAGCGAGCTGCTCGACGCGCCGCTCACTATCGCCGGTGCGGTCTCCGTCACGCTGCACATGCAATCGAACTGTCGGGATACCGATTTCGTCGCCAAGTTGATCGAACTGCAACCGGATGGCAGTGCCATGCTCCTGATGGATGGCGTCGTGCGGGCGATGTATCGCAAGCCAGAAGCCAGACCACAGCACCTCACGCCGGAGCAGGTGACCGCGGTGACGATTCATCTCGGCGACATTCATCATACGTTCCCAGTGGGCAGCCGCCTTCAAGTCGATATTACCAGCAGCAATTTCCCCCGCCGCGCCCGTAACACCAACAGCGGCAACCCGATACTGGCGAACGACACCGAGGCCGACATCCACATCGCCACCAACGTCGTCCACGTATCTACTTTAAATTCCAAGGCAACCCGAAAAATCGCCAAAATATCTTGACAAATAGCCGCTAAACACACACACTTTATGGACTTTGAACAGAGAAGACTTACAGGCTGAAATCAACGCCATCGACCAAGAAATCGCCCAACTGG
>CAMBFS010000075.1 GCA_945865755.1 Klebsiella pneumoniae
GCCTGCCAGGGTGTTATTGGCCCCGGCCAACCGTTCTATGATATGCAGTAGTTTTTTGACAATAGCCTGCGCCGCACCACTTTCCAGTTGGGCGATTTCTTGGTCGATGGCGTTGATTTCAGCCTGTAAGTCTTCTCTGTTCAAAGTCAATAAAGTGTGTGTGTTTAGCGGCTATTTGTCAAGATATTTTGGCGATTTTTCGGGTTGCCTTGGAATTTAAAGTAGATACATCGCTACCCTCCTTATGAATTGGGTCATTTGGTCATTACGTCATTGAGTCATTGTTTCGCGAACATGCCTTCTGCCATACAAATCGCATGGCACGCTGTCAATCACAACCTCTTCCCGTCTTGATCGCTCGGAGCGGAACTTGACCTATAGGGAAAACACACCAAGATGTGGATTTTGATTGCCACGGGTAGCGTGGGGTGGCTACCCGCTGGTCGGTACGCCGGAACAAGTGACGCAAGGATTGGTGAAGCTTTCAGAAATTGGGCTTGATGGGCTGATCTTGTGTTGGTTGGATTATCACGAGGAACTGCAATTCTTTGGTGATCGCGTGATGCCACTGATGCGGCAGGCGGGCCTGCGGCAGGCGGGCCTGCGGCGGTAGGCTCAACGCTAGAGCCCGTTCCCTTGTCGTAGCGCCTTTCTTTCTGCGGCCACGCAGGTATAATGCCGCCCTTGCAATAACTATTTGTCCTGATGAGGAGAAGGAGACGGGAATGCGGACGTTGTTTCTCAACCCCCCTGCGTATGACAATTTTGATGGCGGCGCGGGTTCACGCTATCAAGCCACACGTGAAGTGTGGTCGTTTTGGTATCCAACCTGGCTCTGCTATCCAGCCGGCATGATTAAGGACAGCCGGGTACTTGATGCCCCCCCAGAGAAGTTAACCCAAGCGCAGACGGTGGCGATCGCCAAGGAGTATGACTTCGTCGTGCTCCATACCAGCACGCCATCGTTCAAAATGGATGTGCGCACCGCCGAAATGATGAAGGCGCAAAACGCGAACTGTCTCATTGCTTTTGTCGGCGGACATCCCACCGCCCAGCCGGACCAGACCCTGAAGGCATCTCCGGCTATCGATATCGCGGCCCGCAAGGAATTTGACTATTCCATGAAAGAAGTGGCCGAAGGCATGGAGTGGAGTCAGATTCGTGGCATCAGCTATCAGAAAAGCGGCGCGATTCATCACAATCTCGACCGTATGGCGATGACCAACGAGGAACTCGATCAGCTCCCGTTCGTCACCCAGATTTACGCCCGCGATCTGGATTTTCGTAAATATAATAGCCCCTATTGCCAGTATCCCTATGTCTCGATGTACACCGGGCGCGGGTGTCCAGCGCGGTGCACCTTCTGTCTCTGGCCGCAGGTGACAACTGGCCACTCCTACCGTACCCGCTCCGTGGAGAATGTCATTGAAGAAGTGAAAGAGATGAAACACCTCTTTCCCGGCATGAAAGAGATTTTCTTCGATGACGATACCTTTACCGCCGACCGGGAGCGTGCTCGCGAAATCGCGCGGCAACTGAAACCGCTTGGACTCTGTTGGTCCACCAATTCACGCGCCAATGTCGATGCCGAAACCCTCAAGATCATGAAAGATGGCGGCTTGCGGCTGTTTGTGATTGGCTATGAGTCTGGCAATGAGCAGATTCTCAAGAACATCAAGAAAGGTGTCGCCTTGGAGACGGCCCGCCGCTTCACCAAGGACTGCCATGATACCGGCATCCTGATTCATGGGACCTTCATCCTTGGTCTGCCAGGAGAAACCAAGGACACCATTCAAGAGACCATGAAATTCGCGAAACAAATGAATCCCGAAACGATTCAGGTCTCGCTTGCGTCTCCGTATCCCGGCACGGCGTTTTACGATTACGCGGTCGAGCATGGCTACATCAAGCCGGAAGATATGGTGGATGAGACCGGGTACCAGAAATGCGTGATTAACTATCCGCACCTGTCTGGAGAAGAGATTTTCGCCGCGGTCGAAAAATTCTACACCTCGTATTATTTGCGGCCACAGTACATCTTCAAATCGCTCAAGAAGATGGCGCGTGACTCCGACGAACGCAAACGGATGTGGTCAGAGGGCAAACAGTTCTTCAGCACCATGCGCAAACGCCGTGCGATGGCCGCGAAACCCCAGATGGCTTCCTCGACAGCCGCCTAGTGCAACGTAAGCGTTCAGCCCTCAGCGGTCAGCTTTCAGCCAAAACGGCAGTATCCCCCGGGGGTTCTGGCATTAAGTTAAGGAAGTTTTTGTCACAAGAGGAATTACCCCCACGGCCACCCCTCGCCGGGGACTGAACTCCCCGGCTACCCTCATTGCCTCACTCCGCGAGGCCAGAGACGCCGCAGAGCGGCGTATGAGGGTAGCCGGGGGTTTCAACCCCCGGTTTGCTGCGAGCAGCGCCTTTCGGCTTAACTTAATGCCATTGTCCCCGGGGGTTCTGGTTCGAGTCGGAAGTTTGGCGAAATCTGTTGTTTTTGTTGTCTGGCTGACTACTGAAAGCTGAGAGCTGAACGCTTCCCCCATGACCACCCTCCTGTTTTTCGCACTGCTGATCCTTCTCTGCATTGCCTCCGCGTACTTTCTTTTGACAATCTACGCGGCCTGGCGATTTTTTCGCCAACCAGCTTTTTCGGCCTCATCTTCCCCTCTTCCTCCCGTATCGCTTTTCAAACCCTTGAAAGGGGCGACACCCGAACTCTACGACCAACTCGCGAGCTTTTGCCGTCTTGAGTATCCCTGCTTTCAGCTTCTGTGCGGGGTTCGCGATCCCCATGATCCGGCGGCCGCGGTCGTCACTCAGCTTCAGCAAGACTTTCCAGCTTGTGACATTCGTCTGATTACCGATATCACGAGCATTGGCACCAATGCCAAAGTCAGCACTTTGTATCGCTTGGCCCAGGTCGCGAACCATGACATTTTCGTCATCAGTGATGGGGACGTGAGCGTCGCCCCGGATTATTTGCAGCGGCTCATTCCGCCGCTCTTGGACTCAAGCGTGGGCCTGGTGACCTGTCCCTATCGCGGAGAGGTCATAGCCCCTTTCCCGGCGTGCCTCGAATCGCTGATGATGAACACCTCTTTCGTCCCACAAGTGCTTGTCGCCAGCCACGTCGAAAAGACGACGTATGCGTTCGGTGCCACGATGGCGGTCAAGCGTCACTGTCTTGACGAGATGGGCGGCTTTCTCACGTTGGCGGACTACTTGGCCGACGATTACTACCTGGGCTATTTCGTGACGCAAGCGGGATACGAGGCCCGCATTGTTCCGCTTGTAGTGGAAACCCATCCTGGGGTGTCCACCATGAGGGATCTCTTTCACCACCAAGTGCGATGGGCGCGCACGCAGCGCCTCTGTCGTCCGGTTGGCTATTGCAGTCTCTTGATTACCCACGGCACCGCGTGGACGCTCTTGGGATTACTCTGCTTTTGGTCCTCCCCTTTGCTCCATGCGCTCGCGCTCGGCACTCTCGGACTGCGCCTGCTCTCCGCGGGCATCGTAGGTGGAGCACTCCTGGGGTCTACGTTGACACGCAAGACACTCTGGCTTGTCCCGCTGGTGGATGTGATCTTGTTTGTGGTATGGGCGGTCAGTTTATTCGGCGATACGGTCCGTTGGGGCGAGCAGACCTTTCGCGTCAATCGGGATGGAAAGATTCACCCCCTCACCGCGCTCCCTCCAGTCGCACTCGGTGCGCCAGCCACCAGTACAACTGAACGGGTGTAGAAAATGGAAGAATCGGTACGCCTTGCATGCCGTTCGTCTGTTTGGTAGAGAACTCCCATGAACTGGAACCATCTACCTCTACAAGAACAGGAACTCCTTATGCCAGTCACACCGAGCACGCCGGTTTCCGTCAACCATCAGCCCTCTTATCTCTCTTCCTTGCGACGGGAAGAACGACTGGAGACTGCGTTGCCAGCCAGGCTGATCTTTCCACGCGTCAACGCCGCCGACGAAACAGTTCCTGCCATTCTTATTGATCTGAGTGCTTCCGGGTGCCAACTCCTGACCGATCAACGATTCTCCTTGCTGCTGACTCTGAATTCCTTACCCCGCTTGGTTGTCGAATTCTTCTTTGATGAAATGGAAATTCGCCAAGTCCCGATTCGAGTCGCTTGGACCAAGAAGGTCGGAAACTACCAGATGTCTTTAGGCTGTAAATTCGTTGACTTGCCTACGGCGGCACGATTAGCCTTACGGGCGGAGATCGCGAAACGGAACTCAGGGCCGGGCTGGTAGAGCAGCCAAATCCCGATAACTGCCGAGCGCAATGCCGAGCGCATTGATTGTCGTGCGGACGTACGCGCTCGTCAGCGCCGCGAGTTCATCCGCGCGGCGATAGGTCGGCGTCCACCGCGCGACTTCAGGGCAGGGGAGCACCGCCGGATGACAATATATCTCCGTGACTCCGGGCGAGAGGTGCGGTAAGAGGTGCAGGAGATACCGCTCATCAACCTGACCACTCTGATGGAGCCCAACGAGGGCATCAGGAAACGCGCGCCGCGCGGCCTGGAGCTTGCGCGTGGCCCGGCGCGCGAGGCGGGAGAAAATAAACGCCTCTCTGAGTTTGCGCACGCGCTGCCGCCCATCGAACGCCAAAGCGATCTTCGGGTCTTCGTTCGTCACCCGCATCGCCGGAATGTCATACTCTTGCATCAGCGCGATCAACGCATCACAGACCACGGGGTGCATGTGGATATTGACGTGGCCATCGATGTGCGTGAGCGGAAGACCAGTCGAGAGCAACCGTTCAATCTGCGCCCGACACTCTTGATACACTTGTTCACGAGCACGACGAGAGAAGAAATAGCGGAGTCCCGCGAGCGTCGCATCGTTGGGGAAATTGCCGCCGAAGTCGGTGATTGCCGACAGCAAGTGTGGAGGTAATACCGATTGTCCCTGCACCAGCGTCACATGGAGACCAACACTGAGTGTTGGCGTGACATGTGCCAACTCAACAGCCTCGCGCCACGCGGTTCCAGTCACCATCAAACTCGCGTCAGTCAGAATTCCCTGCTGGTGCGCCTGGAGGATACCAGCATTGACTTGCGACGACAGGCCAAAGTCGTCACCGTTGACGATAAGAGAGCGATTTGCGTTCATAAGAATCGCGGGCACTTTACGCGCTGCTCGCAGAACTGCTCGCAGTTGCCCCGTGCGGCCGAGTCGTCTTTTTCCACTGCCGCAACACCAGGGCCGTGACACCGATGAGCCCAGCGAGTATCCCCCACGTCAGAGTATAGGGCCAGTTTGAGGCCCAGCCGCGTAGCAGTATGCCTTGGTAGGCTTCGAGAATCATCACGCCGGCAAGCCACCCGCACGACGATTCATATTCTTTTCTCCACGCGAGTCCCCAGCCGAAGGGCAGTGTCGTCCTGAATGCTGAGTGCAGATTGTGTAACGCGGGAAGAAAGCGCGGGACCTCATGCTCGCGGTACTCTTGATAATCCTCGGTAAACCGGCGACGCAGACGCTTCTCCTCCATATTGGTGATCGCATGGTACATGTAGGCAAAAGGCGGCAAGAGGAGCAGATAGGCCCACGGATTGTGAAAGACCACCGAGAGGCCGAGCACGATAAGGAAGTTGCCCGCATAGAGAGGGTGGCGCATCATTTTATAGGGGCCACGGTCGCGTACGCCCCATTTACCCACGGCGGCGTTACTGCCCCAGGCCCACATCCGTAGCCATTGACCCAACGCGCAAATCCCGACTCCAAGGATATCTGTCAGTGTATCGAGCCCTGGACTGCCGAACGGAACGGTCGGTCGCAAGCATACAACCACGAACAGCACAAGTGGCACCGGAAGATAGCGACGATAGCGTCGGACCCAGACGATCAGTGGAGAGGCATCAGGGGGAGGCTTCGCGAGAGGAGCTGAAGGCGGAGGACTTGTGCTCTCTTCTTCGACAGTTGTAGATTTTTCGAGATTCTTCACGTTCCACGTCCTCTTACCGATCCTCTTCCTAGCCGTCTAGGGGCAATGGCATTAAGTTAAGCAACCGTGTCATTGCGAGCAGCGAAGCAATCTTTGTTTTGTTGGAGATTGCTTCGTCGTCCGACTCCTCGCAATGACAGTCTCCCCCTTAACTTAAGGCCATTGCCGTCTAGGGGAGGCGGCGGATCAACACCAGGCGCGTTTCGGGATTCGGCCCAGCGGAATCTGCACTATCAAGGACAAGAGCAGCAGCCAGCAGCGGTTGGAGTTTCCGCCAATGGCGAAACCGTAGCATGTAATGTCCAGACTCACATTGCGCGAAGTCTGGTTGTTCAGAACATGATGCCAGTGGAACGTGACGGTCGAGATAGAAATAGACCTGGGAGAATTCGTCAAATTCGGATGAGTATGGCTCTGGCGTATAAAAGTGGAGCGTCTCGCTTTTCGGAACAACTTGTGCAATCGCCGCCGCGAAGCCGGTAAAGGACTTGTACTCCTTGGTGTAGGCACGCGTGAATGGATAGACCGCGCATGAGGACACGAGTAGCACGCCAAGTAGCCCCCACAGCGCGGCCCGCCATCGTCCAGCGGTCGTATGAAACACCGCCCAGACACTCCCAGCACAGAGGACACCTAACGCGGCTGTCCCATACAGTGGATGCTCAGTGACAAACCGCAGATAAAGCGCCACGCCACTCCATTTTTCCTGTCCGAAGAGACGATCCAACCAGACACTCTCAACCGTCAGGTGCCCGAACACCGCCAAGATCGCACAACCGAGGATGACGGTGGCAACACTGAGAGCAAGGATTCGCGCACCTAGTCGGAGGACACGTGGGAATGGACGGATTTGGTTTCCAAGCTGTGCCCAGCCCCATTCCGCCGTAAAGAGCGCCATCGCTGGGTACGACGGCAGCAAGTACACGTCACGCTTGCCCGCCGAGATTGAGAAGAACATCAACATTGAAAACCACCAGAGCAGAGGGAACACGCCTTTTTCGCGGACCGGTGCACGGCGCGCAAACTGCCAGAGCGCGAACCCAAACAACACACTCCATGGTAAGCCAGACACCAAGAACGGTCCGAAGAAGAAGGCCGTCGAGGGAATGCGTTTTCCTGAGCCGGCGGTAAAGCGGACCAGGTTCTCTTGCAGCACCTGTTTGTGGATGAAGGCCCATCCTTCCTGCTGAAACGCGAGAAGATACCACGTGAGCGGTAATCCGATCGCCATAAGTACACCAGGAAGAAAGAAGAGGTCTCGCAAGCGAGAGAGCTGCTGTTGCACCGCGAGGTACACCACAATCACCAGCAATGGCAGAATATACCCAATCGGTCCTTTGCTTAGTGTGGCCCCGGCCAGCGCAAGATAAAAAACCCAACTGCGCCATCCACGCCACACTTCGTTTTCATACATCGACGAGAAGCTCGCGAGCGCGGCGACCACAAAGAACGACAAGGCGGGGTCAACCCACGCTTCACGCCCCATTTCAACGACCATTGGCGTGGTCAACAGCATCAGTGCGGCGAGCACGCCAACCTCGCGTCCGGAGAGGCGACAACCCAGCAAACAGGTGAGCGCGACCGTGAGCGCGGAGAACAGCGCACAGGGAAATCGCACACTCCATGCCGACACACTGCCGGTGACGTAGGCAACCACAACCCCAGTCCAATGCACGAGCGGTGGCTTAGAGGGAATCGTTTCGCCATTCCGCAGCGGCAAAATCCAGTTCCCGGAATTGACGATCTCCTGCATTACCAACGCCTCGCGCCCTTCCATCGTGCGATAGATGGGTCCTTCACCGATGCGCCAAGAGAACGTGAAAAAGGCGAACACGAACAGCAGCAACGCGAGGGTCAAGGGCGAACAGCGCTGAAGGAAGGTGAGGAAAGCGGGAAACATGAAGAGCATTCAGTGCGACGTGTTGGAGTCGCATGATAGTGCCATAGCGCAAAACCGAACGCGAGGGCCAAGGGATAACGTTACCAAGAGGGGCGCGGCTCCCTTCTGGAGATGAACACCTTGCGAGACAGAGGGGAACTCGCTACCTTTTTCCCGCGTCTCTTTTCTGAATGCTGAAAAAAATGAGAGAAGGTTCGTCGATAACCCCGCCAACGCCGCTTGGGGAAGAAGTATCCTTATGAATACAATCACCATTGATCTCCCACCTGAGACCTACAAACGGCTTGAAGACCAAGCTCACAGGACTGGACAAGCGCCAGAAGCACTGGGACGAAAGCTGCTCGAAACAGCGTTCCAAAAGCGGGAAACAACCCAACCTCGGACGACACGCGAAATCTGGCAAGCCACCGGACGCGCTCGTTCGCTGAGTGCGTCCCTGCGTGACAAGATCATTCCCGGCGTCACCCTTGATGAAGTCCGTACGATCCTCTCACGGACGACTGGCCCCTCCCTCAGCGAAATCATCGACGAGCAACGGGGCATGCAGACGTGACTGACTACTATCTTGACTCCAGTGCATTGGTGAAACGCTACGCTGACGAGTTAGGTAGTGTCTGGGTGCGGTGGATCACGGATCCCCAAGCACGGCACACCATTCTGCTTGCCGAGATCACCCTTGCGGAAGTCGCGGCGGCTCTCGCGGCAAAACAACGGTCGCCAGGTGGAATCACCCAAGAGCAACGAGACCGAATTTTGAGTCGCTTTCTGCAAGATTGTGAAGAACACTTTTTACTGCTCCCGATTGATCGTCCAGTGCTTGATCGTGCCGTTGAGTTGACGCAACGTCACCGGCTACGCGGGTACGACGCTGTGCAACTCGCCGCGGCGCTCGTGGCCAGTGAGACAGTACGTTCTCAGGATATATTTCCCCCTATTTTTGTCGCCGCCGACAATTACCTCATCACTGCGGCGACCGCCGAATCCCTTTCCGTCGAGAATCCACTGAGCCATACCGACCTTGACCCTCAACCCGCAAAACCAACTCCTCGAATGTCACCCCGCTGACTGACGACTGGCAACTGTTCGGGCCCCCTTTCCTTCTTTCGTTCCGCCTTGAAGCCCGTAGTTGGTTTTCTGTATCTTTGCCCTTCTCAGCCTACAGCTTCACAAGGTGCAATCCTGCTTATGGAACTGAAGAATTTGGCAGCAGCGCGGGGGCCATGCACGATGGCCCCCGCCAATCCCTGGCGCTACGGGGTATTGAGCACCCCCTCGCACGTCGAGGGAAGAATAAGCGAATCAATGCCAGCATTCCCGTCGCACACGTCGAGTCCGGGGCCACCGCTACACGCGTCATTCCCGGAACCACCATCAATCACGTCGTGACCGTTTTCTCCAAACAATTGGTCATTGCCGGTGTTCCCGTTGAGCGTGTCGTTGCCATCGCCGCCACGCAAGATGTCAGTATTCACGTTAATATCGACTCCACCGTCGAGCGAGTCATTGCCAGCGTCGCCAAACAACTGATCGGTGCCCGTGCCGCCGTCGAGCATGTCGTTGCCTAGCCCGCCGCATATAAAGTCGTTACCGCCCATGCCGTAGATGACATCATCACCACCAAGACCAGCGATCACATCCACGCCACTTGTCCCGGTGATCACGTTAGGACCCGGAGTACCAACAATGGTGGCGGGACGCCCGGCACACAGGGGGGGGAAGAGGGGCACCAAGACACAGCCCGCTAATACATTGGAGAGCGAGTCTGTAGGGGACCGTTTGATCATTGTTCCACTCCCTGACTACAACCCGGTATGTCCCCGTCTTGGTCAGTGTGAGCTGCAAGCTTACACCCGCCCCGTTGGGCTCGAGCGTCCCGAGCAGTACCGGAATAGGAGTAGTAGGATCAAAAACCTGGGCTACGGGTCTCCTGTAGTAGGACGAGAGGTCTAAATCCACGAGGGTGATTTGAATGACTTCCCCGGCTGTCCCCCGAAACAAAAAGACATCAGATTCAGCGATTTGGCTGATCGAACACAGGATGATGTTCCCATAGACAACTGTCGTATTGATGGGATTGAGAGCGCAGGGGGTGTCTACGTCCGCTGCCCGACTGAGCACCGGATACGACATACTCATAGAAATGCCGAACACGACCGCAGTAATAAACCTTCGCATAAGACTTCCTCCTTTATCGCGTAAAGAAATAGCTCCACCGTTGTTCGTCTACAAATTTCCTGTGCATTCTTTTTCACCATCTTCTGTCGGTGTTCCCTCCTTAAACGAATGACTTCTTCCGGGCAAAAAAAAGCCGGGCTTACCGTCATATGACCCATTCGGTGGTCACTTCCGGTAACCCGGCCAACTTCTGTCCTGTTGTATGTCCGTCCGCTAGGGCTCGGACATCTTCCCGCCGCCTCTTTCTACTTCCCCTGCGGCCCCTCGTGTCAGCATCGTGGATGAAGTCCCGTCGGCTTTCCGTCCCTGGATCACTCCAAGTTTGGCGTTTCGATTCAAGTGGCTTATGGCACACAAAAAAAGACGCACAAGTGCCGACAAGCTCACTTGTGGTGGGGGGGGGTGAAGACCGAGGATGGTTTCTCAGGGAGAGCGGGGCAAACCGCACCTTCGAATCCAGATTCGACCTTTTGCGGCAAAGTGTTTATGGGTGTGGATGCACGGCAGCTTCCAGCACTTGACGAATAAAGCGCTGATACGGAACGCCGGAGCGGGCGGCCTTGTCTTTCACCGCCTCGAACAGCGATTCCGGCAGGCGCATGTTCACCCGTTTGTCTTTGCGCTGAAACTCGAAACGTACCGGACGCATGACGGACAAATCGTATTCCGTCAGGTCTGCCGTCGCGACGAAATCTTCCGCCGCCTTATTGGTCTTCAGTTTTGGCAATTGCTTTTTCATGGAAACGTTCCTCTCGGTGCGAGTGGGACGGATCGGGGAAGACAGACAGCGTGCCGTGAAACACGGCCTCAATTTCCGCGAGTGACACCCCATGAGACTGGCACTTGTCACGATAAGTTAAGGGGTACCTGTCATTGCGAGGAGTCGGACGACGAAGCAATCTCCCACAAAACAAAGATTGCTTCGCTGCTCGCAATGACACGGTTGCTTAACTTAAGGTGATTTCTCGAAATGAGTATACCGTTTCTAGGTAGCCTGGATGAAGCGGAGCGGAATCCAGGTTCCGCGCGGGACACCCCGGATTCCGCTCCGCTCCATCCGGGCTACATGGGATAGTCTTTTCCGGAAATCGCCTAATGCCATTGTCCCAGCCGGGAGCGGGCACCTGAAAAATCGAGCGCGAGAATGCGCGGCAGCACGTCGCGCTCGGCCTGTTCCAGATCGGTAGGAAAGTCGATCTCTATCCACGGCAAATCATCGACACGCTCGAAGCCGACAACCCGTTGCGCGAGAAACACTGGAAACGCTTCTTCATGCTCGATTGTGTCGCGCCCTTGGGCCACGAAGTCGTCAAGAATCGACCGTAACAATGGCGCATCCGTTCGTGCGACTTTGAGAAAACCCACCGACTCGCCGACCACATCGAAGTCTCCAGAGCCGCCACGCACGATATTGAGAACCCGCCCTCCGCGCGTGAGCAGCATCTGCTCTTCACCGGTGTTCTCGGAGCCGCCATCCAGCAGAAAACAGTTCGCATGAGGCGAGTCCACCAGACGCGCGATCAATGCCACTGGAAAGAGCACATCGGCGTCCATGATGATGATGTCGTCATTAAACTCTTCCCGCGCGCTCCAGAGGGAGAGAATCGCGCCTTTTGTGTAATGAGGATTCGTGACGTAGCGCACGTGCACGTCGCCACACCGTGACCCAATGCGCTGCTGAATCATCTCCCCGCGATAGCCAATCACCACCACCGCTTCACGAATACCCGCGGCTCCGAGCGCGGTAAGCGTTCGCTCCAATAACGTTTTTCCTTGAATGTCGATCAAACATTTGGGGCGGTGGTCTGTTACTTCTTTGAACCGTTTGCCGACGCCGGCGGCGAGAATAATGGCTCTCATGGGGAGTACGTCACGAGTTTCGAGTTTCGAGTTGAAAAAGGGAACTGGGAGCGGTTTCATTGGCCGAGCACAGCCTCCAGCGCCGTGAGGAACCGTCGAAAATCATCCAGCGTCAGATGTCCCATGTTGGCGACGCGAAAAACACCAGTTTGGAGTTTGCCCTGGCCTTCATAAATCACGAAGCCGCGCTCTTTCAGACCATCATGCAGAATCGGATAGGTCATTCCTTCTGGAAGCATAAGCGAGGTGAGTGAGTGCGACTGCAAGTCTGGCGGTAACAGGGATTTGAGTCCGAGGCGCGCGAAGCCGTCACGCAACAGGTGCGCGGCGGCATGGTAACGCTGAATCCGCTTGGCGACCGTCTCTTCCAACAATTCGTCCAATGCCTCGTCCAGGGCATACCAGGCTTGCACCGATGGCGTGAACGGAATGCTGCGCCGCTCCTGCGCTTCCCAGTGCAATGGTAAATGCAAATAGAGCGAGCGCTGTGGATACTGCTGCATCGCCGCCATTGCCTCATTGCGCACAAGGACGAACGACACGCCGGGGAGCCCTTGGATACATTTGTTGGCGGTGCAGGCGCAGAGATCAACGCCATCGCGCACCATATCGAGTTCTTCACTAGCGAGAGCGCTGACGGCATCCAGCAATAACCAACGGCCAGCACGGCGGGTGATCGCTCCCACTTCATTCACGAGATTCAGCAGTCCGGTGGTTGTCTCGTGGTGCACCAAGGCAACAGCGTGGATGGTGGGGTCTGCTTGGAGAGTGGATTCAATCTGGCCCAGGTCCGGTCGCTCCGTCCAGTCGTAGCGTAACTCGACGGTCGGAATGCGATGCGCTTCGGCCATGCGCAACATTCGTTCGCCATATACACCGTTGTTAATCACCAGCAGTTTTCGTCCTTCTGGCATGGCCGAGGAGACCATTGCTTCGACCGCGAGCGTCCCGGAGCCACTGACGGGCACGGCGGTGTAATCACGCGGAGCAAAGGCGTGCAGGAGTTTTGTCCGAATGGCAACCAGCAGGTCGGAGAACTCTTCTTCGCGGTGACACAAATCCCCGCGCAGCAGGGCTTGTTGCACGCGCGGGGAGACGTTTACGGGGCCGGGGTTTAGGAGGATGTAGTTTTTCATAAGAAGCCAAGGGCAAAGTCAAAAGTCAAAAGTCAAAAGTCAAAAGTCAAAAGTCAAAAGTCAAAAGTCAAAAGTCAAAAGTCAAAAGTCAAAAGTCAAAAGTCAAAAGTCAAAAGTCAAAAGTCAAAAGTCAAAAGTCAAAAACAGAAAAGCGAAAAATTAGGAAATAGCAAGGGCGGACCGTTCCTCCTCCTCATTCATACTTTTGCCTTTTGACTTCTTTTCAATCCCGCCCCACAGAACCGCCGCCATAAAAATGACAAGGGCGGACCGTTTCTCCTCCCCTTCATATTTTTGCCTTTTGCGCTTTGACTTTTGCCTTTTGACTTCTTTTCAATTCCGCCCCGCGGAAACGCCGCGTACTGCCGCCATAAAGCGGGATGCAATCTCCGTCGGGGTATGCGTAATCCGCCCAATGTGTCGCTCTTCGCGGTCGGGTTCGATCTTGATGAGCAGGCACGAAGGACCGGGTTGCGCGAGAAACTCTGGGGCCGCGCCGCGCAGCGCGTCAGCCGTGTCTACTCGTTGCGCTCGCGCATAGCCCGCCGCACGCGCGATCTCTTCCAATGCTACCTGACCAGCAACCGTGCGCTGATTGCCGGTCGAACCATACGCCTCGTTGTCGAATACGATATGGACGAGGTTCCGTGGCCGCGTCGCGCCAATCATCGCCAGCGAGCCCATGTTCATCAACACGTTGCCATCGCCATCAAACACCACCACCCGACGGTCTGGACGGTTCAGCGCGACACCAAGGGCAATTGACGACGCTAACCCCATTGAGCCGATCATGTAAAAATTGCCCAACCGGTCACTGATATTGAACGATTCGCGCGAAATGAAACCGTTGGCATGCACAACCAGTTCATCGCGCAAGCAAGGAATCACGATCGACAATGCCTCGGCGAGCTTCATTGCATCACCCCCGGTGGTAAGAGCAACGCCACCGGCTTGCTCGTCTGCTTGAGTGTCTCCGCCGCCCAACCGATGGATTCGGGAACAGAATCTGTTGCCAACACTTGGTGAGGAATTTTGAGGGTAGTGAGCAGCGTCGGTGAGATGTCCCCCATAATCAGGTGCTCCGGCGCGTCCTTGCCTTGATACCCGCGCCAGGTAATCAAGAGTAAGCACGGAAAATCATACATCAGACTCAACGACGCCAACGCGTTGACGCACACACCGAGTCCGGAGTTCTGCATAATCACCATTGGCTGCTTGCCCGCCATGTACGCGCCGGCGGCCAACCCAACCGCCGCATCTTCACGGGTCTCTGCGATATAGCCGCCGCGCTCTTCCAACGTCGCGATCAGACTCTTGGCGAGCGAACACGGCACGCCAGTGAAGAAGTCAAACCCCGACGCCACCAGTAATCGAAGAAATTCGTTTCCCGCAATCATCTTTTTTCCTCGCCAGTCTCAAGCAAGTCCGGGGCAAGTCCAAGACTGCTCTGAGGTTCGTCTTCGACTTTCCGCACCGGGTGAAACAGCAACAGCGGCAGGACGAACAACGACGCCACCAGCACACTGCCCACCGCCGTCATTAAGAGCAATCCCATACTAAACACTCCCCGGTGCGTTGCCAGCATGAGACTGCCAAACCCAATCATCGTCGTCAGAGAAAACAGGGTCACCGCTTGCCCGGTGCTGCCGGTCATCAGCGTCACTCCGCCCTCTCCCTCTTCACGATAGCGGTGGACGAGATGAATGCCATTTTCCACGCCAATCCCCACGATCAACGGCACCACAATCAGGTTGGCGAGATTGAACTTGAGGTCAAAAACCCACATCAGTCCCGCGGTCCACACCATGCCCAACCCTAATGGAATCATGGCCAGCAACGTATCTGTCACACTGCGCAACGAGAAGAAAGCCACGAGCACGACCGCGATCAGCGCATAGAAACCACCCTCGATATACCCCTTGCGCATCGCGTCGATGGACTCATAGCCAATGACCGGCGACCCAGTGACATCGGCATCGACGTGTCGCAGTTGGCTGATGAACTCTTCCAGTGGCTCACGGTCCCAAATGTTGTGTTTGGAATAGATTTGCAACAAGAACTTGGTCTCGTCCTGGTTGACGAAGCGACGTTTCAGTTGCGGTGGAATATCCGCCAACGTGATTGGACCCGAGGGAGTGAGATTGTTACGCAGCAAACCCCACTTGTCCTGAAAATCGAGAAACAACGACCGCTGAAACTCGTCCAGCAACGTTTGCCCTTGCGCGGGTGGGAGTATCTCCAGGCGCGCGAGAATGGCCAACAGGCTCTGTCGCGTGGCGCTGAGCTCGCTCTCGTCGGGTTTTTTGCGCGGGTCCCATTTGTCATTGTCCTCACGAATTTTGAGCTTGAGCTTCTCCAGAGTGCGCACCAACTCGGCGCTATTCACAGTCCGCGGAGTCGCGAGCGCCTGTGGAAAATTCTGGAGCAGCGGTTGCAACGCGTGCACCAGCGGCAGGCGTTGCTCCTGGTCTTCTGGAAGGAGCGAGGCGACACTCTCCACCGACTGGACGGAAGAGAGCGCGGCAAAAGCCGCCGCTTTGCGCGCGGCTTCCGCTGGTGTCGTCGCGGCACTCAGGGCGTTCCACGATGACCGATCGGATTCGGTGATGATACGCCGCTCCCATTTCACGGATTCGACGTCACGCGCTTGTAGATTGAGGAGGTTATAATCGAAGGTGGCTGCTGGAATCGCCACCAGCCCCGCCAGTGTCAGCCCCGCAGCCACGGTCAGACAAGACCAGCGCGCCTTGACCAGCACTCTCCCCAGACTGGAAAAACCGCCGGTGAGCAAGGACCGCCCCCCAGGCACGATGACCCACGGACGATATGACTCGGTGACCGTGATGAAGGCCGGGAGAAAGGTCAAGGTCGCGACCAGCGCGATGAGGAGCCCACCGCCAGCGATCTGCCCCAGTTCGCGTACGCCTTGGAAATCACTCAGCGTCACCGCGAAAAACGCGAGTGACGCGGTGACGCCTCCGGCGATAATACCTGGGACCGTCTGTTCGAAGACGTTGGTCAGCGCCGTCGTGGTGTCGCATCCCCGCTCGCGTTCCTGTTCATAGCGCGTGACGAAATGGACCCCGAAATCATCGGCCAACCCAATAAGAATGGGCGCGACGAAGGCGGTGATCACCGTGAGATGCCCGACCGTCGCCGTGGCGAATCCCATCGCCCACACGAGTCCCACGATCAAGGTCGTCACGATGAGCAGCGGGTGGCGGGGTTTCTTGAAGAACAGCAGGTACAAGAGCGTCACGCCCACGAGCGACACCACCGCCGCCACATTGCTGTTCGCCTGGGCCCCGACTAACTCATCGTTACTGATCGCGGTCGTGCCCGTCACGCCCGCATCAAGCCCGGGGAACTGTGGTTTGAGTGCCGCGATCGCCTGGCGGATCGTGGTGATCGACTCGTGATCGGCATTCATCTCCCCGCCGGTGGACTCTTTCGGCGTGACCATGAGAAAGACGAAGCGGCGATTCCCGGAGACCAGGTAGCCATTGTCGGCCAGTTCGTCCGTCTCCCCGAAAAATTGCGCCCAGGGCGAGTGATAGCCATACGCCGGATCACTCAGCGCGCGCTCCAGTTCGTGCACGAGGGATTTCAGAAAGCCAATCTTGAGGGGCTTTTGCTCACCCGAGGTTGGAGCGGACTCGGCAGGCGTGTCCAAGCCGAACAA
>CAMBFS010000076.1 GCA_945865755.1 Klebsiella pneumoniae
CGGCCACCTGCGCTAGCAACGCGTAAATTAACGCGTCTTTTTCCGCGCTGGTCAGCTTGCTAAGGTCAGGCGACTGAGGCATGCGCCCTTTCAATCATATTGTCCTCCCTTTGCAACCCCCTCCGCTCTCTGGGGTCCTGGGGAGTTACGAATTTTCTTCACCTTTTTGCACTCCAGCCAGATCATTAGCTGACACTGCTGGCGATAATTCCACGCGCAAGTCGATAGCCGCCTCGGTTATTGGCGGATGCGGGTAGTGTCGTTGAGAATAATGAGAAGAGGACATAGGCGTCTTTAGCCGCAGTTGCGAAACCTATCTTCTGCTGAGGATATCACACAATTGATTCGTAAACTTTTCGGCATGGGATGACACCGTGTCGCCTCCAATGCCGCGGTTCTTCTTTTCTCGGTGCCTATCCCCAATACCAAGGCGTGGGATATCCTGCAACGTCAGGGGGAGGTCGAGGCAAACATCGGACACTATGCCTAAACCTGTGGTAAGCGCAAAAACAACAAGGCCCGTCCCGCGAAATTTCCTATACTGCCTCTCGCCCTCAGTCCATAAACTCCGGCATCAGCTCCGCGAACAATTCCACCTGTCGCTTCACTTCGTCCAGTGGCAGCAAGCCTTGATCGCTGAACACCAGGAAGTACTCGGGATTGAGCTTTTCCCGCACTTCCGCGAGTTGACGGCGCACGTCGTCCTTGGTCCCAACGAAAGCCACTCCCGCCTGCATAACCGGCTCGATCGTGGTCGGGATATTGGGATAGAAGTGCGAGTGGTAGAGGCCCAGCAAATACATGATCCCCCGGCGAGCGATATCCACTGCTTCATCTTTAGTTTTGGCAATGGTCACAATGCGTGCGAGGCCGACATGTTCACCGAGTTTCAGCACGCGCCCCGCGTTCAACGCTTCTTGACGGTAGAAGTCCGCCCCCTGAATCGCCGCGTCGGGAAACGGCAAAAAGATCATCGGCACAATGCCTTCCTGCGCGGTCCATGCGATGGTTTCCTTGGTCAACGTCATGGCCTGGAGCAGCAACGGGTGGGGCTTCTGAAACGGTTTTGGCACGGGTGACACTTTGCGTAGCCATCCGTCTTCATCAATCTCTCCTGGTGCGCCAAGGCGACGCGCGGCTTCCGCCGCTGGCCATTTCATCCCTTCCGGTGGACACGGCACGCAATAATACTTGCCCTTGAATGAGAACGGCTCATCCTTCCAGCAGAGTTTGATGATCTCGAACAATTCTTGGGATACTTCGCGATTATGTAGCTCGGCCTCCTTGCTCAGCACCGACGGTTGCACATGGTAATGCTGCCCCAAAGTATTGACCCAGTGTGGGAACACCCCACGTGCGAAGCCCGCGACGGCTCGCCCTTGGGTGATTTGGTCCGCCCACGCGATGTCGAGCGCCAGTCGGATCGGGTCCCACGTAGGGAGCACATAGCCAAGTGGCCCCAGCTTGATGCGCTTGGTCTTGGCCGCCAAGTTGATGAGATGTGGCGTGGGGTTGGACCCAGCGATCAATCCATCGGAAAAGAAGTGATGTTCCGAATAGGTGAGAATGTCGAACCCCACCTGCTCGGCGAGTTGCGCCAGTTCGACCATCTCACCGAGCATGAGCTGGATTTTGTCGGTCCGATGCGCGATGGGACGGAGTCGTTCGCGTTCAGCCGGAGAAGCGGGCACAACGGGACCGAGATGGAGAATGAATTTCATGAGGTTCCTTCCTTCAAGATGCGGACGTGAGAGGGTGAATACTCATCCCGCTGTGGCGCGCGGTGCGAGCGGTTCAGCGGAATCATCGAATGCGGGGAAGCGCACAAGCCGGACGGGCACCAGCGCCAACACCGCCGCGCCGATCAAACAGCCCGCCGCGGCGGTATAAAAGGGCAATGCCCAGTCCCCCGTTTTGCTGACCAAATAGCCCGCGACCATCGGACTAAAGAAGCCACCAAAGTTGCCACCAAAATTCATGATGCTGGCGATGGACCCCGCCAGCCGCGTGTTCATTTCGACTGGGATGCTCCAAAACGCCACCAGTCCCAGCGTGGTGAGCAATTGAAACGCCGCGAAGGCGAACACGGCCTGGATAGGAGACTCGATCACCGCCGCCACCGCGAGAAACGGCGCCGAACACGCGATCATCAGCGCGGGCACGCCTTTGCGCGCCCACGTCAGACTTACTCCGCGTTTGGCCAGCCCATCGGACAACGCGCCACCACCGAGCACGCCAATCAATCCGCCGGCAACGGGGAGCATGCCCACCAGCCCCATCTCTCGTAAGGAGAATCCACGTGCCTTCATCAAATAGGTGGGGAGCCACGCGACCACCATCGACAACCCGTAGGCCCAGAAGAAATAGGCGAGCGTGAGCGCCAACACGGCTGGCGTCGCCAGCAAGGCGCTCAGCGGAATTTTCACCTTCGGTTGCGGACTGGCATCGATAGTCGCTTGCTCACTCGTGCTCCGCGGGGGCGTATCCGATCCGTAGCGGAGCCAGATCGCGATCCACACAAACCCCGCCACCGCGTTGAAGTAAAAAACCGCGTGCCAAGAAAAATGAGTCATGATCCACGTGGCGATTGGATACGCGATCAGTTGTCCAGCATAGATGCCCGACAAGCTAATCATCTGCGCGACGCCCATCTCGTGCTTCGGCACCCAGCGCATATTGACGACGGTCGCGGCGGGTAAACTGACCGCCTCAAACATGCCCACGAGAAAGCGCATCGCCAACATCAAGGAAAACGCATGTTGTCCCAACGGCGTGAGCAGCGTGAAAAATGACCAGCCAAAACAGGCGATGGCCAACAGCATTTTCGGACTGCGGGTATCAGCGAGCAAGCCACTGGGAATCATGAATACGGCGTACCCACAGGTGAACGCGGAGAAGACCACGCCGAACCATGCGGTGTCCCATCCGAGTTCGGGCATCATCACCGGCGCGGTGAGCGAGATGTTCACGCGGTCGATGTAATTCACTAACGAAAGCAGGAACAGTAACAGCAAGATGGTGTAGCGTGGTGGCCAGCTCATTGGAGTACCCCTTTGCAGTGATCACACGGAAATTTGGAGGGACGTTGGGTGGACAAGGGGGAAATGGGCAAAAGGGGAAATGGGGAAACGGAAGACAAGAAGAAGCGTTTTCTTCTCCCTTTGCCCGTTTCCCCTCTTCCCCGTTTCCCCCTTGTCGTCCTCAAGACGCCATCGCTCGAATCGCGGCGACGATCCGTGGAATCGCGACTCCGGCTTTTTCTTGAATGAGAAAATCAGACACGCCGCTGGTAAGGTCCGTGCGTTCCGGGTTGATCTCGATGACGTGCGCCCCGGCCTCTTTGGCGACGCGGGGAATGTCCGCCGCGGGGTACACAACAGCGGACGTGCCAATCACCAGGATCACCTCGC
Organism: Klebsiella pneumoniae; assembly: GCA_945865755.1. Lineage (GTDB taxonomy): Bacteria > Desulfobacterota > Binatia > Bin18 > Bin18 > JABFSC01. Next base: position 3,411 of record CAMBFS010000076.1, read on the forward strand.
AGCTTTGCGCCTCTTCCTGCGAGCGCAGCATCGCGTGCATCGGAATCGGTTCGCCAAAAAACACGCCCGCGGGCTTGAACACGCCTCCGCAAGAGCAATACGGGGGGAGCGTCTCTAACGATATGTCTTCGAGTGGTAGCGTCTTGTCGCATTGTTGGCAGATCACCTGCCGCATGTTGCCGTGAAACTCGATGACATCGCGGCTGCCCGCGTCTTGATGCAGGTTGTCCACGTTCTGCGTGATGATGCAACGCAGAAACCCCATCTGCTCGAGTTGGGCTAACCCGTAGTGACCAGGATTGGGACGGGCGGTCTTGAGTTCCGTGAAGTCTTTCATCATCCGCCAGACTTTGCCTGGCGTGCGGCGAAACGCCTCGATCGTGGCGTACTCTTCCGGGTCGTAGCGGTCCCACAACCCACCTGGATCACGAAAGGTGGGAATACCGCTCTCGGCGGAGATACCAGCACCCGTGAGCGCGATTGTTTTCCGAGCCCCGCGAAGCGCCTGCGCGGCCCGGTGAATCAGGTCTGTCATATACGCCCCTCCACTTCATCGCGAAGAAAATCGCGCACGGCGCTCAGGAACGCCGGCGGATTGTCCAGGAACACCTGATGTCCCGCACCGGGAATTTCCACTCCCCGCGCATAAGGACAACGGGTGACCACTTCAGCCATCGTTGTCGCTGTCAAATGCTGGCTGTCACTACCACGGAGGAGTAGCGTTGGGCAAGTGATAGTTTCCAGTAGGGCGGATAAATCGCGAGGTGATCGTCCCATCGTCGCGCGGTCAAACTTCAACGTCAGACCTCCCGTCGTCTGTGGGCGTACACTGGTGAGGGCAATGTGATGGAGCAAGGAAGGCGTGGCCACGGTTTCGCTAGGGAATAATTGGAAGCGGCGCAGCACGGCTTCCTCGTTCTCGTAGTGAGGTGAGGGCATATTGCGCAGAAACCGCATGGTGCGACTGCTCCGCAAGCGAAATCCCATATCGACCACAATAAGTCCGCGCAGGGTGGCGGCATGACGAGTCGCGTAGGTCAGCGCGATAAAGCCACCCAAGGAGTGCCCCAGTAACACTGGCGAGTCCAAGTGTAACGCCGCAAAAGCACTCTCCAAGTCGCCAACATAATCTTCGATTTCGTAGGCGGGCGGGACAACCCAACCACTATTCCCATGTCCACGGAAGTCGAGCGCGACCACGTGATACTGCTCAGCCAGCAGCGGCGCGAGGTGATCCCACCAATGAGCATGAGCGGCCCCGCCGTGCAGGAGAACAAGCGCGGGAGCGGTGGGGATCCCCCATTCCAGATAATGGAGCCGCACCCGTGGAAGCGTGAGGAAATGGCTCATTCGTCAATCGTGTTTTCATTCCCTCTCCCGGCTGGGAGAGGGCTAGGGTGAGAGGGATTGCGTGACGTTTCCTTATTGACTCATTCGTAACGGAGCGCCTCGATCGGGTTGAGGCGCGAGGCTTTATAGGCGGGGTAATAACCAAAAATGATGCCGACGACACCAGAGAACGCGAACGAGCCCAGCACGGCGGCGGGCGAGACGAGACTCGGCCAATGGGCGAAATAGGCCACGGCACGGGCACTCCCAATGCCCAACGCGATGCCGAGTAGTCCACCGACCATGCTGAGCATCATTGCCTCGACCAAAAACTGCAACAGGATATGACGGGCTTTCGCGCCCACCGCCATGCGCAACCCGATTTCCCGGGTGCGTTCGGTGACGGATACTAACAAAATGTTCATCACGCCGATCCCACCCACCACCAGCGCGATCGAGGCCACGGAGGCGAGCAGAATCGTCATCACCTGACTGGCTCCAGCGGACGCATCGGCGATGTCTTGCAAGCGCCGGACGACGAAATCATCGTCTTGGCCTTCCGGGAGGCGATGGCGCGCGCGCAACAAGGCGCGGACTTCTTTTTCCGCTTTCATGGTGAGTTTGGCGTCATGCGCGGACACGAGAATCAGATTCACGACGCCCAGAATCTCCGCGCCAATCAGCCGTCGTTCCGCGGTCGCGAACGGCACCACGACCGTGTCATCTTGATCTTGGCCCCAGCCCGTTTGGCCTTTCGCCGCCAACAAGCCAATGACTTGCAGTGGAACATTCTGGACCCGAATGGTGGCTCCGATTGGGACTTGGCCATCGAGGAAGAGATTGCGAGCCGCGGCTTCACCCAACAGGGCGACGCGCGCTCCGGTCAATTCTTCCTGACGGGTGAACGTCCGACCTTCCGTCAGTGGCCAGTCCCGCACCGCGAAATAATCGGGGCCAACGCCCTGAATCATCGTGCTCCAGTTCTGATTACCCGCGACCACCTGCATGGTCTGCCTCTTCAAGGAGGTGGCCGCCGCCACCGATGGACACTCGCGCGGAATCGCCTGTGCATCCGCCACGGTCAACGACGACGCTCCGCCATACCCAGAGCGCACGCCTCCCGCTGAGCTGGTGCCGGGCATCACCATGATGATGTTCGTGCCCAAGCTGTTAATCTGCGCTTGAATAAACGCATCGGCCCCTTGGCTAATGGCCACCATCGCGATCACGGCACCCACACCAAAAATAATCCCTAACATCGTCAGGATGGAACGCAACGTATTGCGCCGCAGGGAGCGGACGGCGACGCGCATGGTCATAAAGAGGAGTTTGCTATTCATAACGGGCAGCTCCGAACAATTGTCACCTCACACACCATCAGGTATGAGCAGGCTCATGCAACAGACGAATGGCGGTCTTTCCATCATGCGCATCGTGCACTACCGGTCGCGGCGGTTTCAGGACGCCATGCGGATTTATCAGGCGGAATTTTCCGCCGACAGCCGGTTGTCGGTGACCACGATTCGCTCCCTCCTGGCAGCCGGACAGTATCAGCTTTTCATCACCCAAGAACAGGGGACAGTGCTGGGGTTCGCGTTGATCTGGATCAGCCACCGCCCCGCGTTTGTCCATCTGGATTACATTGGGGTTCGACACGAGCAGAAAGGGCGAGGGATTGGCACGCTGTTGTATCGTTGGTTGATCTCGCACCTGCGTGAGTTGTGTCCACGCGCGTCGTTGTTGACGCTTGAAGTCGAGGATGCCCTCATCCCCTTTTATCGCCGAAGCGACACCAACATCCTGGAGCGAGTGCCGTACCTGTTCCCTGGACGCTTTGGTCCGTTGCCGATGCACCTCATGGTCCATGATCGTGAACAGCGACAGGTGTTGGATCGCGCGGTTGTCCAGGGGGTGATTCGCGGGCTGTACCGTGGTCTCCATCAGCGCCCTGCTGGAGACCCACTGCTGCGGTCATTGTTGCCCGGTGTTCCTGAGACTGTACGGCTGGGATAACGAGGAAAGGGAGAGGTACGAGAAGCGCCCCCTCCCTCTCCCTTTCATGCGGTGTTCGGTTTCACGTCGCGCCATATCACGGAGCACTCAGCTTGAGACGATCACTCCTTGTTCTTCCAACAAGGTTTTGAGATTCAATTCGAACCCGGGAAAAACCGACGGACGGAACGGTTCCCCAACTTCCGCCGCGGTGGTCCGTGAATAGCGGCCACTTTCGGCATGATACTCTTCTTGCACCAGGCTCTCGGCGTCAATCAGCCAGTACCACGCCACGCCGGATGCGAGATAATTATTGAATTTGGTCACGCGGTCGCGTCCAGGATGGCTGCGTGAGACGATTTCTATCGCCAAGTCGGGCGCTCCGTGAATTTTGCCGCTCTGCTCACTATAGCGAGGCAAGTTGTCTGTCGTGAGAAACACAAGGTCTGGGACGTATGTCAGCTTCTCCGTCAAATCGACATCAATCGCTATCCAACACCGGCCCAGTCCATTGCGAACGACGTAGACTTGGAGGGCGCGCGCGAGCGCGGAGGCAATATCTTGGTGACGGCCATGTGGGCTTGGCATGGGAATCAATACTCCGTCTTCAAACTCGAAATGTGGCGGGCCTTCTGGCAACGCCCAGAATTCCGCTTTTGTCACCCGACGTTGCATCATTGGCTGAACAGGCGTTCCAGACATAATTTCATTCCTCTGTGAATCCGGAATACCAGAGCGCGTACCGACATGTGGGAATCGGCTGAGATCACACGCATGCTCGGTCCTCCTTGTTGTGAAAAACTCTATCGCGTTGTGGGAAGGCATTGTCTGTCACGCCTTCGGTGGTTGTCAAGAAGGAAGACGAGGCGCCCGCGGTGTTCGTCCTTGACAAAAAAAGCGGCTCCACGTAAGTCCGCAGCGGTAAGGCAACTGGATAGGCCAAGGTGCCTTTTTGTCACAACTTATTACCCCAACGGAGGATAGGAAGATGGAACGGTATAGCGGAAAGAGTATTTTCTCGGCAGGCTTTCTGGTCGCGGCGGCACTTGGTGTGGTCATGGCCACGTCAACGCCAGCCCGCGCGGACACGAAAGCCGAGTGCAAGGATCTCCCAGACCACGCGGCGCTGAAAGCCGCGCTCACCACGGCACGGAATCACGCCAGCAATAATGGTGGGTTCGATCTCGATATGTGGGGCACCATCGTCAATCGCGATGGGATCGTGTGCGCGGTGGCCTTCACCGGCACCAACCGTGGCGCGCAATGGCCAGGGAGTCGGGTCATCTCGGCACAGAAAGCGAATACGGCGAATGCCTTCAGTCTCCCCGCGCTCGCCCTTTCCACGGCGAACCTCTACACGGCGGTGCAGCCGGGGGGCAGTTTATATGGCTTGCAACATAGTAATCCCGTGAACCCGGAGGTGGCATACCGAGGAAATCCCAAAAACTACGGGCAGCCCAACGATCCGCTGGTTGGCGAGAAAATCGGCGGCGTGAATGTGTTTGGTGGTGGCCTGGGGCTCTATAACAGCGCCAAGACCTTGATTGGCGCGCTCGGCGTCAGTGGCGACACCTCTTGCGCTGATCACTTCATTGCCTGGCGGACACGCGATGCGTTAGGTTTTGATTACGTGCCAGGTGGGGTGAGTGGTGATAATGCCCGCCTCGACAACATCGTTTTTGCCGATGGTCCGTGGCAACACCCCCACTGTCTCGTCGAGGCCACTGAAAATGGCCTTGCCGCCGGTTTGCCGACCGCTCCGTAACAATGCAGCGATGGCGGCGGCGAAGGCTCCTTAGTCCGGGGAGTTCCTTCGCCGCCTCTCACGCGACACGGTGCCGTCTCTTTTGCGAACGCGACCTTTATTTTCTGGTGGTGTTTCTTTGTCTCAGAAGGAGGATGTTATGAAAACATCTCTGAAGAAAATCACTCTCGCTGTTCTGCCATTAGCGGCTTTTTTACTCATCGCTCCCTCTTTGGCTCTCGCAAAAAGGAACCACAAACATCACGATCACGACTCCTATAGTCGTTACGACGACGACGATCATAAGGACTATCGCGATAGCCGGAAGCGGCACTCAAAACGACATCACCGAAATCACGATCACGGCGACTATAAGGATGGCCATTACACTGATGGCCGTTATCGTGATGACCGCTATCGTGATGACCGCTATTATCGCGATGGCTACGATGGTCGCCGCTCTCGTTCTCCGTACACCAACGACCTTCCTCCCTATTACGGGAGCCCCTACGGGGGAAGCCCTTACGGAGGAAGCCCTTACGGGGGGCGCCCTTACGGAAATTCGTCTTCTTACTATCCTCCCACGACTGGCGCGCTCCCGTTGTTGGACATTCTGATTCCCCGTTACTAACCGCTATTAACCACGACCGCGACTGACAACTGCCCGTTCCCTCCAGCCCAGAGACATCTCCCCGTGTCTCTGGGCTTTTTGCTGTCAGCCTCCTGCGCAAGCTGGCGGAACAAGGTTCGACATCGTTCCCCATCGCGACCTCATGCACGAGCATCTTCGCGCCGCCACAGCCAAGGGACGTGGGGAATTGGATTGGAGAGCGGTTCACGGTCGCCCGGGAACTCGCGGGTCTCGCCTCTGGCAGCACCCCCTAGCCATCGGCTGCGGGCTCCCTTAAAGGAATGGGCATGGCGAAGAAAGCAGCAACGAAAAAAAGGCCACTCCTGGGCTCTCACATGTCGATTGCCGGTGGAGTACAGAACGCGCTTTTCCAAGGCAAAGACGTTGGCTGCGAGACGGTGCAGATTTTCACCAAGTCGTCTCGACAATGGGCGGCAAAACCGCTGAGCGAAGACGACATCCTGAGATTTCGGGCCGCGAAGGAAGAGACGGGCATTAACATGGTTGTTGCCCATGACTCGTATCTGTACAACTTCGCCGCGCCAGACGAAGCGTTACGCAAAAAGTCAGTTGCCGGACTCATTGACGAAATGCAGCGTTGCGAAGCGCTCGGTGTGGCGTACTTGATTGCCCATCCTGGAGCCCATGTTGGCGCGGGGGAAGCGGAAGGCATCAAAACCATCGCCAAGTCGATTGATGAGATGCACAAGGCATGTCCCGGCTTCACCACGCGCTTCGCGATTGAAATTACCGCGGGTCAGGGCTCGAATCTGGGCTATACCTTCAACCAGGTGCGGCGGATGATCGACGCCACCACAGCCCCGGACCTCGTGCGAGTGTGTTTCGACACCGAGCATGCCTTTGCCGCGGGATATGATCTGCGCGACAAGGAAGGATACGAACGCACGTTCAGTGAATTTGACGAGGAGATCGGCCTCGACCGCTTGGTCGCTTTTCATATTAACGACGCCAAGAAAGACCTCGGCTGCCGTGTTGATCGGCACGAGCATATTGGCAAAGGCTTTCTTGGTGTGGAAGCCTTTCGTCTGCTGCTCAACGACCAGCGTTTCTGGGGGCTGCCCATGTGTTTGGAGACCCCCAAAAGCGCCGATTGTCACGAAGACCGCGAAAACCTCGCGTTGTTACGCAGTCTGGTGGCAGCGTAGCGTGTTCCCCTTGTGTTGCGCATGGCTGATCGTCCCTCCACCCGACACCTGCTTCTGCATGGCCTTGCTGTCCTGAGCGGATTCGCGCTCCTCGGGTGGGTCGTGTGGCAGGTCGGCCTGACCGATGTGTGGCACTATTTCCGCCAGATTGGCTGGTGGGCTCCAGTCCTGCTCGTCCCTTCGCTTGTCATTGCGCTCTGCGACGCGAAAGGGTGGGCGTGTGCCTTGCCCGCTACCCTGCAGCTCCCGCATATTCCGTTATGGCGGTGGTCGCTCGCCCGTCTGGCCGGGGAAGCCATCAACAACCTGACCCCAACCGGTAACCTTGGCGGTGAACCCGTGAAGGTCTACATGCTTCGTGCTCATGGGTTGACGACGGATGTAGGCTTGGCCTCGGTGGTGGTCGCGAAGACGGCGTTGACGGTCTCACAAGTGGTGTTTGTGTTGATCGGAATTCCGTTCTTTCTGTACCGCTTAGGGTGGATCGCGCAGGGCTGGTGGCTCTTTGGCCCGTTGATCGCCTTGGCCTACGGGTTCGTCATGCTCCTGATTCGCTGGCAACGACGCGGACTCATCGGGATGGCCGTACGCGCGCTCTCTCGTTTCCTCCCGCGGTGGCAGCGCCTCACGCACTGGGAAGAACGCGCGCGACGAATCGACGCACACTTGTTGAGTATCTACGAGGGGGATTCGCGCCGCTTTGTGACCTCAACCCTCTACCACTTCGGTGGTTGGCTCTTGAATGCGGTGGAACTGGCGCTCTTTTTATACTTCATGGGAGTGGATGCTCCCATTCTCGATGCGCTGATTATCGAAACGATGATCCAGCCCGTGAGCGCGGCTGGTCTCATCATTCCCGGCGCGGTAGGAGTGCAGGAAGCGGGTGGCGTCTATCTCTGTCGTTTGCTTGGGCTTGATGACGGAGCGGGGCTTACCCTCATGGCTCTGCGGCGGGGCCGCGAAATGGTCTTCAATCTCGTCGGCCTCACCGCGCTTGCCCATGTGAGTGGCACTTTCCTGCCGCGAAAGATTCACTCGGTGTAAAGCAACAACATGATGCCAATGAACATCATCAGTGCCGACCACGCATAGCCACCAACCTTCGCTGGCAGCAATTTCGCGTCACCCAACACTTTCGCCACCATCGCGAGAATCCCCGCGACCGCCATAATCACATGGTGACGATAAATCTTGTCCGCCGACGGTCCGTCTCCATGTTTATGGAGGAACAACATCGCCGCCGCGGACACCGCGAGGACAGGAAAGATCAGTCCCCACCCTGGATGCGTCAATGTCCCACGACAACGCAGCCATTCCACCACGCCAATGGCAAGAACGATGACGGTGAACAGCGAGTGTTGCAGGACTTGCGGATCACGCATGGCTTCGAGCAAGGGTAGCGGTCCCCACGGCCAGGATTCTGGGTCATGGCGGACGAAGAGAAAAAGCCCCATCAGAAAGAAAAAGAGCGGCCAACTATACTGCGTCCAAGAGAAGCGCGGGTTGCCAGAGGCCGCGAGCAAAGCGAATCCACCGGCAAGGAAAACAAACACCCCGGCGATTTGGTGATTCAATTCCGAATACGCCTGATCTTCATCTGGAGGCAGAACCGGGGCGCGATGATGGTGATGTTCCCCAGCGGTTGAGGAGCCGACGGTATACGCGGCTTCCTGGTGATGAGGGCTGGAGAGATCCGTCCCGTTCCCGTCGTGGTGCTGATGGGGGGGACTCCCGTTTCCAGCCTCTTGTGGCATCGCCTCGTCACCTGCCCCTGCATGCGCGCCGTGATGTGTCGCGTGATCCATTGATCCGTCGTTCTTCCCGTCGCTCTTCGGGAGCGAGTCAGGCTCCTGCTGCCCTAAATTCTCCTCTTCGAGCGCCCACGTCCGCGCGGGACCACTGACCGTCAACAACACGAGAAAAACGAGGACCTTCCCAAGCCAATTCCGTGCCTCAGACCTCTTCATCTTTTACCTCCACTCCTTGTCTCCAATGTTGCAATCGTCCTGCTCGCCATAATAGCCACAGCAGCACTAGCCAAAATATCTGCGCCCCGATAGCGGCTCCCCACAAAAACCAGAGGAGATTCCCTGTCAGTGCGCTGGCGAAGATCACGATCGACACATCGCGTGTGGTCAAGCTGGCGATGAGTCGTTTCATCAGGCTATCTTCCCACCCCCCACGCCGATCTCCGACGGCTTCGGTTTTCTCCGCCAAGGTCACTAACGGAAAGGCCAAGCAGCCACCCAAGACCAACATGCTTGCTAAAGGCAGGGCATGAGACGACGCGCCATCTTGCCATACGGCAACCCCCATGCCGACAAAGATCGCGATCGTCACCAGCGTGTCACAGACGATATCGAGCACATCGCCAAACGGAGATTCTAAAAACTTCACCCGTGCGACTTCTCCATCACAACAATCCAACACCACCGAGAACTGCAAGAACACCGCGCCGAGCACCGGCCCCCAATAGCCACCAGGAAAAAAACATAACGCTCCGACCAGACCAACCATGCACGAGAGGAGGGTGATCTGATTCGGAGTCAGCAGCGTATGCAACAGCCATCGCGTTAGCGGGCGCGACAGTTTCCGGTTGAAATAGGTATCGACCTGCCCGTCCCGCGGATTTTCGAGCGACAAGAGTAACGCCTGTTCAACCTCCGCGATTCGGGACGCTGGTGTCAAACGATGAACAAACAGCGAGCGCGCCTGTGGCAATCGTTGTTGGTCTCCCCCCCTGATAGCGGACGTGTCGGCAAGTCGCTGTCCCTGCCGCAGTTCGCGCAAAAGGGTAGACACGTGCGCGCCTGGCACTAGGGCAATCACGGCGTCACCAGAGGCATCGGTAAAGACCGTCGGTTTTTCCGCCGAGGCATCTTGGGTAATGGTCTGGAGTAGAGGATGCCGAACAATCGTGGTCACGGAAAACACCACACTCGGCTCTGTCTCTAGGGGTTCTGGGATGTGGGGATCGTCAAGATTGGGCGAGACCCACACAATCCGACTCGTTACCCGGGCATCGTCATGGACCTCGTGTCGTAACGCCGCGGTCACGTGATTGACGTATAGGTAGCACGTCGTGACCCCTGCTTTTTGCACGGAGAGCACCGCGCGCTTCAGGAGTGACATCCCACCAACCTTCGTAAGCGGAGACACTTCCTCCCCCTCGGACATCACAAGAACAGCCACACCCACCATGAGGCAGCAGACTATAGCGAACGACCGGTATGGATTCAAGAAACCAGGAACACTCTCTCAGCGAATCAACAAGACCGCGCGATCCGCCGCTTTGTGCAGCGCGTCAGTGATCGACTGGGCAATGGCATCAAGGAACTCATTGAAGGTCGGTAAACTCGCCAACAGCGCGTCATGAATCTTTTCGGTAAACTCCCCCTGTTGTTCCACGAGCGCGGTCTTGACCCGACTCTCCGTAATGAGTCCGCGCGCCAGGATCGGCAATTCGACGCTCTTGAGCCAGTCGATCATGATGCCTTTGCCGAGACTCAGGGTGACTAGTCCAATGACCATGCCAATCACCAGCCCCAATGGCCCCGGCAGCAACAGCGCGGTTCCGCCACCGCCGACAATTTGAGCGATCAGGATTGACCCCAGCACGGTCACCAGGTTGCCGATGTCGCCCAGGAACGTCATGTTGCTCATATCCACCATGCCCTCGGGCACTTCGGCGATCTGTCGCATATTGAGGAAAGCTGGCACGCTCAACGACGCATGAGGAATCCGATAGGTATCGCAGATCGGGTCCGTTAATTTCTCCACTTCAGGAAGCAAATCGGCGAACCACGTCGCCACGACCTGCGCCAGCAACTGCCGCCCTTCCACGCTCGCGAGCCATTCCACGGCACGCGCTGGAATGGTGTGTTCCAGCGCGGTCAGCGTGCGCACGCGGCCCACTTGCCAATCGCGAAACGCGGGCAGCACCGAGTGGTCGGATAGTCGCCGCGCCAGAAATATCGCCACGGCATTCATGAGCGGGGCCAGCCGCTCCTCAACCGTCCGCCGCAATTGTCCCGAAGCGAGCAACTGTTCAATCGCTTCACGAAACGCCGCCGTTTTCAGCTCGACACGCCCGGCACTTGCCAATCCACGAGCAATAGCAAACTCCGGCTCGGCGCCACGCACGATCCGAGCCTGGGGAAACACCTCGGCACAGAGGTCAGCCGTAAAGGCCATGCGCGACGCACCACCAGTGAGCAACACCAAGCGTGGTTGCTCCTCTCGCATCCGTTCCCGCGCGTGCAAAAGCGCCTCACGAAACGTGGCGTGCCAACTCCGCCCTTGCCGTTGTGGCAATGGGGTCATCAATAATTCGTCCATCACCCGCGGCGTGATCGCGATATCGACATACAACGGCGGCGCCGTTTCCAATCGGACGGAGCGGCTCGCCGGCGTGTCCAGCCACATATCGGGATTGGAGAAGTACATCTCCTTCACTTTGCGGCATTCCAGTTCGCAGATCGCCGCATAGACGGGATACGCGGCGAAAATCCCTCGCAGTTCAGTAGCGCGAGGATGGGTAGCCACCGTGCGTTCCAGAATCGCCTTATCGAGCAGCCCACCGCCGAGCGCGTTCTGGCCAAAGTCACTCAGGCGAATCTTCAAGTCGCGCACCGCCGTGAAATCGGTGGTGGACGAGCCAATATCCACAATGAGGATCGCTCCCTCGGCGAGGTCTTGAGAAATGTAGCCTGCTTCGCGAGCGTACACTAACGCGGCCCGTGATTCTGGCCAGACCGTGACCTGGGACATCCCCGCCCGCCGCAAGAGGGCCGCGTACCGGGTACGCACTTCCTCGCTCCACCCAGAGGGACATCCAACGAAGAAGAGCGTAACAGCTCCCCCGGTGATCTTGCGGTCACGCACCAGGACTTCGAGGATTTTCCCGACAAAGAGGGTGATCGGTTCATGCACCTCGCGGCGCTCCACCTCCGGACTCTTAAACGCGATGGCGAGCTCGCTGACATTACGCGAAAGGTAGGCATCGTCGCCAATCAATACGCCACGAGTAGGATGCCGCGCCACGGCGGTGAGGATGCTTCTTGCCCCATACAGATCGAGAATCTGCGGCTCCACCGTGGCTGACAACATGGCCAGCGCGATCGCGCTCTCTCCATGACCAAGATCAAAACCGAGAATCTCCACATCCTGGAAGCGTGTCCGTTTATCCATGCGTTTGCGTTTCGGCCTCTCAACTTGAGAAGCCGGGCTATTAGTGGAGATGCGCTTTGCTGACCGTCGGCTCCGCCACCAATCCTCGCCTGAGGACGCGACCATCCTTCTTCACCAACGCGGGTTTCAAGGTCCGCCACGTCTGACTGTGGGGAGTGAGGTCTGGAACCGCGTCGAACAATTGATGGTGCTCGGCGGTAAAGTTCTGTAACGTCACCCCTTGGCGCATCAACACAAACGTGAGGGTGTTGAGATGTTTCAACGCATATTCCCCATCCTCCGCGTAGGCGGCGCGGAGCAATTCGTGCATGAGGTCGAGCAACGTCCCATCTTCCTCCCAAGCACTTGAAGCGACCGCGGGAGAGTGGACCGCCTCGGCCATCACCACATCCACGGCCTTCATCGCCTCGCGCAATGCGGATAGCAGTCTTTGCTCATCGAGGACCATGCGCGGAGAAGGACTCGGCTGGAGAGTGGGAACAGCAGGCAGCGCAGGGGCGGAAAACCATTCGCGCAGAGTGAGCAAGACGAGCGCACCCAATAATGCCAGCGCCGTGAGCGCACCGTCTTGGAACAGCATACCCGCGAGCGCGATAGCGATGACTCCGTACACGGCGCGTAACAGCCAGCGACCACGTTCGGAGGATCGTGAGGCCGGAGGTGAGGGAGCAAGCTCTTGCTGTTGCTCGGTTACCACCGAGTGCCCCGCCAGTGTCGTCACCGCGGCGGAGACCACGTCCAGCAGAAACCCACACAAGCGACGCGCGGTCAGGGGGTGGTCCTGTTCTTGACCGTAGGCGGTCAAGAGCGTCCCCAAGAAGGTTTTCACTTCTCGGACAGCGAGTTCGCCATCAGGGTGCTCCCCCAAGCGCAGGTGAAGGTGGTCTCGGTGTTGATCGAAGAGTTCGACAAGTGTGCTCAAGATGTATCTACTTTAAATCCCAAGGCGGCCCCGCCATCAAGTCTGGACCGCTTGCGCTTTTTGCACGATCAAATCCGCCAGGGATGGGAGCTTGAATTGGCCGGTCACCCGGTCGTAAACGTAATCATAAAAGCTCACGCCCAGCTTC
>CAMBFS010000077.1 GCA_945865755.1 Klebsiella pneumoniae
AGAAGCTGGGCGTGAGCTTTTATGATTACGTTTACGACCGGGTGACCGGCCAATTCAAGCTCCCATCCCTGGCGGATTTGATCGTGCAAAAAGCGCAAGCGGTCCAGACTTGATGGCGGGGCCGCCTTGGGATTTAAAGTAGATACGAAATTTTGTCGTGGTGGAAAGCGGCCCCGCGCCTCCCCTCGCCGGGGACTGAACTCCCCGGCTACCCTCATCGCCTCGCTCCGCGAGGCCAGATATGCCGCAGAGCGGCGTATGAGGGTAGCCGGGGGTTTCAACCCCCGGTTTGCTGCGAGCAGTCACGTTTCGGCTTAACTTAATGCCATTGCCCGGCTGGGAGAGGGCTAGGGTGAGGGGGATCATACGAATGGATTCTATATATAAGGGAGGGTCATTATGAACGGCGTGAAAATCGGGATCGGCTTTGGCCAGTGGAAATACGGGCTACCAGAACCGCAATTGCTGTGCGAAGCGGCGGAATTCGCGGAGAGTATCGGGTTGGACTCCCTGTGGTTGTCCGATCATATCGTCACCCGCAATCCGACACTCGACATCACTTGTCTCTTCGCCATGATCGCCGCACGGACGAAAAAGCTCAAAATGGGGCCGAGCGTGTTGACCCTGCCCGCCCGCAGTCCCGTCCAAGTCGCCAAGACCTACGCGACACTCGACTATATTTCCGGTGGTCGCATGATTATGGCCGTGGGGTCAGGCAGCGACGTGCGCGATCTTGAAGCCTGTGGCATCGCGCCGCAGGAGCGCGCCAAACGACTCGAAGAAGGCATTGAGATCCTCCGCAAACTGTGGACGGAAACGGACGTGTCATATCAGGGCAAGTTCTATCAATTCGAGCATGTCAACATTGAGCCCAAACCCAAGAAAGGCGCGCTGGATATATGGATTGGTGGCAAGAGCGACGCCATTCTCAAACGCACGGCCCGCATGGGCGACGGCTGGTTCCCGGCGCTTACGACGCCGCAAGAGTTCAAGACCGACATGGCCAAACTCATCGGCTACGGTGCCGAGGTTGGGCGCACGATGAATCCGCGCGAAGCCGGCGTGCTGCTGCTCACCCATGTCTGTGAGGATCGCGAGGCCGCGTGGAAGACGGTCGCGCCGTTTCTGCGGGGACTCCCGATGTCACCCGAAGCCGTCGCGGAACGGTGCATTGTCGGTCCGGCGGAAGAGTGCGTGGAAAAGTTGCAGCGCTTCGTCGAGGCGGGGTGCGTGAAATTCGTGTTGCGACCGGCCTGTCCGACCAATGAGATTCTCTCGCAGATCGAGCTGTACGGTAAAGCGATCCTCCCGCACTTCTCTTGAGCGTCGGTATGGAGGTCACGGTTCTTGGTCACGGCTCGCTGATGAGCGGGCAGGGTCTTTCGTTCTCCGGCACGGTGCACGTCAAGGCCGCGTCGATCGTGGCGTTACGTCAGTGCCGACGTGGATTCGCCAAACTCTCTCGCTATGGCGACCGGTTCGCGACCGATGTGGAATCGCCACAGTGGCCATTAACGGGCCGCACGATGGCGCCGACGACAACGCCAACGGGCGAAGTCGAGGTGTTGGCATTGACCGTCTCGCTCGACGACTTCTCTGGGTTGGTCAAGCGTGAAGGGTATAGCCCAGTCGCGATGTACCAATTGGCGATTCTGGCGCGAGGACAGGGGAAGTCACTGGCGGACTTTTTGTGGGCGCTTCACGAGGAAATGAGACATGAGCGCGTGGCGTATCGTCGTCGCCTCTGGGCGCTCACGGGCTTCACCTCGCCACACTATATTCCGCACCCCGTGCGACTTGATGACGAAGGATGCGCGCTGATCTTTCTTGCCCCTGGAGCCGAGGGCACGGGGGCCGACGACGTCATCGCGGTCCGGCAAGAAACTGGCATACCCGCGGTGATGAACATGAATGAAACCTGGCGGCGGAAACCGAACGCGGACCAACTCACCTATTTTCTCTCGTGTCTGCTTGGTGGCGCGCATGGGCTGAATGTGCGTGACCTGCTCCCGACTCACGAAGACCCCGCGCTGGTGACTCAGCTCCGAGAGCAACTGACTCAACGTCTCGCCGTGGAGCGAGAGCAGTTCTTGGCGGTCACGACGTTCTCGCGTGAACGGTATCATCAAGCGTTTGGCGATGCCGAAACCGCTTTGGCACGCGGCGGGCTCGGCGATTTTTTCCGTACGCACGAAGGAACGTCCAACATGAGTGGAGCACCGCTATGAGTATCTTTTCCGTATCCATTGGCAAAGAGCATCTTCGGTTCACGGCGGCGCATTTCATTGCCTTTCGCGGATTTCGTGAGCCGCTGCATGGCCATACCTACCAAGTCAAAGTCACAGTGAGTGGCCCAGTGGGGCCGGACGGCTATGTGGTGGATTTTCTCGTGTTGAAAAAAGTCGCCGAGGAAGAATGCGCGCGGCTGCATTTCTCGACCTTGCTTCCCCAGCAGAGTGATTGTTTGCGAATTGAAGCAAACGCGACTCAAGTGACGGTGCAGTGCGAAGATGGCACCTCGTTCGTTTTCCCGCGTCAGGATGTGTGTCTGTTGCCCATTGTTCACTCGTCATCCGAAGAAATCGCTCGCCATCTGCTCGTCCGTCTACGGGATCGTCTCACGGAAGCGCGCGGCAACACGATCCAGACGATTGAAGTGCTGGTGGAAGACATTCCTGGACAAGAAGCGGTGTGCCGCGAAGCGTTCGTGGTGTAGCGCGTGATGAGCGTATTTGTGTGGAGGGCGCGCTGGCACTCGCTCATGGCGCTTTTCCTCGTACTCGTGCTCGTGGGCACGAGCGGCTGTAATGCCTCACTGCCTGAACCAGAATCCCCCGCCGCGCAGCTCTATCAACAGCGCTGCTCCCAATGTCACCGCCTGTATGGCCCCACGTTGCTGACCCCGGAAATGTGGATCGTGATGGTCACCCGCATGGAGCAAGAGATGGCACGGCGCGGGGTTGCGCCGCTCAAGGTCGAGGAGAAGCAGACGATTCTGGAGTATTTGCGGAAGCATGGGTATAAGCCATCATAGTGTTCTTGTGGTCGGGCTTGTTCTGAAAAAAGGGCGTGCGGTTGTCCTGAGCCAGGTGAAAAAATAAGGAGACCGAAGGGGAAGGCTATGACGTTTGATGAGGTGCTCAGACAGGTCAAGGAATTACTGCAGGAGCAGAAGCGCACCTCCTACCGAGGATTAAAGCGGCGCTTTGACCTGGATGATGAGTATCTGGAAGACCTCAAGGCAGAACTCATCGGTGCGCTACGACTCGCAGTAGACGAAGACGGTCTCTATTTGGTCTGGGTCGGCGAGCAATCATCCGTAGTCAGTAGTCAGCATTCAGTAGTCAGTAGGGAAAAAGAAGACAGGCAAAGGTCGCAAGCTACTATCCCCAGCCCCCTGATCTCTCATCTCCAACCCCCAAGCAGCTACACCCCTCCACATCTCGCCGAGCGCATCCGTGCGATGACCATAACTGACGGTGAACGGAAGACCATTACGGCGTTATTTGCCGATCTCAAAGGCTCGACGGCGCTGATCGAAGGGCTTGATCCCGAAGAGGCGCGGGCGATTATTGATCCGGCCCTGCAACTGATGATGGACGCCGTGCATCAGTATGACGGGTATGTGGCGCAAGCGCTGGGTGATGGCATCTTTGCCTTGTTCGGCGCGCCGCTGGCCCATGAAGATCATCCCCAACGGGCGCTGTATGCCGCGCTGCGCATGCAAGAAGCCATGCGTCGGTATGCCGATACGCTGCGTGCCAAAGGCTATCCGCCACTGCTGATGCGGGTCGGTATCAACACGGGCGAAGTGGTGCTGCGCTCGATTCGCAAAGATGATCTGCATGCCGACTACGTGCCGGTTGGCCATTCCACCAATCTGGCGGCGCGGATGGAGCAGCTCGCTAATCCCGGCACGATCGTGGTGTCGGCCTATACCCACCGCCTCACTGACGGCTACTTTGCGTTCAAGGATCTGGGACCGACGCAGATCAAAGGAGTGGAAGAAGCACTCAACATCTACGAAGTGCTGGGAGCAGGCCCACTGCGTACGCGGCTGCAAGTCACGGCGGCCCGGCGAGGACTGACACGGTTTGTCGGACGCCAGAGCGAGATGGAGCAGCTCAACAAAGCATTGGAACACGCGAAAGCCGGACATGGGCAAATTGTCGGCACGATGGGCGACCCGGGGTTAGGCAAATCCCGGTTGTTCTATGAATTTGTAGGGGCGTATGATTATACGCCCCTACGGATACACGGCTGTTTAGTGCTGGAAGCCTACTCCGTGTCGCACGGCAAAGCGACGGCATATCTGCCGGTGATTGAACTGCTCAAGAGCTACTTCGATATTCAGGCCGGGGACGATGAACGCAAGCGGCGCGAGAAGGTCACGGGCAAGGTGTTGACCTTAGACCGCGGCTTGGAAGACACGCTGCCCTATCTGTTTGCCTTGCTGAGCATTGAGGAGCAGCTCTCACCGCTGCAGCAGATGGACCCGCAGATTCGGCGGCAGCGGACGTTTGAGGCGCTCAAGAAGCTCTTCCTCAGAGAGAGTCTGAATCAGCCGCTCATCTTGGTC
The DNA here is from genome assembly GCA_945865755.1 of Klebsiella pneumoniae. Taxonomy (GTDB): domain Bacteria; phylum Desulfobacterota; class Binatia; order Bin18; family Bin18; genus JABFSC01. The sequence continues at coordinate 4,580 of CAMBFS010000077.1, forward strand.
TTTGAGGACTTACACTGGATCGACAGCGAGACGCAGGGGTTTCTCGACACGCTGAGTGAGAGCGTAGCATCGGCCAAGGTTCTGCTGTTGGTGAACTACCGCCCAGAGTATCGCCAGGAGTGGGGGCAGAAGACGTATTACACGCAATTACGGTTAGCGCCATTGGGCAAAGCAGAGGCGGAAGAATTCCTCGATGTTCTGCTGGGCGAGTCGAAATCCCCTCTCCCCGTTGGGGAGAGGGCTAGGGTGAGGGGAATGGAGAGTAATCTCTACGCCCTCAAACAGCTGATTCTCGACAAGACCCAAGGCACGCCGTTCTTCATGGAAGAGATCGTCCAAGAGCTGATGGAACAGGGAGTGCTGAGACAAGACTCTTCTGTCGGGTGGGTCATGACCCACCCGACAACGGCGCTGCAGCTCCCGACCTCTGTACAAGGCGTGTTAGCCGCCCGTATCGATCGTCTCGCCCCGGACGAGAAAGCCTTACTGCAACAGCTCGCGGTCATTGGGCGGGAGTTCCCTGTGAGTCTGATCCGCCAGGTTATCGCCCAGCCCGAAGACGAACTGTATCGCCTCCTTTCCTCCCTCCAGCGCAAAGAGTTTCTCTACGAACAACCGGCCTTCCCCGAAGTCGAGTACATCTTTAAGCACGCACTGACCCAGGAAGTCGCCTACAACTCCGTGCTCCACGAAAGACGGAAAGCGTGGCATGAGCAGACGGCGCAGGCGCTCGAGGCCCTCTTTCACGCCCGCTTACCCGATCACTACAGTGAGTTAGCCCATCACTACACGCGCAGTGGGAACAGCCAGAAGGCGGTGGAGTACCTCAGCCTGGCAGGACAACAAGCCGTGCAGCGCTCGGCGTATGCAGAAGCGATCACTCATCTCACCACGGCTCTCGAGCTGCTCATAACCCTGCCGGATACGCCCGAGCGCGTCCAACAAGAACTCGCACTGCAACTTACCCTGGGAGTACCAGTCCAGATCCTCAAGGGGCATGCCGCGCCAGAGGCGGGCAAAACTTATAACCGGGTCCTAGAGTTGTGCGGGCAGGTAGGAGAAACTTCTCACCTCTTCCCAGCTCTGTTCGGACTGTGGGGGTTCTACTTGCTGCGCCCAGACGCGCAAAAAGCGCGTGAACTTGCCGAGCAGATGATGCGGCTGGCCCAGAACAACCAAGACCCTTCACTCCTGCTCGCAGCGCATCAGGCGTTGGGAACAAGCTTGTTTTGGCTGGGAGAATTGCGGCAAGGCCAAAGGTATCTTGAGCAAGGGATTGCGCTCTACGATATTCAGAAACACCGCTCGCATGCCTTTCGCTATGGAATTGACCCCGGAGTGTATTGCCTGTGCTTTGCAGCCTTGAATCTTTGGTGTCTGGGCTATCCGGATCAGGCACTGAAGAACACGCAGGACGCAGTGCACTTGGCCCACGAGTTAGCTCATCCTTTTACTTTGGCTTTTGCCCTACAAACTACTGCAACATTCCACCAGTTTCGTCAAGAAACGACAGCCGTCCGAGAACAGGCAGAAGCACTACTCACTCTTTCGACCGAGCATGGATTTGCCTATCGAGCGGCGTGGGCGACTATCTGGCGAGGTTGGGTGCTGGCTGCACAAGGCCACAGGGAAGAAGGTCTAGTCCGGATGCAGGAGGGATTAGCTGCCCAACGGGCTACGGGTTCGGAAGCAGTACATCCGTATTTTCTGGCTCTGCTGGCCGAAATATATGGAAAAATGGGACAGCCAGAGGAAGGGCTGGCTGCTCTCGCTGAAGCGTCGGCTCTGATGCAAAGGACTGGAGAGCGGTGGTACGAGGCGGAGCTGTATCGGCTGCGCGGCGAGCTAACGCTGCAACAGGAAAATCAAAAGTCAAAGGGCAAAAGTCAAAAGTCAAAAATACCTGACTCCCGATCCCTGACCCCCGACCCCTTTCTCCCTAACACCCAGCACCTAACACCTAGTACCCAAGAGGCCGAAGCGTGTTTTCACAAAGCCATCGACATCGCCCAGAAGCAGCAAGCCAAGTCGCTGGAACTGCGGGCGGTGATGAGTCTGGCGCGGCTGTGGCAGAGTCAAGGCAAGACCGCCGAAGCCCGGCAGATGTTAGCAGAGATTTACGGCTGGTTCACCGAAGGGTTTGATACGAAGGATTTGCAAGAGGCGAAGGGGCTGATTGAACAATTAAGTCATTGAGTCATCGGGTGATTGAGCGATTAAAAAAATTGTTTTCATCAATGACTCAATGATCCGATGAGCAAATGATTCAATTACTTATTTCCCTCTCTTCAGATCATACCGATCATACACCGGCGGCAACTCCAGCGTGCTGACCGCTTGTTCCTGCAAGTTGATGAGGTGGGCCTTGAGCGCGAGCTGACAACGCGATTCGTTCAGGCACTCTTGAAACGGTGTGGGATTATCCTTCATCGCCCGCTGCATCGTGTTCAACACGAGCTGCGCGTCGGTCTGCGCCACCTCGACGCGGGCGGCGACCACGGCCTGGGGTGTCGGCGCGCTCGCGGCAGGAGTGCCGTCACCGAACATTGACCCTTTGCTGCCCGGAATCACCGTGCCAATCGACCCCAGCACGCTTTCTTGCTGCTTCACCGTGCAGCCACTGGCCGCCAACCCCAACCAACAGACCACCATGCCTATCCACACATATTGTCTCATCCTAATGCCCCTTGTCGTATGGTTTCGATGTCGTCAATGTCCTTGGGAATCGCCTTCGTCAGCACCTCGTGTCCATCGGCGGTGACCAACACGTCATCTTCGATGCGAATGCCAATGCCGCGATACCGTGCGTCCACCCCCTCGGCATCCTCGGCGATATACAGACCCGGTTCAATGGTCAGCACCATGCCAGGTTCGAGCACCCGCGATTCCTCGCCGATCTTGTACTTGCCCACGTCATGCACGTCCATCCCCAACCAGTGACTGGTGCGGTGCATGTAGAACTTGCGGTGATCCCCTTTTTCGATGATCTCCTTGGTGTCGCCACTCAGCAGCCCGAACTCCCGGAGCCCATCAATCAACATTTCCGTCGTTCGTTGGTGAATGTCATCAAAGCGCACGCCGGGTTTGGTCATGGCGATGGCTTCCTTTTGCGCGCTGAGGATCAGGGAGTACACGTCGCGCTGCACGGGGGAGAACCGAGCGCCGACCGGGAAGGTGCGGGTGACATCGGAACAGTAACAGCCAAACTCCGCGGCGGCATCAATCAGCAACAGGTCGCCGTCCTTCATTTGGCAGTCGTTGGAGATGTAGTGCAGGATCGTCGCGTTCGCGCCGGAAGCGACAATCGAGGGATAGGCGGGACCGGCGGCTCCCATGCGGCGAAAATGAAATTCGAGCACGGCTTCGATTTCGTACTCGTACATGCCGGGGCGGGTCTGCGTGAGCGCCGCGTGATGCGCCGCGGTCGAGGCGGCGACCGCGCGCTGCATGATCTCCAGTTCGCCCGCCGACTTGAACAGCCGCATCTCATGGAGCGTTTCCCCTGGATCGATGAGTGAGACCGGCCCCTTGCCACTGCGTTGCCGTTGCATGCGGCTCTGATTCATCAAGTCGAAAATCTTGGTGTTGAGTCGCTCGTTACGATGAAAACTGAAATAGACCTTTTCGGCTTGCGCCAAATGCTGAGGAAGAATCTCGTCGATCTTGTCCATGGTGTAGGCGGCATCGGCGCCAAACAGCTCTTTGGCCCCTTCGACGCCGAATCGTTTGCCGGTCCACACTTCCTTGTCTTTATCGCGTGGGCGGACAAACAACACAAACCGTTCTTTCTCGTGTTGTGGTGACAAGAGGCAAATCGCTTCTGGTTCGGGAAACCCGGTGAGATAGTAGAGATCGTTATCCTGACGATAGCGGTACTCGGTATCATGGGAACGGACGGACGCGGGCGCGGCGGGGAAAATAGCGACGCCGGGTCCCATCTGGCGGACGAACGCTTCTCGCCGGGCGGCGTAGATTTCTGGGCTGATAGTCATTCCTCGTCTCTCCTTCACATACGGCTGTGGACATCAACGCTTCTAAGATAGGGGATGCTCCCGCTGTGATCTAGAGGCGCGGGTGCATTGGGAAAAGGAAGACCGTAGTCAGAGAAAAAGAAGACGGCTACATTGAACACTGGAGGAAGCCTCACATGAAAGAATTCAAGGACCGCGTGGCGGTAGTGACCGGCGGCGCGAGTGGCATTGGCCGTGCGATGGCCGACCGTTTCGCCGCCGCTGGCATGAAAGTCGTGCTTGCCGATGTGGAAGAAAGTGCGTTGCGTAAAGCCGAAGAGGAGATGCGGGCGCAAGGAGCCACTGTGCTTGGCGTACTCACCGATGTCTCGAAAGCCGAAGCGGTGGAAAACCTGGCCCAGAAAACCGTGGCTGCTTTTGGTGGCGTTCACATTGTTTGCAACAATGCCGGGGTCGGTGGCGGCTTCGGTCCGTCCTGGACCCAACCGTTGCAAAACTGGGAATGGGGGTTTGGTGTGAATCTGTGGGGCGTGATCCACGGGATTCGCACGTTCGTGCCGATCATGCTGAAGCAAGACACCGAAGGCCACATCGTCAACACTGCATCAATGGCCGGGCTGCTGTCGTCACCGTTCATGTCCGTTTATGACGCCACCAAGTTCGCGGTGGTGACCATTTCCGAGTCGCTGCATCATGAGTTGGCGATGCAGCAGGCGAAAGTGAAAGTGTCCGTACTCTGCCCTGGCTTCGTGAATACCAACATCGCGACCTCGGACCGCAATCGTCCCACCCAGTTTCAACCCGGTGGAGAGCAACAGTTCTCGGAAACCGAGATGGCCTTCGCGTCGATGATGTTCGCGGGGATTGCCTCCGGGACGCCGCCCGCGGAAATCGCCGAGAAAGTGTTCACCGCGATTCAGTCTGAACAGTTTTACATCATTTCTCACCCGGAGTTTCTCCCGATGGTACGGACGCGGATGGAAAACATTGTGGAACAGCGCAATCCAGAGTCGCTGTTATCAACTGGCTTGATACCGAACAAAGAATAGGGAGGAGGGCGGATGAATCACCTGCGTATGGGGTTGGGGTGCTGTCTCTTGCTGATGGCGACCGTCCTTGCTGTCGCATCCGAGACTCCCCCTCGCCGCAAATCGGGGTTGTGGGAAATCAAAACCACGGTATCCAATGCCCCCAACCACACGTTGACCGCGCAGACCTGCGTGGATCAGAACAGTGACGATCTCTGGGAGCAAAACACCGATCCGGATAATTCCATGAGTTGCTCGAAACCGACTGTCCACCGAGAGGGCAGCACGTGGGTGGCGGAATCGGTGTGCAAGATCGAGTCGTCAACCGCGACCTCACGCTCGGTGTTTACCGGGAGTTTTGACTCCAGTTATCGTGTGGAAAGTACCTCGACCTATATCCCGCCGCTCATGGGGATGAAGGAGGCGACCACGATCATTGATGTGATGTGGCTTGGCCCGTGCAAACCCGGACAGACGCCGGGTGATATTCTCGTGCCTGATATTGAACGGATGAAAAAGATGATGCAGGGTGGGGGTGGAAAGCCGTAAGGACCATAGCGGAGACGCTGTCCGCCCGTATGTGGAGTATGTGGAGTATGTGGACCTGAAGAAACGAGATAATCGGGTGATTGAGATTGAGGTCTAACAGCAGCAAAACGAAACGGAGAATCGGCGAAACGGGGAATCGGAGATTTGGGAAGGAACCCCTCTTTTCTTCGCCGCCTCAAGTACAGGAGAAGCGCCATGCCAACATCGACAAGTGAATTCGCCGGGCAACTAAGAAGCTACATGCAGGAACAAGAGAAAGCGCCGATCTATGGCAAGAATTTTTTCGAGGGAGTGATGGCGGGAACGATGGATCGCGAATCACTCAAGAAATGGGCGATTCAACATCATTACCGCACGGGCCAGCATATCCGCGCTTTCGGTGGGATATTTCTGAATACTGGTCTCGGTCCACTCGATCAGAAAATCCGTCGCCATATTGTCGAGAATCTGATTGATGAAGAGACGGTCATGGGCCGTGGGGACGATGCGCACTGGATGTTATCCCGTCGGTTAGCGGAAGCCTTCGGCGCGACCTCGGAAGAGTTGGCCCATCCAAAGGTGGCGAAGGAGGCGATTGAGTACGTCAATTGGACCATCGAACTGGGGCGCCGGGAGTATGGGTTGGTGACGCTGGCCGCGATGTCGATTGGTGGGGAGAGCCGCCGCGAAAATTCAATGGAACGATTAGTCGAAGCCCTGAGTGAAAAATACGGCCTCAGCCGGAGTCAGCTTGAATTCTTCTATGCCCACATGGGGGAAGCCGAAGCACATGGTGATCCGGTGTACGACCTCGTCCGGGAATACGCGACCACACCGGAGCGACAAGAGAAAATCCGCATTGCCCTGAAAACCTGGTGTGAGAAATTCCGCGCGGCGCAGGAAGGGATATTCAAGGTGGCGATGGGCGTGGAAGAGGGGATTCCCGCCGCATTGTAGCGCCACCCGATCACCTGTTTGCCCCGCGCGTCTTCCTAAGTCGCTCAACTCTTATGGCTGACACGACACTGCTCCCAACGCGCATGCGCCGCCGCCTCACGCTGTGGCTGCTTGCAGGCTATCGTAAGAAAATTGAAGGTCCGCATGCCACTGAGAGTGCGCATCAACACCCGTGGTGGAACGTCATGTGTCTCACTGGGGTCGATTACTTCTCGACCCTGGGCTACCAACCGGGGATCGCGTTCCTCGCCGCTGGTGCGCTCTCGCCTCTCGCGACCCTGGTCCTGGTGCTGTTGACCCTCTTTGGCGCGTTGCCGATGTACAACCGCGTGGCGGAAGCGAGCCCGCACGGGGATGGGTCCATCTCAATGCTTGAAAACTTGCTGCCGCGATGGCAGGGCAAACTCTTCGTGCTGTGTTTGCTGGGGTTCGTGGCCACGAGTTTCATCATTACCATCACCCTCTCCGCCGCCGACGCGACCGCGCATCTCGCGGAGAATCCCTACGCCCCCGCCTTCTTTCATCACCGTGTCGCGGTCACGCTCGTGCTCATCGCCGCTCTGGGCGTGGTCTTCCTCAAGGGATTCGCCGAAGCGATCAACCTCGCGGTGGGGATCGTCATTCTCTATATCCTCTTGAATGTCATTGTCCTCGGATTCGGCTTCGTGGAACTGCTGCGTCACCCGCACGCATTCGGGGACTGGCGGACTGGCCTGTTCCAGACGCATGGCACGACCCTGGCGATGGTCGGCGCGGCGATGCTGCTGTTTCCGAGCCTCGCGTTGGGCTTGTCGGGCTTCGAGACCGGAGTGGTGGTGATGCCGCTCGTGCGTGGCGATACGACGGACACCCCGGAGCATTTGGCTGGCCGTATTCGCAACACCAAGAAACTCCTGGCTGCGGCGGCGCTCATTATGAGCGTGCTGTTAATTGGGAGCAGCCTTGTCACGACGACGTTGATTCCCGTCGCCGAGTTCCAACCGGCCATGGCGGAACAGGAAGCGGGCAAAGCGAATGGGCGCGCGCTCGCCTATCTAGCGCATCTGTTCTTCGGCGATGTGTTTGGCACTGTCTATGATCTCAGCACTATTTTGATTCTCTGGTTTGCTGGAGCGTCGGCGATGGCGGGGTTGTTGAACATCGTGCCACGGTATTTGCCACGGTATGGCATGGCCCCAGAATGGGCGCGGGCAACACGTCCGCTGGTCTTGGTGTTCACGGGGATTTGTTTTCTCGTGACCGTGCTGTTCAATGCCGATGTCAATGCGCAAGGTGGGGCGTATGCCACCGGCGTGTTGGCGCTGATGAGTTCGGCGGCGATTGCCGTGGCCTTGGCGACTAGAGGACAAGGCTGGCGGGGGTGGGCGTTCTTCCTCATCGCGCTGGTGTTTGTGTACACGACCGCCGTCAACATCCACGCCCAACCGGACGGGCTGAAGATCGCGCTGGCTTTTATTGGCGCGATTGTTGGGGCCTCACTGCTCTCGCGGGTGCTGCGGGCGACGGAATTACGGGTGGACCGCATCGACCTTGATGAGACGGCTCAGACGTTCATCTCAGCGATGGGGACTGGGCCACTCCGTGTGATCGCCAATCAGCTTGATGGGGGTGACGTCACGGAATATCGCTTGAAAGAAGCGGAGCAACGGCATGACAATCATATTCCCGCTGGCGATCCCGTGATCTTTCTTGAGGTGTATGTGGACGATGCCTCGGAATTCGCGGATGCCATGACGATTCGGGGCGTCGAGATTGGCGGGTATCGGGTGCTGCGTGCCCACTGCACCGCCGTTCCCAATGCCATCGCGGCGTTCTTGCTGCATCTCCGCGATACGACCGGTCTCATCCCGCATATCTACTTTGGCTGGACGGAAGGAAATCCAATCACCTATCTGCTCAAGTATCTGGTGTTCGGGGAAGGGTACACCGCGCCGGTCACCCGCGAGATTCTCCGCCAAGCGGAACCCGACCCGACGCGACGCCCGGCTGTGCACGTTGGGTGAGCCGCGGGAGCAAATGGGGTGAGGCGACACGGAAGCCGCGAACCAGATTCGCTGCCTCTCTTTGCCCATCCCCCTTGCCCCACCTGCTGGTTTTTGGTTGACCATGATGGTCACACGTGACCAGCGCAATGGTCTCCATTCCATTTCAACATATTGGCAAAGGTGTCTACAGCCTCGCGGAAGCGGCACGGTTCATTCGGATTCCGCCGCGGAGAATCAGCCGTTGGACGCGCGGATATTCCTATCGGTATAAAGGTACGACTCAACATACGCCTCCCCTTATTGCGTGGGATACGGAACACTCCCCCGATAACGGACCTGTCCTGAGCTTCCTTGATCTTCTCGGATCTTCTCGAAGTGCGACTGCTTGATGCGTTTCTTGTCCATGGCGTGAGCCGCGAAGCGATCAGACTCGCGACGCTGAAGAACGTCTCGCCGCGTGAAATTTTTCCTCGTCGAGGTGAGGAGCGGGGACTTGTTCATGCGGCGGGAGATCGTTCACGAAGAAGCCGCAGGAATGCTTCCGGGCTGAGGATGGTCACGTCTTGGTACGTCACAAGGGTCAAGAGGTCTTTGTCTCTCGCCACGAGATGCGACGCACCCGCCGCGACAGCGGTCGCGCGCCCCTTGCACAGAAAGGCGTTCACCAGAAGAGCCCCCGGCGATCAATCGCCGGGCTACGCCGAGACGCCCCATGAATGGGGCTCGGAAAGCCGGATTTATCCGGCGCCTTTACGTAGCGTGGGCATTGATGCCCGCGCGGAACCGCGTCATTCGTACCTGCGTGCAGTCGAGGGTGACACTGCGGGCACTGCGTCATTTCATCTCGCGCTCGGTATAGCATCAGGGTGGATATCCTCTGCCCTGGAGGCTGTGACCTCGTGGGCGATCAGTTCTTCTTGCTCTTCCGCGGACAAGTCACTGCCAGGCTGTTGCGCATGGACGCGACTCAGTAACCGCACGAGCGCGTCGCCCGCCTGCTGTCGTTCATTCGCCGTCACCGGTGTGAGGAGAATCCCTTCCGCCGTGACCTTGGCTTCGAGATATCCGTCTTCCTCAAGATTGAACTGTTCGCGCAGCTCGGCGGGTAAGGTGAGCTGTCCTGAGCGGAAAATCTTTACGAGTGTCATACGTGGTTCCCTTCGGAGAACAATGAACGACCAACCTGAATCAACAAATTCCTTTTCCTCTTACTCCCTCCGAGTCGCATAGAACATCCCCGGTGCCGCGCTTCCCATCCCCCAACCGCTAGACTCCCCGCCGCGAATCTGCCAGAACTCTCGCATGCCCGCTTTCCGATAGCAGAGTTTCCCCAAGGAGATACCGATGAACACGACGACAGTGGAATTGCCTGATGACATCTACGTTCGCTTGGAGAGTCAAGCGAAAGCTCGCGGGGTGACGATCTCCCAGGTGATTATGCAGTATATGGAAACAGTGGAGCAGGGGCGGAATGCCGCCGCGATAGAACGCCTGCGCATGAAGGGGCTGCTGCTCGTCCCTGTTGACTCAACCCCGCTCGCACCAACTGACGCGAAACTGCTTCAGGTCCAAGGCCAGCCGCTCTCCGAGGCGATTATTGAGGAACGTCGCTGATGGGGATGTCATAATGGAGAACAACCAATGAAACCTTTGACACGTATTACTTGTGATCCGCTGGTGATGGGTGGGCGTCCGTGCATCCGGGGGCTTCGTGTGACCGTGGGCACCATCGTCGGGTTGTTGGCCTCCGGGCACGAACGGGCGGAAATTCTTCGGCTCTATCCCTATCTGGAGACGGAAGACATTGACCAAGCCTTGGCCTACGCGGCATGGCGAGCGGAGGAGGATGAAAGTCGTGCCCGCGTGCGTGTATTACCACTCAAGTAGGAAATTGAAGGGCGACCAACGTCCCCCATCCTCCCAACCGCTAGACTCCCCGCCGCGAATCTGCCAGAACTCTCGCATCTCACGTGAAAGCGAGTGCTGGCGATGAACAATCCTCTGCCCGTGGCAAAGACGCCCTTCTCTCAGCCCTCCACGCAACATCTGCTCACCATCGCGGCCGTGATTGGGGCGGCAGTAGTACTGCCCACATTATTCCCAGTGGCGATGGCGAGCGGGACTCTGCTGGCCGGTGCCGCCAGCGTTGCTGGTGGGTTAGGGCAGAACCTCCTTTCTGAAATCGTCCAACGCCTCTTCACTCGTCGGGAGAACGATCCCTCCCGCCCGGACCTCAATCGCGATCTCGATGTGCGCTTGCTGGGCGATGCCATCGTCGAGGAACTCACCAAATTCTCCGCCACCCTCGCGCCAGCGGCGCAGTCCAAGTGTCGGGCCTTCGCCGGGAAGATTGCTCCGGCGTTCGACGAACTCATGCGCGATAACGAACTGCCGGACATGACGCCTCCGAACTTTACTCAACTGCTAGCGGCAGCGGCGCATGAACACGAAATTCCCCCGTCGGTACTTTCAATGATTGGCTCTAAATCGCGGGGCGACTGCAAGTATCGTGGGGGCGGAAGAAGAAACGATAAGTAAGGAGGATCATCCCCATGCCCAACGCCTTCACAAAATATCCCAGGCATATTCAAGGCCGCGTCCTCATTTTCATCGGTGCCGCCATCTGCGTTTTCGCGATACTCTTCACCAACTGCTGGTGGTCTCATAACGCCCCGCTTCTTGTCCAACTCCAGCGATCGGAAATCGAAATCCTCTCTGGGCAACCAATCGTCGTCGGGAAAAACACGTATGGATTAGATGTCATTGAACAACAGGGCCGACTCGCCATCCCACTCTTCTCCCTTATCCTACTCGGCGTCTCAACTGTCACCGTCGGCATTGCTTTCCTCATCATCCCCAAGCAAGAGTACCCCCAGGCACTCCGCGTAACCCGCCAGTTCCGTAGGGTGCGCTCAGCGCACCACTCCGCAACGAGGCCTCATGGGAGTGTCCGAAATGCCTGTGAGGTGAAGGTTCCAGGCACAGTGCACGGCTGCCCATGAAACATCCGCAATCCCCAATCCCCAATCCGCAATCCAGCACGCTTTCCCCTCTCGAATACGCCTATCGCCTCCTCGCCCAGCGCGATTACAGCGAGCGAGAACTCAGCGCCAAGCTGCTCGCCAAAGGCTTCACCGAGGACGCCGTTCTCCGCACGGTGACACGCCTCAAGGAACAAAACTATCTGAATGACTCGCGCTTGGCCGCCGACCAGAGCGAACGCCTGAATGCACGAGGATTTGGACCCGAAGGCATCAAGGCCAAACTCGCGCAAAAAGGCTTCTCGGCACCCACCATCGACCATGTTCTCACCGCCAACGAGGCCAACGTGACAATGGATGATC
>CAMBFS010000078.1 GCA_945865755.1 Klebsiella pneumoniae
TCCAGTTGGGCGATTTCTTGGTCGATGGCGTTGATTTCAGCCTGTAAGTCTTCTCTGTTCAAAGTCCATAAAGTGTGTGTGTTTAGCGGCTATTTGTCAAGATATTTTGGCGATTTTTCGGGTTGCCTTGGAATTTAAAGTAGATACGAAGCTCGGATTGCTCGCGGCTGAGCAATTCTACTATAGTTTTCCTAAATGAAATGTTCCGACTGAATGCCGTTCGTGCTGAGCCTGTCGAAGCATGAACGGCATTCATATCCACAAATGATTTAGGAAACCTATATTACAAAAGCGCCGGAGGCGCGGAAATCGACCTGATTTTCGAGGGTGAGGATAATCGGCTCTATCTGATCGAGATCAAAGCATCGGAGAAACCAGCGCGGCGAGATATTCGCCATCTCCGCGATTTCATGGATTCCCTCCCAGGCAAGGACGTGCGCGCCTCCGTGCTCTATTTAGGAATGGAGTATCTCGAAATCGAAGGGGTGCGCTTCATCCCGATCTATGCGCTCTATCGCGCGGGCTAAAGGGAGTTATTGCCGCGCGTGCATTCGTGGCGCTCGTGGGGGCTGGGCGCGCATGGCGAAGAGGGCGATATGGGGGGCGCAAACTGCGCGCCCCGGCCCAAGCGCGAGGGACGGACTGCTTGGAAATGAAAACGGTGCGACGAAACAGGATTTCCTACTGGACGTTGTTCTCGGACTGACAATTCAAGCCTTCCAAGAACAGATTGCCCGTGGTGTTCCCAACGGCGGTATTATCTTGCACGTTACTCGGACAAATCACGGTAATCCCAGCGCCGGGATTGGAGTCAAAAACCGTATTCCCAATGACCGTGCTGCCCAGTGAGGCGAAGAGTCCCGTACCAACACTGGCCCAAATCGTATTCCCCGTTACCGTGCTGCCTGGTCCAACTGAGAGTCCTTTGCTCTCTGGGTTGTTGCCATTAGCACGCAGGGTTGAGTTCTTCACCGTCGCGGCGGCGGTCATGAGGATTCCGTTCCGGTTATTCGCCTGGGCGACCACATGATCGACGAGATTACTTGCTCCCAAGACCATCCCGGTATCGGTGTTATTGGTCACATGGACATCTTCCACCACGTTCCCGGTTCCCCCCAAGGAAATCCCAATCGCGAAGTTACGGACATACCCGTTGCGAATCTTGATGCCTTCAACGGGCGCGGGAGCGAGAATCCCGGTCCCTTCTCCAGAGCCCTGAATACTGAACCCATTCATGTCGATAGTGATATTGCTCGACTCGATAATCAAACAGTTAAGGTTATTCGTCTGAATACTGTTCACGAGGATGTAAGAGGACTGATCGCGGGCCGTCAGGGTACCACACCCATCAATGGGCCTGATCGTATCCCCGGCGTGAGCGGTGGCTCCTCCGAGCAGTGTTCCAACCAAAGCGGCGGTGACGGTGAATGATTTGACTCTTTGCATGGCGTAAATCTCCTTTCCTTTAAACTCAACGCAAGTAAGTTGGTACTACTTGCAGGACACGAGCTTTACTGCCCATACAACTTCGCATCGTGACGCTGCGTGATCCCACAAATGGCTCATCGGGGGATGACAAGAAAACTTTAAGTCACTTTTTGAGACCGGCTGTCTGATTGAGGTCGCGAGGTTAGCATTTTTCCGAAGGCAAAAGCAAGGACGCTTGCGACCCCATCAGGGACTGTCTATCCTGCCGGTCAAGAAATGAGGAATCCGCGCATGACACCCGCACGTGTTGCCGAGGCCAGACGGTCCACACCTGAGCCAAATGGAGGTGGCTCTGATCGTCGTTCGGAATTCGAACGAGATCGGGCGCGGATCATTCACTCAGCAGCCTTTCGTCGCCTGCAAGGAAAAACGCAGGTGTTCGGCGTCTACGAAGGGGATTTCTTTCGGACGCGATTGACACACTCACTCGAAGTGTCACAGATCGCCAAGGGCATCGCGCTCAACCTTGGGGCGGATCCTGACCTCGTCGAGGCGATCAGTCTCGCGCATGACCTCGGCCATCCCCCGTTCGGCCACACTGGGGAAGCGGTGCTGCACGAACTGATGCGTGCCCACGGGGGATTCGAGGGCAACGCCCAAACCTTGCGCGTGTTGACCCGCCTCGAACGCAAGCATGACACCTACACGGGCTTGAATCTCACCTATCAGACCTTGGATGGGGTATTGAAATACAAGACCTGTATTGACGAGACGGCCATAGCAGCGGCACCCGACGGCCTCGTGAAAGGGGTATACGCGGATGACTGGCCACTCGTCGAAACGATTATTCAGTGGACTGGCACCGGGCGGCAGCGCAGCTTCGAGTGCCAGATTATGGATGTGGCGGATGACATCGCCTACTCCGTGCACGACCTCGAAGATAGCTTGAAGGCTGGCCTCTTGACGGTCGCCGATTTTCGCCGACTCCCACCCGCGCGCGTGATCCGTGACGTGAATCTGAAGCTTGCCGCGAAGGGACACACTCTCAGTGATGCGACGCTCCACCACGAATTGCTACGGATCGCGGATCGGCTGGAAGCTTTGGAGCGCACGGCGGGCAGAGCCGCGCGCAAGATGCTCACACGCGACATGATTCACGAATTCGCCTCCAGCGTGACCATCCAAGCATCCGGACAGATTGATGCCGCCCCCGCGAATCGTATCCGTATCGAGATCCTCAAGGCGTTCGAGTCCTATCATGTGATTTGCAACCCACGAGTCACCAGTTTGGGCTACAAGGGTAAAGAAGTGTTACGTCGCCTGTTCGCCGCGCTCGACCAAGGCCGCGAGTCGATCGGCCTGCTCCCGGAAGATTACGGGGAAGACTACGAGCGCGCATTCACGGACGGCAACGAACCCGCCCGCAAGCGCGTCATCTGCGACTTCCTCGCCAACATGACGGACTCCTACGCCATGCGGTTCTTCAGTCGGTTGTTCGTGCCAGGGCACGGCAGTTTTTACGAAATGCTCTGAAAAGTAGCCAGTAGCCAGTAGCCAGTAGTCAGTAGCCAGTAGTCAGTAGTCAGTAGTCAGTAGTCAGTAGTCAGTAGTCAGTAATAAGACAGGAAACCTCATCAGTAATTCAACTGCGACTTGGACCAGATTTCCCATAGCGGCGATTTTCTCCCTCTCTTTTTTTCTACTGGCTACTGGATACTGACTACTTATTCACCGGAGCGCCACCGACGGGTCCTTGAGCCGCGGCAGCTCAAACCACACCTCGTTACAGAAATCCATTTCCTCTTTCTCGAGGGTCAACTCCGTCGCTGGCAACGATTGCCGGAGCTGCTCGGATGACGTGGCACCAACAATTGGTGAGGTAATGTCGGGTTGGGCAAGCACCCAGGCGATGGCCACTTGGGCTAGCGACTTGTTGCGCTTGAGAAAGAAGTCCTGCAACTGTGACACCGCCGCGAATTGCGCGTCCTGCCAATAGCGCTGACGGTAGATCAACCCCGCTCTGCCCGCGAGCCCAAAACGCGTATCCGCGGAAGGCGTGGCTTCAGGTTTGTATTTCGCGGTGAGGAAACCACCAGCCAGGGGGTTGTAGGGAATCACACCGATTCCGTACTGGCGACAGAGCGGCAACAGCTCGTTTTCAATTTCTCGAAACATCAGGTTATAGCGGGGCTGGACGCAGTCAAACCGCGCGAGGCCCAGTTTGTCGCTGGTCCACAACGCGGACGCCAGCATCCACGCTTGAAAATTCGAGCAGCCGATGTATCGCGCTTTCCCCTGCCGCATGATGTCGTCCAGCGCGCGCAGGGTCTCATCAATCGGTGTTCCGGGATCAGGCGCATGCACTTGATAGAGATCGACATAATCGGTCTGTAACCGGCGTAAGCTCTCATCAATCGCGTGCATAATATGTTTCCGCGAGAGGCCTTGCTCATTGGGCGCTTTACCCATCGCTCCCCAACACTTGGTCGCGAGCACGATCTTTTCACGTCGGCCCTTGAGCCATTTGCCCACGATCTCCTCGGTGCGCCCGACCGTATCAAGCCCCCCGCCGACGGGATACACATCGGCGGTATCAAAAAAATCGACACCAAATTCGACCGCGGTATCCATGACCCCGAAGCTGACTTTCTCGTCGCACTGCCGTCCAAAGGTCATCGTCCCCAAACAAATCTCCGATACTTTCAGGCCAGTACGTCCCATGCGTTTAGTTTTCATCGCTCCTCCTTCCTTTCACAGTCTAAAGTCCAAGGTCTAAGGTCCAAAGTCAAGAAGTTTCGAGTTTCGGGTTTCGGGTTTCGGGTTCCAAGCCGCAAGTCTCAAGTCTCAATTGTTTTCCATTTTCGCCTTTTGCCTTTTGATTTTTGCCTTTCGATTTCTTCCCCTCCCCCTCAATCCGCATTGCCCATCCCCCGACTTGGTGGTAGTGGGGCAGGAATAAGGAGGGATTAATAATGGGTGGACCACTTTCTGGTGTACGGGTGCTGGACTTTAGCAGCGTGATCACGGGTCCCTTTTGCACGATGATGATGGCGGACATGGGAGCCGATGTCATCAAGGTCGAAGCTCCCGGCGGCGATATTCTCCGTCACCTCAGCATGACCTTCAAGGCCGGATTCGGCTCGTGGTTTGTGAATTTCAATCGTAACAAGCGCAGTATCGTGCTCGACCTCAAACAGCCCGCCGTGCGAGACACGATCCTCGCGATGGTGAAGCAATGTGACGTGATGGTCCACAATCTCCGTCCAGGGGTCATGGAGCGATTGGGATTCGGATACCAGACGGTTCGTGAATATAACCCCAAGCTCGTCTATCTCTCCATCTCCGGCTTTGGACCCGAAGGACCGTATGCACACAAGCCGTGCTACGACCCGGTGATCCAGGGCATTTCCGGGCTCGCGTTCGTCCAGGGTGGCGACGGCAGGCCCACATTTATCCGCACGGCTATCGCCGACAAAATGACCTCCATGAATGCCGTCTACCATGTGCTCGCCGCCCTCGTGGCCGCCGACCGGCAAGGCGTTGGCCAGGAAATTACCTTGTCGATGATCGACTCCCTCATGTCCTTCATCGGACCGGATACCATGTTCGGCTATACGTTCGTTCCCGACGACGAGTTTCGCCATCTCTCGATTTCCAACGCGTTGCTGCAACCAATGCGCACCAAAGACGGCTATATCGTCGCCTGCGCGGCCACCGATGACCAGTGGAAACGCATGTGCACGGCGATGGGTAAAGTGGCGTGGATAGAGGAATACCCCACGCCAGCCGTGCGCGCGGTCCATCTCCCGGATATCCTCGCCGCGATTGATGAGTTCTTGCCGGAAAAGACCTCACAAGAATGGCTTGCTATCTTTGAGACCGCGGACGTCCCCTGTGGTCCCGTCTATAAGTTTGATGAAACCTTGCGCGACCCGCAACTCATACAGAATAAGACTTTTGTTGAATACGACCATCCAGTGGCTGGACGAATTCGCGGGATCAATGTCCCCGGCAAGTTCAGTGTCACGCCCACGGAGATACGCCACCATGCGCCTGGACTTGGAGAACACACGATCGACATTCTGAAGGAGTTTGGCATCGCCCCGGCACAGATTGCCGCGCTCGTGGAGACCGGAGCGGCGACTCAAGCACGGGCGGAGTCCAACGTCTAAGGTCCAAAGTCCAAAGTCCAAGGGCAGGAGTTTCGGGTTTCGGGTTCCAAGTCTCAAGTCTCAAGTCTCAGTGCTCTTTTCACTTTTGCCTTTTGACCTTTGCCTTTTGCCTTTTGACTTTTCTGCGGTTCCCATAGCCTGGGATTTTCCCCACAGTGAGACCATGTATGATCCCGGTTAGGGAATTTTTATTTGACCAGGAGGAACCGTATGCAGCACAAAGCGAAATCATCGGCAAAAGTCGTCCCCATTCGATCCCGCGCGAAAGCCCCCGGCGTGGCACTTGATGCGCGGAAAGCCAGAGCACTGCACCAACAGGATCGCGACCACCTCGTCCACGGATTCGTGCCCCTCCAGATGCACCAGAAGAAAGGGGTACCGATCTTTGTGAAGGGACAGGGTGTGTATCTGTGGGACACGGAAGGCAAACGCTACATCGACGGGCTCTCTTCCTTGTGGAATGTCCACGTTGGGCATGGGCGGAAAGAGATCAACCGCGCGGTCGCGGCTCAGATGGATAAGCTGGCGTTCGCGCCCACGCTGATGGGTCCCACCGCGGTGCCCACGGTCGAACTCGCCACCAAGCTGACGAAAATCGCCCCCAAAGGATTGACGCGCGTGATCTTCACGTCTGGTGGGTCCGAAGCCATCGAATCGGTCATTCGTCTCACCCGTGCCTACTGGAAAGCGAAAGGACAGCCGGGAAAAACCAAGTTCATTAGTCTGAATCAGGCGTATCATGGCTCTTCTAGCGGCGCCGCATCGCTGGGGGGAATGCCCATTTTCAATAACCAGATGTCGCCTGGACTGCCAGGCATGCTCCATATCGCGCGCCCCTACTGCTACCGCTGTGAACTGGGGAAGACATATCCCGCCTGTCAAATCGACTGTGCCACGGAACTGGAGCGGCTCATCGAACGCGAAGGCGCGGACACCATCGGGGCGTTTGTGACCGAACCGGTCCAAGGTGTTGGCGGTGTGGTCGTGCCACCAGCCGAGTGGCTGCCGAAGATGCGCGAAATCTGTTCGCGGCACAATATCTTGATGGTCTGTGACGAAGTGATCACCGGCTTTGGACGAACCGGCAGCATGTTCGCGTCCGCCGGGTCCGGTGTCACCCCAGACGTGCTGGTCAGCGCCAAAGGTGTCACCAGCGGTTATCTCCCGCTGGGATTGGTGCTGTTCAAGGAAGAAATTTTTCAGACATTCTTGGCGACCGGAGATGACTACGCCTTCTGGCATGGCTACACCTACACCGGTCACCCGACCGTCTGCGCCGCTGGGTTAGCGAATCTCGAAATCATCGAACGCGAGAAACTCGTCCAGAAGTCGCGCGAGCAAGGAAAGTATCTGCTCAAGAAGCTCAACACCCTGCGGGAGTTGCCGATCATCGGCGATGTGCGCGGACATGGTCTGCTCGCCGCCATTGAGATTGTGAAGAACAAAGAAACAAAAGAAATGTTCCCAGCGGAAATGCGCATTGCCCAACGGGTCTGGGAAAAAGCATTGGACACTGGCGTGATTACCCGTGTCGCGGGAGGCAATAATGTCGCGGTCTGTCCGCCGCTGATTATCACCAAGGAGCAGATTGACGAACTCGTCGCGGCGTTGCGCAATGCCATACTCGCGGTCATGGCGGAACTCGACAACACCTGGCAAATGGCGAGCGGGAAATAATATGCAAAGCACCATCACGGAAATCGCACCAGACCTCTATCGAATCTCCACCTTCCACCCTGATTTCGGCATCCAATTCAACCAGTTTCTCATCAAGGATGCGGAACCGTTCTTGATGCACACTGGCTTCAAGAAAATGTTTTCCACGACGCGGGAAGCCGTGGCGTCGATTATCGATCCCACGAAGTTGCGGTGGATCGGGTTCAGCCATTTTGAGCCTGACGAGTGTGGAGCATTGAACGAATGGCTGGCCATTGCTCCTCAGGCTCAGGCACTCGGCAGTTTCGTGGGCGCGATGGTCATGCTCAACGACTTCGCGGACCGCCCCCCGCGCGTGCTCGCGGATGACGAAGTGCTCACGATTGGACAGCATCGCCTGCGGTTTCTCTCCACCCCACAAGTGCCACATGGGTGGGACGCGGGTCTCTATTTCGATGAGACCACACGGACACTATTATGCTCGGACCTTTTTTTCCAACCGGGCGACCCGGAACCGCTCACCGAGTCTGATATAGTCAGTCGAACAAAAGAAGCAATCCAGGGTGGTCTTACCGGGCCGATGGCGAAGGACATGCCCTACACCCCGTATACGGACAGCACCCTGCGGCGGCTTGCGGCTTTGGCACCAACCACCCTTGCGACAATGCACGGCTCTTCATTTCGCGGCGATGGTCAGAAAGCTCTTCTTGATCTGGCCGTGGTACTCAAAGAACTCCTCAACAAACCTGTCGGTGAGTCTTGAGACCGCCCTATCCTTTCGACAGTAGTGTAGTTCATCTCCCCTCAAGTCTCTGTCATGGCAAGCTGCTCACGTAAAATGTGATCTACGACCCTGGACACGCTTTCATGTGAACTTTGCGCCTGTTGCTGGAGCCGTTGAAAAACCTCCACCTCTACCGGTACCTCAAAAATACGCTGCTGGATGTCAATCCTGTCCTCTCCAGGTTCCAGATACTCCTCATACTCCATCGTACCGTGCGCATCCCAAAATTCTCCCGCCTCTTCCTCCGTGGCAAACGTCTCCGGCAGCGGATCGCGAATTTTATCTGTGTTGCTCATAATATCTCCGTCATGCGGCCCGTCTTGTCTGGGTGGGACGAATCAGCACTTCAGCCGTAATGCCGAGCTTCGCATGCAAGCGGCGAATCATGTTGATCGAAAGTCCACGTCGTCGGTTCAGTACCTCCGCCACACGCGTGCGACTTCCCAGAATCCCTTCGAGATCCTTACGCGTCAGCCCTTGTTGCTCCATACGAAATTTGATCGCTTCAATCGGGTCCGGTGGGTCCATCGGGTAATGCTCGGCCTCATACACATCAATAAGAGTCGCAATGATGTCGAGCCGGTCCCCGTCCGTGGTGCCAGCTCGTGCCCCCCATAAACGTTCTACTTCCGCGAGCGCTTTTTCATAGTCCAATTCAGTTCTAATGGGCGTAATGTCTTTCATGTTGGACTTCCTTCACGTCAATCTTGTCGTAGTCTTCGTGGGTACCGATCCACTTGATCCAAACAATCCCTATATCCAGACTCCCCCTTCGGCAACTTCCAAACTCGCTCACCTAAGGAGACTGGAGCAAGCTCCTTTCCTCCCTCAAGCCTCAAGCCTCAAGTCTCAAGTCTCAAGTCTCAAGTCTCAAGTCTCAAGTCTCAAGTCTCAAGTCTCAAGTCTCAAGTCCCGCTCAACGGACTAGACGGTGTCTAGGCCGGTCGCTAGGGTTGGCCAACGGAGATTTTTGCTATGCCAAGTTTTCAACCGACAGAGGAACAGCAGCTCATTCGTGATACCGTCGCCGCTTTTTCTCGCGAACAAATCCGCCCCCTGTCACGTGAATCCGATGAGAGTGGTCAGATTCCCAGCGCGCTGGTCCAACAAGCCTGGGACCTCGGCCTTGTCCAAAGCCCAATTCCTGAATCTTTCGGTGGCGCGGGAGAAGTCCCTTCCGCACTGACTGGCGCGCTGGTCTGTGAAGAATTGGGATGGGGAGACCTCTCGATCGCGTTGCATCTGCTCGCGCCTCGCCTTGTCATTCAACCGGTGTTGGCACTGGGGACCACCACACAGCAGCAGCAAGTGTTCTCGGCTTACACGGGCCAGCAGTTCACGGCAGGCACGGCGGCCATCGTCGAACCGCGCTTCGGCTTTGACGTGAACGAACTTGCCACGACGGCGACTCCACAGGCGAACGATTTCCTCCTCAATGGCACCAAATGTTTTGTTCTCCTCGCCGCCGAGGCTCAGCATATACTGACCTACGCCCAGACAAATGACGGGCTCAGCGCGTTCGTCATTCCACGAGGCACTCCGGGACTCGCGATCTCCGAACGTGAAAAGAACATGGGACTCAAGGCGGTGGCCACCTACGAACTGACGTTGGACAACTGCCGTGTGCCAGCAACAGCTCGGCTCGCGGGCAGCCTCGCGCCCATATTGAATCGGTCGCGCGTGGCACTCGCGTCACTCGCTGTCGGAGTCGCACGAGCGGCGTTTGAGTACGCACGCGATTACGCGAAAGAGCGACGGGCGTTTGGTTCCGCCATCGCGCAGAAACAAGCCATTGCTTTCATGTTGGCGGAAATGGCGTTGGAGATTGATGCCGCGCGCTTGCTGACGTGGGAAGCGGCATGGAAAATCGACGCTGGCCAAGACACCGTCGGTGCCACTGGAACTGTCTCTGGAGCAACGCGTGAAGCGTGCATCGCTAGAAACTACACCACCAACATGGTGCTCAAGGTCACGGACAATGCCCTTCAAGTGCTCGGCGGACATGGTTACATCCGAGATCACTTGGTTGAACTGTGGTTACGCAACGCCCGTGGGTTCGCAACACTTGAAGGCTCGGCAATCGTCTGAAAAGGCTTATGGCTTATGGCCCGCTCCCTGCGGTCGCTTTATGGCCTATGGTAGGAAACTCTTACCATAGGCCATTTGCCATAGAGTGAGCGAAGCGAACGAGCTATCAGCCATACGCCGAATGGAGGCCCTATGATCGACTTCTCACTCTCATCCGACACTGAAAACACCCGGCAGATGATCCATGCGGTCGCGGACCAGACCATGCGCCCGATCTCGCGTGACTATGATGAACGTGAGCACGAAAAGCCCACCGAATGGCTCACCCTCATGTGGAATGCCGCCAAAGGGATGGGGAATTTTGGCGAGACCGACAAAAAATCATCCAAAGGGGAACGGAAACTATCGGAACGGATTCTGCGCTCGTGTGTGATGATTGAGGAGCTGTCCTGGGGTGATGCTGGGTTATATCTCAGTATTCCCAATTCCGGGCTGGGCGGCGCGGCGGTGTCGGCTGCCGGAACACCGGAACAGAAAGAACGCTTTCTTGCCCGCTTTCGCGATGGCGAGCCCAAATGGGGCGCGATGGCCATTACCGAACCCGGCTGCGGATCGGACTCAGCCGCCGTGGCTTCAACCGCGGTCCGCGACGGCGACCAATGGGTGCTCAACGGTACTAAGATTTTCTGTACGAGCGGATTGATGGCGGTCGAGAAATCAGAAGGGTTTGTCGTCGTATGGGCAACCGTTGATAAGTCCGCTGGCCGCGGGGGCATTAAGGCATTCGTGGTGGAACATCACACCCCTGGTATGACCGTCACTAAATGTGAGAACAAAATGGGCATCCGCGCCTCGGATACGGCCATGCTGGTTTTTGAGGACTGCCGTATTCCACTTGATAACCTGCTCGGCAGCGCGGAAGTGCAACAGTCCACCGAAGGCTTCAAGGGCGTGATGGCGACGTTTGATGCCACGCGCCCGTTGGTTGCCGCTAGCGCCATTGGCATTGCCCGTGCCGCCGTCGATTTCGTGCGGGACGCATTACAGAAAGAAAAGATCGAGATTCGCTATCACGTGCCGCCCACTAAACTTACCACCATTGAACGTGATTTCATGGAGATGGAAGCCGACTTACAAGCGGCCCGGCTCCTCACGTGGCGAGCGGCGTGGATGATCGACCAGGGGCTGCGCAACAGTCTGGAAGCCTCGATGGCGAAAGCTAAAGCGGGGTCAACGGTGACGCGCGTCACGCAGAAAGCGGTCGAACTGCTCGGCCCACTCGGCTACTCGCGCAAAATTTTAGTGGAGAAATGGATGCGGGATGCCAAGATCAATGACATCTTCGAGGGGACGCAGCAGATCAATCTGCTGATTATCGCGCGGCGTATCTTGGGATATTCGAGTCGAGAGTTGAGCTAAAGGTACCGGAGTTCTTACCGAACACACCAAGATGGAGATTTTCGGGTGCCACGGGGAGCAAGCTCCCCGTGCTTGACGGCTCCCCTGGCGGACCAGCCGCCAGGGGAGCCGTACCAACCGTGAGATCAACCAATCGCGCTACTGACAGACCAAGCCCACCGCCGTTACGGCGGTGGGTATCCCCAATGCCGCGCACGACACTAGCCCATTCGTCCCCTGCAGCCCGAAGTTGCCCGGCTTGCCCGTCCCGTCCGTCCCGTCCGACACCGGCAAACAAATCTGCGTCGTGAAATCGGGAGCCAAGGGACAGGCCACCCCATCGGTATAACACTGCGCTCTCGTCTTGGAACACTGCGCCACACTTCTCCCACTGCCCCCCGGCATCCCGCCGCCGCCGAGCGCTTGCACGCTGTACAGCCGCGTGCCCGTCGCCGCCATGGCCTCGACCCGCTGTGGGCGTGGGAGTACCACTAACCCGTCTCGTGGACTCCCGCCTAAAATTAACGGCGCCAACTGCACCTGAAAACTCGTCGGCGGCGTGGCCAGGGTGCAGTTCGTGATGGTAATCGCTCCGGCCCGCCCGCCTTTGCCGCCGTCGCCGCCGTGGGCGCAACCCGCACGGTGCGGAGCGTGCTGCTATTCCCCGCCGCATCAGTGACCACAAGGGAGAGCTGATCCCCTGCTTGGGCGGCAAGCGGCGCGGTGAAACTGCCATCGGCATTCGCCGTGACCGTCACGATTGCCCCGGTGCGAGGATTGGTAATGGTCACCGTGGCCCCGGCTTCCACACTGCCCGCACTGCCACTCACGGTGACTTGGCCAGCGGTGACTGGACTGATGGTGATTTTGTCGAGATCGGCGGGGGCCGGGGGAAAGGTATCCAGTGTGGTCACCGAGAGCGTCATCGTATCCGGGTCGCTCTCGACTGTCCCATCGTGAACGATGAGTTGGAGGACGTAGGTGCCCGCGAGATCGGGCACGAAGGTGGGGGTGACCAGGGCCGTGTTGGATATGGAGGCCGTGCTGCCGGTTGGCGCCACCGTCACCGACCAGAAGTAACTGAACGCATCGTCATCGACATCCTGTGAGCCACTGCCATCGAGTTGGACCGTGTGGCCCGTCAATACCGCGTGATCCGCCCCCGCATTGGCCACCGGCTTGGAATTCAGCGTCGTGATAGTCACGGTGGCCGGATCACTGGCTACCGTGCCATCATGGACGATCAACTGCACAGTATAGGTGCCTGCTTTGTCGAGTACGAAGCTCGGGGTCACGCTGGTCTCGTCCTGTAGGGTCGCCGTGCTGGTTGCCGGTTTGGTGGTGACACTCCATTGGTACGTCAAGGCATCGCCATCCACATCGCTGGACCCACTGCCATTGAGGGTAATGGTGGCTCCCACCACTCCGTGTTGATCGAGGCCGGGGTTGGCAATGGGCTTCGAGTTCACCGTGCTGATCGTGACGGTCGCGGGCTCACTGTTGACCGTGCCATCGTGGACGATGAGTTGCACGACATAGGGGCCTGCCACATCAAGAGTAAATTGTGGGATGACGGTCGTCGGATTCTGTATGGTCGCCGTGCTATTCGCCGGTTTGCTGGTGAGACTCCAGCTATAGGTTAACGGGTCCCCATCCACATCACTGGAGCCTGCGCCATTAAGAGAGATGACCGTCCCGACCGTTGCGCTCTGGTCCGCCCCAGCATGAGCCACCGGTTTGGTGTTCACGGTACTGATCGTCACGGTGTCAGGATCGCTACTGGCAATCCCGTCGTTGACGAGCAGTTGCGCCCCATACGTCCCCGCTTTGTCAAGCGTGAGACTCGGCATGGGGGTCGTGGGATTGGTCAGTCCAACCGTGCTGCCACTAGGTTTGCTGGTGAGACTCCAGGTATAGGTCAACGCGTTTCCATCCACATCATTGGACCCACTGCCATTGAGCGTGACCGTCTCAGTGACCTGCGCGCTCTGATCGGCTCCGGCGTTGGCTGCCGGTTTGGTGTTCAACGTGCTGATCGTCACCGTGTCTGGTGGGCTACTGGTCAGGCCGTCGGTGACCACCAGTTGGACGACATAGTCCCCAAAGACATCAATAGTGAGGCTGGGCGTCACACTGGTCGGATTGGCGAGTGCCGCCGTGCTCGTTGCCGGTTTGCTGAGCAGCGTCCAGATATAGGTCAACGGATTGCCATCGACATCACTCGAGCCACTGCCATCCAGGGTGACCGTGCTGCCCACCTGCCCGCTGCTATCTGGCCCAGCATTGCTCACCGGCATGCTGTTACTGGTGGAGATCACGACCGTGTCGGTACTGCTCAACCTGCCATCACTGACGGTCAGTTGCACGGCGTACGTGCCCGCTGTGTCAATGACGAAAGTTGGAGTAGGGCTGGTGGAACCGCTCAGAATTGCCGCACTGGTCGCGGGTTTGCTACTCAGCGTCCACTGAAACGAGAGGCTATCGCCATCGGGATCGGTCGAGCCGGTCCCATCAAGCTGGACCGTAGTCCCCACGGGCGCGGTGTGATCGGCTCCCGCGCGCGCGACGGGCGCGCGATTGGTCACGACACAGACGTCGGGATCGTCAATCTGCCCGTCACAATCATCATCGGTCTGGTCCCCGCAGACTTCCGGCATTTTGACCCGAAAGGCGATGCCGCCCGTCTGTCCGCCGGGATTGGTGGCGGTCACCACGGTCACCCCTCCTGACACCTCCGCGGGAACCGTAAACGTGACCCGGTTGCCCGTGGCGCTGAGAACCTGGGCTGGAACACCGCCGACCTTGACGGTCACGTTCTGCCCGCCGAAGCCATTGCCGGTGATCGTAATGGGGTCGCCGACCGCCGCACAGGACGGGGTAATGCCCTTAATCTGACTGGCGGCGGCCCAGACCGCTACAGGTCTGAACGTCAGGCCAAGGGTGAGCATCACGACAACACGGAGACTAACACTTAGTGAATATCGGGGGGGGGAGATCCAAGACGTGAACGGGAAGAGAAGCGATGTGACATAGGGTTTCCTCGTGGGGCATCGGGCCTGCGCGGGTAATACCCCGCTTGTGGAGACCATCGCCGATACGAGAGGAAACTGTAATCGAGTCGGAATTATAAAATTTCCCAGCGGGGAGAGTTCGGTCATACCGCGCCTCTCGAAGACTCGCTCTTGGGGCGCGGTACGCTTCAATCTTTCTGGGAAACCGAGCGGGCAACGACGCCAATCAGCATCCCACTCACCAGACCACCAATCACTCCGGCGAGGTTCTTGGCATGTGTGGGTCGGAACGACAACGAGTGCTCCAGTATCCCTTGCGTACACTGGCCGATGAGGACCCCGATCGTCAGGCCACACAGCAACCCCAGTCCTATCCCCACCACGTTCGCTCTCTGCTCGTCCCAAAAATGACGCGCGATCATGCGCCCAACTATCGCTCCCACCGGACCACTCACGCGTCCGATGGTGGTCACCGTCGTGGTCCACAGCGCGAGGTCTCCACACCACAGTGACAGCAGGCTGACGCCAAGCACAACACTCGTTGTCACCAGGAAGAGCGGGGCACGGAAGAGTTTGTCGAGCATGGGGATGAGGGAGGAGCGATTCGGGAACCATCCCTCCCCGAAGAAGGGCCATGTCATTAAGTTAAGCCACCGTGTCATTGCGAGCGACTCAGAGGAGCGAAGCAATCTCCTGCAAAAACAAAGATTGCTTCGTCGTCCGACTCCTCGCAATGACAGGTACCCCCTTAACTTAATGCCATGGCCGGAAGAAGCGTCGGGGAGGCGTAAAACGTAAATATGTAAAACGTAAACGGGAATAGAAAGGAGGAGTGATGTGAAAGTGTAAAACGTAAACGGACAGGGGGAGGAGTGGTTACGTTTTACACTTTACGTTTGACGTCTTTATCTTCTCCCGCTCGCCATACTACGGACCGAATAGAACTGCTTTGCCCGCCCAGAGGACACTTCCTTGCGGACGACATAACAGTGGGTAAAGGTGGCGTGCGGTTTTTGCGCGTTAATCACATTGTTGCCGACATGCAGGAACACGTGCTCGCCGGCGTTCCGCTCGTAGTCCACTTTGACGTAGGGCGCTTGTTTGCCCTCTTCTTTCGCGTAGCTCTCGGAGTACTTGAGAAAATCTTGCCCGATCCGCAAAAGCTGGCCTTTCTTATCATACGCGGTGAGCCAGACGTTCCAAAAAATCTCGGTATCGATATAGATCAGTTTATTGCCGTAAGGATGGGACTCACTCCGGGGAATCAGTTCCAACACATGGACCTCGCGCACCTCCCAGCGGGTTTTATTCGGGACCCACAGATGTGGACCGCCAGCATCAGGGTGCGTCGGCACATTCACGGTGGCCAATACTAATTTCTTGCCGAGATATGCCCACTCTTGCTCGTGCACCTTGCCGCCGAACCCCATCCCATCCTCACGAATGAAGTCCATCCCTTGGGTCTCACCGGTCCGTTCCGAGGAGAGTACCCGGCGGGGTTTGCGACTGACAGGTGAATAGATCCAACTGTCATTCTCTTTGTACGGATCAGTGTACTCAATCTGTAAGTTACGCGTGCCAGCCAAGTCGCGCGGGCTGCGAAATTCCATAATCGATTTGGACTTCACCCCTTCGTACCCCTCCACCAAGCAGTGATCGCCCTTGGCATACTCAGCAGAGGTGGACACGAACTCAAACTCCCGATCCAGTTTGCCATGTTCACTCCGGCCCCATGCCACCATCGGCATGAAGTAATCGCTGTGCCCAGGCCGCCAG
>CAMBFS010000079.1 GCA_945865755.1 Klebsiella pneumoniae
ACTACTGACTACTGACTACTGACTACTGACTACTGACTACTGTCTTCACTCTTTGACCCTACGAATGTCCGCGCCGAGGTGCGAGAGTTTCTCTTCGATGCGCTCATACCCACGGTCGAGATGATAGACCCGCGAGACTTCTGTAACTCCCTGAGCGGCCAGCCCGGCGAGAATGAGCGACACGCTGGCGCGTAAGTCCGTCGCCATCACCGGAGCACCACTGAGAAACGCGACCCCGCTGACGGCTGCCGTGTTGCCCCGTGTCAGGATATTGGCACCAAGTCGCGCCAGCTCTTGCGCGTGCATGAAGCGGTTCTCGAAGACGGTCTCGGTGATGAGGCTGCGGCCATCGCCAAGGGTGAGGAGCGCCATCATCTGCGCTTGGAGATCGGTGGGAAAGCCGGGATAGGGCCAGGTGATGACATCGACACTTGCTGGTCGGCCTTGGCATGATGCTTCAATGCCATCCTCTCGTTCAACAATCTGGACTCCCGCGTCTTGGAGTTTATCGAGAAAGGCGCGTAAGTGATTGGCGCGTGCGCCACGGACAAAGACGCGCCCACCAGTGATGGCACCAGCAATGAGAAAGGTGCCCGCTTCGACGCGGTCGGCAATGACTTCATGCGTAACCCCATGCAGGGACGTGACTCCCTCGATAGTAATGGTTGGGGTGCCCGCTCCACTGATGCGCGCGCCCATCGCGGTGAGCATGGTGGCCAGGTCTTCAATCTCCGGTTCGCAGGCGGCGTTCTCAATGACTGTTGTTCCTTCAGCAAGGGTGGCGGCCATAAGGATGTTTTCGGTCGCGCCCACCGAGGGAAACTCGAAGACAATAGTCGCCCCACGCAGGCGTTTGGCCTCGGCCTCGACGTAGCCTTGCTGCTGGCGGATCGTCGCGCCTAGCTGTTGTAGGGCGTCGAGATGGATATTGACCGGACGCGTGCCAATCGCGCAGCCGCCCGGCGTAGACACCCGTGCACGGCCAAAGCGCGCCAGCAGTGGGCCGAGTACGAGGAACGACGCGCGCATGGTTTTGACTAACTCGTATGGCGCTTCGCACTGGCGGACGGTGTGAGGAGAGATCACGATCTCATCGTTACTGATCCACTCGCTTTGAGCACCAAGTTCATGCAGTAAGCGGACGGCGGTGCGAATATCCATGAGCCGAGGAACGCGGCGGAGCCGACATTCGTCCTCGGTCAACAGGGAAGCAAAGAGTAATGGCAGCGCGGCGTTCTTGGCGCCGCTGACAGTAACCTCACCTCGTAAAGGAACCCCACCCCGCACGACAATTTTGTCCATATTTCCTCAATTGCTTGTCGGGCAGCAAGGTACAGTATTTTTCGTACATTGCGAAATTTCGGCGGAAAATTTGCCGTTTTCGTGGCGCGACCCGAAGAATTCACTTTTTCCGAGCCGCGACGATCCGTTCTCGCCCGGCATAATCAGCGGTCTGAAAGCTCTCGCGGAATTCAGGATGCCTGTGAAACTCTGACATGAGGACCTCTCTCTGTCCGTCGCCAATCTCGAGCACGAGCCAACCGTTGGCCGTCAGGTACCCAGGGGCCTCGTTCAGCAACTGGCGGTAAAAATCGAGCCCGTCGTTCCCGCCATCAAGGGCGTGTCGAGGCTCCCAGTCTCGGACTTCAGGTTGCAAGGTGAGCAGGTCGTCGCGAGCGATGTAGGGTGGGTTCGAGACAATGACATCAAATCCTTGCGGCTGGTCGGCAAGCGGAGCGAATACACTCCCGTGGAGAAAACGAATCCGGTGGTGGACATTGTGACGATAGGCATTGGCTTCGGCCACGGCGAGCGCCCCCGCGGAAATATCGACGGCCCAGATTTCGGCGGCGGGCAGTTCGGTGGCGAGAGCAATGGCGATGCAGCCGCTCCCTGTACCGATGTCGAGAATGCGGATTGGGGATTGGGGACTTGAGGCTTGAGGCTTGAGACTTGGGACTTGAGACTTGAGACTTGGGATTTGGGAAATGAGGCGCAGTGCCGTTTCCACCACCAGTTCCGTTTCCGGGCGGGGGATCAGCACTCGTGAGTCCACCGCGAACTCTAGGGACCAAAACTCTTGTACGCCGGTGATGTATTGCACCGGCTCGTGCTGGAGTCGGCGATGGATGAGCTGTTGAAACGCCGCCATTTGAGATGGAGACAGGAGCGTGTGAAGCCGAGCGTAAAGCCCAGCGCGATTGAGACCAAGACTGTGGGCGAGCAGGACTTCGGCATCAAGGCGGGGACTTGCAAGGCCAGCCGTTGTGAACGCGGCTTCCGCCCAGGGGAGCACCTGCGCGATGGTTTGCGTATCCCTCATTTTCCTACTGACTACTGACTACTGACTACTGACTACTGATCCGTCGTCTTGAGCATCTCCGCCTGATGCGACGTATTGAGCGCGTCAACCACAGGATCAAGCTCGCCATCCAGCACCCGGTCGAGTGTGTACAGTGTCAAGTTGATGCGGTGATCCGTGAGGCGTGATTGGGGGAAATTATAGGTGCGGATGCGTTCGGAGCGGTCGCCCGACCCGACCATGCTGCGGCGTGAAGCCGAGATCGCCGCTTGCTGTTCCTCACGCGCCCGTTCCAACAACCGCGCCCGCAGGATTTTGAGCCCCTTCGCCTTGTTCTTGTGCTGTGACTTCTCGTCTTGGCAGGACACCACCAGGCCCGAAGGAATATGAGTGATGCGCACTGCGGAGTCCGTGGTATTGACGCTTTGGCCACCCGGACCGGATGAGCGGAACACATCAATGCGCAAATCTTTCTCGTCGATATGCACATCGACATCATCCGCTTCTGGCAGCACCGCCACCGTGACCGCCGAGGTATGAATCCGCCCAGAGGCTTCCGTCTCCGGCACGCGCTGGACGCGATGGACACCGCCCTCGAACTTGAGACGGCTGTAGGCGCGCTTGCCTTCGATCATGCTGATGATTTCCTTGATGCCACCGAGACCCGTGGTGCTGGAACTCATAATCTCCAGCTTCCAATGGTTGCGTTCGGCATAGCGCGTGTACATGCGAAAGAGATTGGCGGCGAATAAACTCGCTTCCTCGCCGCCCGTGCCAGCGCGGATTTCCAGCAAGACGTTTTTCTCGTCGAGCGGGTCTTTCGGGATGAGCAGGCGACGGAGATCGTCTTGCAATTGCGTGCTTCTGGCCTCTAGCGCAGTCTGCTCTTCTCGCGCCATTTCGCAGACCGCTGGGTCCGGGTCTTCCAGTAACGTCTTGTTGTCAGCGAGTTCGTGCGTGACTTGCCGCCACTCACGGAAACACGTGATAACCTCCTCTAGCGACGAATGCTCCTTGGCGAGTTTGGTGTACTCTTTCGGGTTATTCCTCGCCTCTGGTTGCGCGAGTGCCGCTTCGAGTTCTTGATAGCGCTTCTCAACTTCGGTCAACTTTCCGAAGAGTGTTTCTGTATCACTCATGCCAATTGCTCTCGTCTGATTCTGCTGTTCGATTTTGCTGGTGAGGAAAAAAACGTCAGGGCGGTTGGTGAACCGCCCTGACGGGAAGGAAACTCGCGCTTCGTTGCTCAATCAGCATTGAAGCGAAGCAATGAAGAACGCTACGCTTGTGGTGCCGCTGCCGCTGCCGCCGCTGCCGCAGTCGCCGCGTCGGATTTGTTGTACCGTCGGCGGAACCGTTCAACGCGACCACCGGTGTCCATGATCCGTTGGCGACCCGTGTAGTAGGGGTGGCACTGGGAGCAGACGTCCAGGTGAATGGTCGGGGCCGTCGAGCGCGTCTCAAAGGTGTGACCACAGGCGCACGCGACAACGCATTTGTCATATTTTGGGTGAATGCCGTCTTTCATTCTCAACCTCCGCTGGCTACTATTACCACCTCGTTTCAAGAGCCGCAAGGTGAAGTGAGGAGGACGATGACATGGAACCACGACATCTGAGCGATATTCAGGACGCACTACAACACGAACATCTCGATGGGTGGCTGTTCTACGATTTTCGCGGCAGTGACCCGCTCGCGTATCGTATTCTTGGTCTAGACTCGACGACGATTTCCACGCGCCGGTGGTACTATTTCATTCCCGCGCATGGCGAACCGGTCGGCCTGGTCTCCAGTGTCGAACCGCGTCGGCTTGATGTGCTTCCCGGCCAAAAGCGGGTCTTTCTCTCATGGCAACAACTGCACGCCCATCTCGCCGAGACCTTACGAGGATCTCGCCGCGTCGCCATGCAGTATTCTCCAGGCAACGCGATTCCCTACATTTCTCGTGTCGATGCCGGCACTATCGAGCACATCCGCCAGCTTGGGGTCGAAGTCGTTTCGGCGGCTGATTTGGTCCAGCGCTTTGAGGCCGTATGGTCAACTGCTCAATGGGAGAGCCACTTACGCGCCGCCAAAGGGGTTCGTGAGACCGTGGACGAAGCCTTCGCCTACATCCGTGAACATGCGCCCGTGTCCGAATATGCGGCGCAACAGTTTATTCTCCAACGGTTTACTGACCGGGGACTAACGACCCATCACCCGCCAATCGTGGCGATCAATGCCCATAGCGCCGACCCCCATTTCGAGCCGCGGCCAGAGGGCTCTTCGCTTATTCAACCGGGTGACTTCGTCTTGATTGACCTGTGGGCGAAGGAATCCAACGGTGTCTATGCTGACATTACGTGGACCGGGTTCATGGGCCCAGAGGTTCCGGCGCGATACCAGGAAATTTTCACTTATGTGCGGAACGCCCGCGATGCCGCGATTGATTTTGTGCAGGAGCGAATGCGGCGGGAACAGTCGTTTGCCGGCTATGAGGTCGATGCGGCGGCGCGCAAGGTGATTGCCGATGCGGGGTATGGCGACTACTTCGTGCACCGTACGGGCCATTCGATTGGCGAAGAGGTGCATGGCAACGGCGCGAATATGGACGGCCTCGAAACCCGCGACGAGCGCCAGGTGTTGCCGGGCACCTGCTTTTCCATCGAACCGGGCATCTACCTGCAAGGCGAGTTCGGGGTTCGTAGTGAGATCAACATCTACATGACTCCGAGCGAGGCGATTGTCACCGGTGCGCCGATGCAAACTGAAGTGGTGGCGATTTTGGCGTGAGTGAGGGAATTTCCATGCTGATACAGTACCTGCGGGCTGCTCTCCATCAGGCAAAATATGAAATCTTGACCGACGACGGCTCCTTTTATGGAGAAATTTCCGGTTTTGATGGTGTCTACGCCAATGCCGTGACTCTCGAATCCTGTCGAGAGGAACTAGAAGAGGTTCTGGAAGAATGGCTTTTGTTTCGCGTTTCGCAACGCCTTCCTGTCCCTCTTGCCGGAGGGATTGAACTGGCTCGAGTTTATTGGTGTCGCCAGTGGCGCACGTGAGGCGGTCTTGCGCGCTGAAGGTGCACGCGCCATTATTCAGGACTTCTCGGATTTTGACCAATTTCGACATGTATTAGAGGGACTCGACTATGGCAAAAGTGTGGTTTGTTCGTCCGCGAAATAAAATGATCGCTCTCGGCGGAAAGCCCGCCTATCAAGGTGAGATGCAACAATTGATCTGGCCGCTTGATCTGGGCCTTCACCGGTTTCATGGGCCGATTCCGCTGGTCCCCAATGATGAGACGCCACAAGAATTCGCTCCCGAGGATAAGGTGTTCGTCGAAGTGACGGACGAGGACATGAAGATGGGCACGAGTTATCAGGTGGGGTTCTATTCATCCCCCTATTCGCCGAAAGCCGCGATTGCGCGCTTAGGCCAGCCGTATCAGCGGTAGCCCGTGCGTCGCTCCCCTTTACTCCTCACGTCTCCAGCGTCGCGTCTCTTCC
The DNA here is from genome assembly GCA_945865755.1 of Klebsiella pneumoniae. Lineage (GTDB taxonomy): Bacteria > Desulfobacterota > Binatia > Bin18 > Bin18 > JABFSC01. The sequence continues at coordinate 5,794 of CAMBFS010000079.1, forward strand.
CACGTGTTCCAAGCGGGTAATCACTTCCTGTGGGTTGATGCGATTCTTGAAGAAGAACACGCTCCCCGGCACATCCTTGAAGTCCTCCTCGCCGACGTTGAGGCTCGCGGAGACCGCGACCACCATATCTTCTCGCCCCGACTGTTTGAGCTTCCTGATTTTTTTCTCTAGATAATCAGGGCGCCAGAAGCCGACAATCTCCAACAATGCCGTGCGTCCGTCGGTATGGCGGAACGCGAAATCGGGAATGAAGACCGTCTCCTTGAGATTGATAATCGCCACCTCGCGTTCGATCTCCCAGCCGCTCTCGATTTCCACGAACCGTTCCGCGAATGTCCGCTCTAACAGGGAATCGTACATGGTGCTGTCGCGATAATGCGAGACGAGCCCGGCGGTCTCATCAAGCGGAAAGAACCGCCGATTGCCGTCTGGCATGACGATCTCCGCTTCCATCTTCCAACGCGTACACAGCAACAACGCGGGCAGAAAAACCGCCAACTGAAGACCATATTTCTGCGAAAGCCGAAACATGCTGACGGGTCCATCGAGCAGGATTTCATACCCGCTATCGAGGTCTCCCTGGATCGCGTGCATCAGTTGGTAGAACTTGATGAACTTGAAGAGCTGTTTGTAGCGACTGGGAATGTTGCGAAACACCGAGAGTTTCATCCCGATACAGCGATAGAGCATCGCTTGGGCCAGGGCCACGTTGTAGCGTTGCAGAAGCCAGTCGGGGGTTGGAAGATCGAAGCGAGTGAGAATGTGATTCTCATTGAGGTCGGCATACAGCGCCCAGGCAATCTGTTCAGGCTCGGTCTTGTACTCGCGCGCGACTTCGTGCAGGAGTTCATCTTTCGTCACCGGGTGAATCAGATCGGGGTGCAACACCACCGGATGATTCTCGCGCGCCAGCGCGAACAACCGGCGACGAATGTCCGCCGAGGGGGCGATACTGCGTTCCGTGAATTCGCAACGATCATCGCTCAGCAGTTTGGCGAGGCCCCGCTGAATGCGGTAGTCCGTACTGTCATCGGCGTACTGAGTCAGGGCATCGGTCAGTTCGCGTCGCGTCTTGCCTTGGTGCTCGGTGTAGATGGCGATCAATTCCTCGGCCATCGTCAGAAAACGACGAGCATCGGTCTTAATGTACCGGGGATACAGGTACGGCCCTTCGGCGCGAGTTTGGAGAAGGTCGGAGGTCAGCATGAGAAGAGAAGACGGAAGACCGAGGACGGGAGACCGAAGCAAAACGTGGCGCTTTGTACTTGTCAAGAAATAATTTGCCGATTTGGCTAGTGGGTGCCACTGCTGGCTTGTCCAGCAGTGTTCTATCTCGGTCAGTTATTTACTGACGGTGCCTTATTCTTCATGTTGCTCAATAACGATGCGCAAAATGTCACTGACCGAGATGATGCCAAGGAGGCGATCCCCCTCGGCGACCAAGAGCGAGCCGATGCGGCGTTCGTACAACTGCTGAGTCGCGGCCAGAAGCGTCACGTCGGGCGTGATGGTCACGGGTTCAATGGTCATGGCGGCCACGACTTTGAGGCCGCGCAGCGCCTGACGAATTTCTTCTTGCGTGCGGAACAAGGGGTACGCGGGCGTCATCAGCTTGAGATCACCACCAGTGACAAGCCCAATCAATCGCCCCTGCTCCACGACCGGCAGCTCATGCACGGTATGCTTGTCGAGCAGGTCGAGCGCGTGTTGCAACGAATCCTCGGGGTTGACCGTGATCGGCGTCGTGGTCATCACATCACGCACGTACAGCGTCTTGAAGTTGCGTTGCATGGCTTGTCCTCCTCATACCAGCGGGGTGGAGACGCTCCGAGTCTGGAGGTTTTCCCCGTTCAGGGCAAGCACCGTCTTCGCGCCTCCGCCGCTCTGCGGCTCCGCGGCTCCGCGTGAGGGAGCCCCCGGCATTGCGCGGTTAGCTGCCCGCTTGATTCGCGAATTTGCGATACAACCACAGCAACAGCATGGCGCCACCAATCGACATAAGCCATCCCGCCCGTTGATGAGGTCCGTAGTAGCCAATCATTTGTGCCAGCAGTCCGCCCACAAATGATCCACCGACGCCCAGTCCCATCGTGATCAGAAATCCACCTGGGTCTTTCCCCGGCATCAACGCCCGGGCAACCAGACCAACAATCACACCAAAGAAAATCCAACCAATGAGAGTGAACATACGATACCGTCGCCTCCTTTCCTCAGATTCAGCGAGCGCACTATACCATCACCTCTTTTAGGAACATATCGCTTCCGCTATGGTCTGGGGCATCTCACAATAATGTGCTCATCTCAGGAGACAGCGACATGACGGTGGACCTAGACATCCTCCAACAGCAATTACAGGATTTCGCGATTGCCCATTACGGCAAGGAAACGGTGGTGAGTCAGGTCGAAGTGATGCCTGGTCATGCCGGGCTGAGCTTTGGCTTTCGCGTGGATTATCAAGAAGCGGGTCACCCGCGCCATGAGTCGTTGGTCATGCGAATGCCGCCCAAGGGCGTGCGCCAAAGTGGCAATACCGACGTGCTCCGACAAGTGCCGCTCTTGCGCGCGCTCAAACGGAATGGAGTTCCGGTGCCGACGATCCGCTGGTTCGGTGACGACTTGCGCTGGTTTGAGGTGCCATATCTCATGGTTGAGCGACTCCCAGGGCGAACATTTCGGTTCGCGGACCCGGATCCATCATTTGATCCCAGCTCCAACGCGGTCGCCGGACGGTTTCGTCAGATCGTGGAGGCCCTCACGCAAACGCATCAACTCAACTGGCAGCAAGAGCTGACTGGGTGGGAAGCGCCACGAGCCTTAGCGGATGAAATTCGCTTTTGGGACCCGATCTTGGCAAAGGGTGCCGAGCCAGCCTGGATCACGCAAGGAGAAGAGGTCCGCGCGCTGCTATTACAAAGCATCCCGCCAAACGCACCCGTCGGCTTGTTTCACGGCGATTTTCAAGGAACAAACTTTCTGTTTGATGGCGAGACCCTGAACGCCGTGCTGGACTGGGAAATCTCCGGGATCGGGGGACAACTCTTGGACCTCGGATGGTTGATAGTCTTTGCCGATCCCCAAAGTTGGACTGGACTCTGTTCGCCGATTACTTCCGCGCCATCGGCGGAAGAGATCACCGCCTGGTATGAAGAGGGCGTGCGGCGCAAGGTCAATAACGTAGCATGGTTTCGGGCCTTGGCGGGTTACCGATTTGGAGCGATCAGTTGTTTTAACGTCATGCTCCACCGGCGCGGGAAACGGTATGATCCCGAATGGGAAAATATCGCCCCGTCCGTGCCGTTTTTATTTGGCCGAGCCAAGGAGCTGGTCCTGCGCAAAGAATGAAGAATGCGAGGAGCGCACCACGGGCAATGGCATTAAGTTGAGGGGGAGACTGTCATTGCGAGGAGTCGGACGACGAAGCAATCTCCAACAAAACAAAGATTGCTTCGCTGCTCGCAATGACACGGTTGCTTAACTTAATGCCATTGCGCACCACGGGGGCCGGATTGAGCAACGATGCGCAAAGTGCCCCCTGGCAACCCTCTAGTCGACATTACGAAAAGATGAGCACTCAACACTGCCCCTCAGACTCCGGTCTTCCGTCTTCGGTCTCCGGTCTTCCCGCCAAGAGCGAGTGGAAGTAGGCAAGCGTGTCACGAGCTTCACGTTTGTGGCAGTACATTTGCACAGTGCGAAGCCCCCCGTCTGATAAGGCTTTTCTCAAGGTCTCATTCCGCAAGAGCATGAGGATAGCGTCGGTAAAACGTTCCGGTTGTCGCGGAGGAACGAGCAGACAATTCTCACCATCGCGCGCATACTCGGACACGCCTCCGACATTCGTCAAGACACAGGCCGCCCCACATGCCATCGCTTCCAAGGCTGGACGCCCAAACCCTTGAAAAGTGGACCCATCCAGAAAGATGTCCGCCTGAGAGTAGAGTTCGGCCACGCGGTTTCGATCTTCCACCACCCCAACATTGCGATGGGGAAACGGGATGCGCGCGGAGGCTTTGGCATCGCCAAAGACCACAATCTCCACGTCGGGCATGGCAGCTTTCACCATCTGTAAGGCCATAACCGTATCGGGAAACCCACGACGCGGTGTCCCTGGCCGTGTCATAGCCAACACTGTTAAGGGCCGATTTTCCAGTCGGTCACGTGGATAGAAGACTCCCAAATCCATGCCCAAGTGAATCTTGTGGGTTGGGAACCCGTCCCGCGCCAGCATCTGTTTGAGCCATTCCGATTTGACGATTTTGTGCGGTAGCAAAGAGTAGGTCTCTTTCACGCGTGCGCGCGCACGGGCGTCAGATTCGGGGAAAAACCAACTTTCATAATCTTGGAGAAAGTACACCCCCTGTTTAGCACGCCCAGAGCGGACAACATTGGCGACCCACGGCGCGGTGACCCACCACGTGGCCACGGCGATATCGGACTCTGGAAAGTTGGCGTGCAGGTCGGCCACGGACCGAAAGAGAATCGGCTGGGTGAGCAACTTCCATTGCGCGAGGTCGCCATCATCGCGCAGTGCCACAATACGCGCTTCAACCCCCAGCAAAATCAGTTCGTTGACCAACTGAATCACGGATAAGACCCCCCCGGTCAGGGCGAGACTGCGAAGGACGTAGGTCACGCGCAGACGACCCGGACGAGTGAAGCGCGCGACCGTCTCCGGTGTGATGAGTGCACGGGTGGCGGTTGGCGCTCGCAAGATCGTGCGGATCGTATCCTTCGCGATGGCACGGAGCGGCTCTCCTTTCAGGACACGGCGAATCTGCCGACCACCTTCACGTCGGACAAACGTGAAGGGCGACCAACGGTGTGGCACCTGAAACAAGTCGCGCACGGGTTGCAACGGATTGTGTTGGCGAAACACACGAAATTGCCGCTGGTACTCCGCGGCCCAACGGGCGTCAAATATCTTACGGTTGTGCTGGTACCGTGTCTCGCGGTCGAGAAAGGAGGCACTGCCCTTGTGGTAGACGTAGACATCATCCGCGACCACGGTCCGATAGCCGTGCGCTACGAGCCGCATGCAGAGATCCGAGTCCTCGCAATACCCCCGGCCGTAAATTTCATCGAAGACCCCGACCTGCTCAAGCGCCGCGCGTCGCAACAACAAGCAGAACCCAACGCCGGTGACGACATCGGGGTAGTTGCGCGGAGACTGTCGCGCGAGGAGGTCATCCATGTCGTAGAAGTTCGCACCCGGCGCGAGCGGAATGTCGAGATACGTCGCGCGGTTCGTCAGCGGATTGACCGCGGCAATGCGAGGAGCCGATTCCGCGCAGCGGACCAGCCGCGAGAGCCAGCCCGGAGTGACGATCACGTCACTATTGACCAGCACGACGTAGGGTGCCGTTCCCTGGGCGATTCCCATATTACAGGCACGCACGAATCCCTGGTTTTGCGGGAGTCGCAAGACAGGGATGTTGGCATGCGTCGCCGCCTGTTGCTCCAAGAAGGCGGCGGTATAGCGATCACTGGCGTCATCGACAATATACAAGTGATACGGAGCGTCCTGCGTGCCAGCGAGGATCGACGCCAAACAATCCTTGACGTAGGTCAAGCCGTTACAGACTGGGAGGACGAGATCACAGGCGGGAAAGTCTATTGTCATGGGAGCAGAGTTTTCGCAAGGCAATGGACTCAAGGTATTGAGACAAGGAACTATCTGAGTGTCCGTGGTGGCATACCCCGAACAGAACCCAAGAGATCGGCGTGTGGTGGCTCACTCGCTGTTAGGCATTATTCCAATCATCACGGTGAATGTTTGCGCTTCTTAAAATACGGCTCAATAAATTAACTCCAATATCCCCGTCGTGAGGATTGGGAACCACCACGGTAGCGCCTCCATTTTTAGTCATATGCTGATGATTGCCGCCAGCATAAGGACCAATATAGCCAAGCGCTCGCAGTTTGCGGATAAAATCTTTGCGTGAACACGGAACAAGCGCAGCCATTAGCCCTTAGTCTTGCTCAATAGCCTTGGGTAAGTCGTAGAGGCTCACCCCATCAACATCAGGAAGGCGGTTTTTCCCTACCCGAACATGAACAGCTATCCACCCATCAATTGTCTCAATCAGATGTTCACGGGCTTCTTCGACCGACGTACCAATGGCCCAGAGGCCATCAAAGCCCGGAATTGAAGCAAACCACCCCTCCCCCTCTAGATATTCATAGTTCGCTCGCCGCAAAGTTGCCTTCACGTATTCGGGATAAGTTGCCATATTATGATACATAGTACAAATTTCCATAGACAATCAACCGTTGCCGCAAGGAAAGTGAATCGGCGTCCACGGAACAGGCGTAGCGCCCATGAGCGACAACAGTCCGTTGAGATTAGCGACCAGGAAATTGGCGTATTTGTACCAGGCCAGCATGCCGATATTGATCAGCACGGTGAGCGCGAGCACCCAGCGGGCTTGCTGCTGCGTGCGGCAGACGCTAACCCACAGTCCGAAGGCGTAGTTCACCAGAATCGACACTACCATCACCACCGAAAAGAATACTTCCCCCCAGGCGTAAAAAAACAGACTGGCACAGAGGAGCCAGGCATTGCGTAAGTCGGTCCGGATGAGGAAATAGCCGGAAGGAACAACTGGCAAGAACAGAAACAGAAATAAGACTGAGCTGAAGACCATGCCACCCCCTCTCCCACTTAGAGACGCCCGGCACGCACCTGTTCTTGAATCCACGGAATGACTTCGTCATCAATGCTATGGAAAAGAGGCCTATTTCAACAGGCTGTTAGGTTAATCCCTCGCGGCGTGGCCAAGGAACGTGACCTTTCCCCAGCGCGTCTCGATTTTCGTTCGGTCAAATGTCTTTTCCAGCAACGCGCGGATGGCGTCGGGAGCGTGCAGCCATTGCTCGTACGTGCCGCGCTCGTTTTCAATCATAACCGCCAAGGCATCGATTTTTGTCGAGACCCGTCGTGTCAGACCAAACGCACAGACAGCGTGGACCAACCGCAGAAATGGTGTGAGCCATGGCTCAATGATGACCACAAATCCACCTGGTCGCAGCACGCGTCGCATCTCCGCGAGCGTCATTTCTAGGTCTTCGGGAATCCGCGACAGATGGTGAAGCCCGCCTTGAACGATCACCAGATCTCGACTCTCGCTTTCAAACGGAAGGTAGCGGCAATCGCAGACATAGCATTGCGCTGTGCCCTCGTATTTGGCCAGCAGCCCCACGGAAAGATCCGCCCCTTCGAGATGCTGGAACCCAAGACGTGACAGCGCATGCAAGCCGTTTCCCCGGCCGCAGAAGAGCTCGACTACCCGTAGACTTTTGTCCCAATGCGCTGCCCCGAGCCCGAGGAGGCGATGCATGAACTTCGTGATTTCTTGCTCCGGTGTTTCGAAACGTGTGTACGCTTCCTCCCACGGACTCAAGCCGCGAGGTTGGGATTCGTCCACCCGTTCAAGATCAGAATCGCCGCTCATGGCTGCGCGTCTGGTCGATTTTCCTCCACCGCGACCTGCGCGACGAAATGAAGGGACCGACCGAAGATCCACTCGGCGGGGAGTGGATACAGGTTCAGCTTTGATTTCCAAGTCCGCACCATCAGACCGATGGTTGAAAATGCCTCCAACCACTTGCGTTTTGGCCAGTAATTATGCGGCAACGCCACATTGTGCCGTTGATTCCCGATCCGATCCATAAGCCGTAACGTCACCTGAGCCGCGAAACCCTCCAGCGTGTGGTCCTTAATCACAATCACGTGGCGCGCGACCCGCGCGGCTTCGCGCAGCAGCACCGCGGGATCATCCGTGTGATGTAACACATCCACAAACATGACCGCGTCGAAGCTGCCGTCCGCGAATGGAATGATGCTCCCGTCAAATTGCGAGACGGGAATGTGGGTCTCGCTCCGGACCAGGACATCAATGCCAGTGATGGTGGTTCCCGGTGTGTGCGCCTGAATCACCGCCGCCAAAAGACCGTCGCCACAACCCACATCAAGAACTCGCCCGTGGGCTGGGAGCAATGCGGACAATTCGCGGGCCAGCACTTGAACCCGACGGTTATGGACGTAACCGCCGTGAATCTTTTCGAGTACGTTCATTTCCGTTTCATGCCAAGAATGCTCACCAGAAAGCTGGAGAGCACCGTTTGAAATCCCAAAGCCGTGAACGTCGCACCGGGAATAACCAGTCGCATAACCTCACTGTAATCCAGCCGCCCCCATCCGGTGCCCCGCCAAATCAACACGGCGGTGAAGAGCAACGCACAACCGACAATCAGTGCCACAATGCCTCCAACCAGGCCTTTTTCGAGTGTCAGGTGATTAAATACCCGCTCTAGACGCGGGTCGGGTGGCAGAATGCCTTCAGTGATGGCAAAAAGTTTGGCGAGCACCGCAAACAGCACCGCCTGAAATCCACAAAGCAGTGCCAGACTGGCAAAGAGCAGCGTGTGCATATCGAATGTGACACCGTAAAAAGTCAGTTGCGGGAGCGCGATGGCGTAGCCCACGACCCCAAGGAGGATCAATAGCAGACCAGGGATCAGAAAGAGCCAACGCGGGGAGCAAATCAGAAAGAAGCGTAGGGTCCGCCAGCCGTCGCGGACGGTTCTCAAATGTGGGGTTCGTGTCTTCCGGCCGTCCCGGTGCAGGGTAATGGGGACCTCGGCGATTTTTTCCTTGTTCAGGCTTGCCTTAATAATCATTTCGGTGGCGAACTCCATCCCGGTGCACCGCTGATCGAGTCGTTCAAACAAGTCTTTGGTGAAGCCCCGCAGACCACAGAAAATGTCATGAATCGGCGCGTTGAACCACGCTTGCGCGAGGAAGGAAAACATGGGATTCCCGAACCAGCGATGAGAAGGCGGCATCGCTCCCGGGGCAATCTTTCCGTTGCCGGCGGGCAGCCGACAGCCCTGGACAAGATCGTAGCCTTCACGCAATTTCGCCAAAAACGGCGTGAGTTGGCTGAAATCGTAGCTATCGTCAGCATCCCCCATGATCACATATTTCCCGCGGGCCGCTGCGATACCACCCATGAGTGCATTGCCGTAGCCTTTCTCCGCGACAGCCACGACTCGCGCCCCCGCTGCCTCGGCCAACTCCTGCGATCCGTCGCTACTACCATTGTCGGCGAGAATGACTTCCCCCTCCACGCCGGCCTGCCGCATCCACAGCATGGCTTTGCGCACACAAGTTGCCACTGTTTCCGCCTCATTCAAGCATGGCATGACAATAGCGAGCTCGTAGGGGTGCTGTTCGGATTTATCAGATGACATTGGTTTGTGACTCAATATGAGGGTGAGGTGGGTTGGCGATGAAAGCCGATCCCACTTTTATCGCCTGAGCATTCAAGACAATGGCAGCGGCGGCGAGTGGCCCCGCGATTGTAGTGAGATATCCCGCGTTTGTTCCGTTAAATGAGGAAGCGTCAATGATGGCGAGCACCGCCACTCGTGCCGCCACGAACCCGATCAGTGGCAGGAGCCACAAATACAATCGCCAGTCGTGCGCGGGCGAATCGCGAAATATGCCGAGCAAAATGAGCGAGGGAAGGGCCGCAACCAAGAGTGTTTTGAATATGAGCGAATAGCATTTCCCCACAGTGGCCACGAGTTGAGTTGCCCGGTGAAAATCGGGACGATCATACGCGTCAGTAAAGGCTTCGACTGTAAGCCGACCTGTCCGGGGCATCGCGTCACTGCCGAGCATAAACGTCTTTGGTTGAAAACCCGCCATTTGAACGGACAGCTCCATTCCGTCGCCGAAAATAAATTTCATTGTCTTCCCCAATCCGTACTTGTGAGAAATGCGCCCAGTCGCGATAAAGCCAAATGCGGCATCACGGCGCAAGGCCGGATACTGGTCCTTATTGGCGTCGAAAACTTCCGGCCGCGCAAAATTCTTGAACGTTACTGGCAGCAAGGTGCCGTCAGCCTGCGATACAAGAAGGGAAGTCACTGGCTGACCGTTGGAAAAACCCCATCCAGAGATCGCTATGTTGCGGATGGCACTGAATGGCTTTCGGTGGGTCACCTGATCAAAAGCCTCCACAATGGTTGGCTTCGAGTTCGGCGGATACACGATGGATAAAATGTTGACCGGCGGATTCGGACTGAGCACCTTTGTGAAAATTCGCCCAAGCGAGGTCGGGATACGCAACCAGATCGTGGGATCTGGTTGCACCAAGCTCAGCCAGACATGGCGCTCCGGTATTGTCCCGTCTTGGAATGCCTGCCGGAGTTCCTCCGCGATCTTCCAACAATAGGTGTCGATTTGAGCCGGTGTCCCCCCCCCGGTGGTCGCGGCGATGGCCTCGCGGAAAGCAAAGAAAAACGTATCTACTTTAAATTCCAAGGCAACCCGAAAAATCGCCAAAATATCTTGACAAATAGCCGCTAAACACGCACACTTTATGGACTTTGAACAGAGAAGACTTACAGGCTGAAATCAACGCCATCGACCAAGAAATCGCCCAACTGGA
>CAMBFS010000080.1 GCA_945865755.1 Klebsiella pneumoniae
GAAAAATTACCCCAAAAGACGTAAGGTCCGTGATCGAGAGTCTGTTACCCTGCGCATCCGTCGGAACAGGTTTCATAGCGACTGGAACTATGAGGTCTGGCCTCGTCCGGCCACCCAAATGTGGTAGTTTATTGTTTTATGACTCCTAACCGACATCTCATCTTCGTAGCGAGGTCCGCCCATGACGGTAATCCGCTCTTAAAGGAGACGCCGCTGCCGACAAAAAGAACCCAATTTTCCCGAGCAATATGGCGAGCAAGCTCTCTAGCTTGCAGCCGGTCTTCTTGACTGAGATAGTCGAAAGACTCGACAGGAGGGAGATTCGGTGCACTCATTTTCACATTATTACCATATTTCATCGTAAAGTGAAAATAGGTAATTTAGTGAAATTTATATCTCCTTCTGAGTATCTAAGGACTTTTTCCTACCCAAACTTCTCCACCACACGGCATAAAATCCGAAACCCATCGTGCATGTGAGACAGTTCGGCGAACTCATTGGGGGCATGGTACGTGTCCATACGGCCAAACCCGGTGATTTGCAGGTCGAAGCCACTGCTCTGGAGCAGTCGCACGTAGGGCAACGTACCAGTCAGCGAAAAAGTCCGTGCCTCGCCACGCACGGCGGCGATGGCTTCCGCCAGCGCCAGGTAGCCAGGCGAAGTCCGGTCGCACGCAACACCGCCACCTGGTGTGCCCATGGCTTCGAGTTTCACCGTGCCGATGCTGTCACCAAGCTGATAGCGGCTGGGGCCAAAGACAGGGAGCGTGGCAAGGTCCAACGTATTGATGAAAGCGAATGCCCCGTCTCTCACTTCTTGTGCCGCGTACCACGGCGTCAGGCGAATATCCCCCTCAATCACGGCCTTGGCGGGAATCTTCGAGAGCGTGTCATTCTCGACATGCATCCGTGTAGGCTTCAGCGAAGACGGGACGAGGAACCCATACTCCTGCTCATTGGGGTGCGGTGGATAAGTGCGATAGAACCACGCTTGCAGCGCTTGCGTGGCCGCGAACGCCAACTCCGCCGCGTTGATGCCTTGATGGGGAAAGCCAGAATGGGCGATTTTTCCTTCCACGACCAATCGCCACGTCGCCATGCCTCCGGTACCAATCGTCGGCCCGAAGTCGGCACTATCGATCCAATACAGTGGCCCATTCTTGAGGTGAGCAAGCTTCCCGTCTTTCACCAATTTCCCAATGCCGATCCCGCTGACGCTGGACAGCTCTTCATTGGCGATAATGACGGCGACAACGGAGTGATTGAGTCGTGGACGATGTTCGGCCAATTGGGCAAAGAGATCCGTGAGTACGGCAACATGGCCTAAACAGTCAGTGACGCCACGTCCATAGAGACGGTCGCCTTCGATCTGTAAACCAAACGGTGGGCGTTGCCACTCCGCGGGATCGGCTGGGACCACATCAAGATGCGCCCCGACGAAAGCGACGGTTCGTGAAGTCGCGCCGGGGTAGGTGAGAATGAGATTCCCGCGCCCTTTGGCGTAACTCACCCGTTCGACACGCAACACACCATTCCGAATAAACGGATCAAGTTCCCGTAGGACCACATCCCCCGCCAAGTCTTCTTGGGGGTGTGGTTTATCTTTGGCCGGGAAGTTCTGCAGCCGCTCGCTCACGGCCATCATGTCGCCGAGCACACGCAGGAATCGGTCTTGGTTCAGATGCCACGTTTTCAAGCAAAGTCCAAAGTCCAAGGTCCAAAGTCCAAGGTCCAAAGTTTTTCTACTGACTACTGACTACTGACTACTGACTGCTGAGCAGTCGCTTTCTTCCGCTCCAGCACCCGACTGGTGAGCTGATTCACATACCGTTCGAGCGGAATCGTCAGGCAGGTCAGCACGCCAATAATGAGGCAGCCAAGCACCGAGACCAGCACTTCGTTCATGTCGCGCAGTCGTTCCGCGAAATAGAGCACGTAGGGCTGATGCAGCAGATAGAGGCCATACGAGAAGGCACCCACATACGCGAGCAGCGCGCCGAGGCGCGGGAGCAGCTCGCACCAGCGGGCAATATGCGCGAGCAGGATGAACAACCCGGTGCCAATCAGGGCATCGTTAGCGATGTAGGTGTGCGTGGTGGCATAGCTGTAGAGCCCTAAGACATACAGCACTACGCCGCTCATAATCGTCGGGAAGGAAAAAAGACGATGTTCCACCTCACGAGGGAAGCGACGGTACAACAGCCCAAGGACCATGCCAATGGCGAACTCCCACAAGCGTGACCCAAAAAACGCGCCCTGCACGTAGTAGCCATGTGTACTGAGTACTAACAGCAACAGATACCGACTGCCAAATGTGATCACACCACACAGCATCAAGAATCCCACAGGTCCGAGTTTTTGCAGCAACCGGAATAGCAACGGAAAGACGAGATAGAGTTGCAGCAGCAACCCAAAGTACCACCACGCGGGGTTGACGTAATAGAAGATCGAATCGACCGGATAGATACGGTCACCAAGAAAGCTCAGGAAAAAGCGGTAATCGACCGCCTCGTAGCGCACCACGAACGGTGACACGAGATAGACGAGATGGGCGACCCAGTACATCGGATACAGCCGTAATATGCGTCCGCGATACCAGCCGAACCACCCGTCTTCGGGATTCCCGGTTTTGGCGAGCGAGTAGGCTAACCCGAAGCCACTCAAGATCAGAAACACGGCGACGGCATGAAACCCGACCGAGGCGACCGCCGTATAGACCCCTCGCGCGGCGCATCCCAGGGTGCCGAGAGCGGAGGACGGGGCGCACTGGGCAATGAACAACGAAAAGTAATTGGGACCCAGCGGATTGGGATAGTGATTGTTGGTATAGGCCGTATAAAAATGGAAAAAGGCGATCCACAGGATGGAAATGCCCTTCATGCCATCAAGCCAGCTTAAGCGAACCGCGGTCGGCGTGGATGTGGGGGCCTCAGCCATGCGTTCTTGTTCCTCCGGTCTTTTAGTGTCCGAGACCAATAGGGGCCTCGGATTTCTCTCTAGCCTCAGCCTCGATTCCGGCGATCACGATCGGTTCAGTGCGGACGAGAAACATGAAAATCGCGCTACTGACGATGCCAAGCGCCGCCGCCAGGTAAAAGAGGGAAATCCAACTGCCGGTCGTGGTGATCATGTATCCAGCGATCATTGGGCCAAAAAATCCGGCGAAATTGCCGGTGGTGTTCATCACGCCGCCGACGGCACCGACCGCGCGTGGCGCGAGTTCCAGCGGCATGGTCCAATAGCCAGAGACCGCCATGGAAAACGTAAAATAAAAGAGCACGAACAGGGCGACCGACAACACGGTGGACGAGACAAGCACCGCCGCGAGTAGGATTGGCATGGCCAATCCCACGCATAACCCAGGAAACCGCGCCCGCGCCATGCGTGCGCCATAGCCATTGTGTAAAAGCCAATCCGAGATCGCTCCTCCGACAATCATGCCGACAAAGCCGCCAAAGGTGGGCAGCATGCCCACGCCGCCCATGACGAGACGGGAAAAGCCGCGCACTTCCACCAAATAGGTGGGGAACCACAGGATAAAAATCCAGGCAATGAAGGCATACAACATGTAGGTGACGCACAGGGCGAGTACCGACGGGGTCGCCAGGATGGCCCAAAACGATGGGTGCGCATGCGCGGCGCGGGGGATCAGATGCTTTTCAATATGTTCGAGTTCTTCGGGCGTTATTCGCGGGTGTTCGCGGGGCGTGTCCGTCGTGTACCACAACCATGCTGCCATCCACAGGAAGCCGATGGCGGCATTGAAGTAAAACACCACCGGCCAGGAAAACAGTTCGATGATCCAGGTGGTGGTCGGATAGGCGAGCATTTGCCCGATGGAGGTGCCGGAGATACTGACTGTCTGCGCGCGCGCATATTCGTGCCGCGGTATCCAGTGGGAGTTGAACGAGGCGAGGGCTGGGAGGCTAATGGACTCGCACGCGCCGACCATGAAGCGCAGCACTAACATGACCGCGAATCCCGTTCCTCCGATGGGTGTCAGGGCGGTGAACAGTGAGAAGCCGAGACACGAGAGGGCCAGCACTTTGCGCGCGCTCCAGCGGTCGGCGATCAGTCCACCGGGGAACTGAAACAATGCGTAGCCCAGCAGAAAAGCGGAGAGCACCATGCCGAACTGGGTCTTATCCCAGCCGGTTTCCCGCATGATGTCCGCCCCGGCCACGGAGATGTTTACCCGATCGGCATAATTGATGATGGTGCTCAGGAAGAGGAGCCCAACGATTTTGTAGCGTATCGGCATGGTTCTCTCGCTTGGCAAGAGAGTGAAGAGTGAAAAAAAGGGAATCTCTACGCCTTCCCTTTTTGTTTCGTCAACTCTCAACTCTCAACTCTCAACTCTCAACTCTCAACTCTCAACTCTCAACTCTCAACTCTCAACTCTCAACTCTCTTCGAAGACTTCTTTCGCCAGTTGGAAGGCATTCACCGCGGTGGGGACACCAGCGTAGAACGCGACATGGGTGAGAATTTCAACGATTTTTTTTTGCGTAAGCCCGGCGTTGAGTCCATTAGCAATATGAGCTTTGAGTTGCGGTAGACGTTGCATCGCCATGAGTGAGGCAATCGTGATCGCGCTGCGCATCCGCAGTTCGAGTCCCGGTCGTGTCCATACCCGACCAAACACCACTTCGTTGAGCATATCTTCGAGATCAGGGGCCAGTTCCGCCAGCGCCGTCGCTTGCTTGCTAAACCGTTTGCCGCTGAGCTTCTTGCGCATCTTCAGCCCTTTGTCGAGATCGGTCTTGTTCACCATTTTATCCCCTCCTTTAGGTGACGTGTATTTCAGGAGTCGGGACTATAGCGCAAGTGTGTACGGAGGGACAAGTGAAAAATGCTGCTCATGCGTTACTGACTGAGAAATTGCCATGCCCTCTTTCCCGTGAGTCGGCTTTACAGTGGGTGGCATATTTGCCGCCATTGTGAGGTACGTGTGGTCCCGTACCGTGCGAGCTTTCGGGATTCCCGCCTGCGCGGAAAGGACGAACAGGTTCGTCTTTCGCTCAACCCCCTACCTCGGAACGGTTCGGGTGCGGGGAGCCCCACAGCGGGCTGCCCCCATGCGGCTCCCCCGCGGGTCAGCAATTGAGCACAGTGCTCCGCGTTTTCGTGTCTGGCTGACGACGGCAAGCCGCGAGCTTACCGCTTCCCGTTTTTTTTCGCTTGACATCCGTCCCGTTCAGAGTATCACTGCATCAGGTCGTGCCCTGTGACTTTTCCAGGGCTGCGACCGCCACAAGGAGAGCCGGAGTGAACACCTGGGCACGACATCACCACCACAGCGTGGAACTGAACCGATGACGACCACCACACCTGGGGTTGAATTTCGTTCAGCGAACCCGCGTCGTTTCCCCGTTTCCCCGTTTCCCCGTTTCTTCTTCTCCTGTTGTTCCTGCTGCCGGGGATGAGCGAGGCGGGCACGTTCTCCGCGTTCGGTCCCAAGGTGTATCAGCGCGGGCAAGGCACGCCGGTCACGATTACGGACCCGTTTACGGTCCAGACTCCCGCCACGACCTACACCCTGCGCATCACCAACGGTGGCCTCAATAACCAGTTCCCCCTGGTGACGAGCGCGACGGTGACGCTCAATGGCGTTCCCATCGTTCGAGAGAGTGATTTCAACGGCAACGTGCAAGTGATCGAGAAACCCGTCACGCTGACGGCGACCAATAACTTGGCGGTGCAGGTGACCGGAGGCGGGCCACAGGCGGGGTTCCTCTTGCAGATCATTGGGCTCGACAATACCCCGCCGACGATCACCGCGACGGTCACTCCCCAAGCTAATGCCGACGGGTGGCACAACAGTCCGGTCACCGTCGCGTTTACCTGTATTGATGCGATCAGTGGGATCGCGACGTGTCCCGCCGCGGTGGTGGTGAATACGGACGGGGCCAATCAAGCTATCAGCGGTACGGCAGTGGATAAGGCCGGGAATACGGCCACGACCACGGTGACGCTCAATCTCGATCGGACACCGCCGAGTCTGCAAGCGGTGTTGACGCCGACGGCCAATGCCGCGGGCTGGCATAAGAGCAGCCCGATCTCTGTGAGCTTCGTGGCGAGTGATGCGTTGTCCGGCGTGGCAAGTAGTACGCCGCAGACAACGGTCACGACCGAGGGAGCGAACCAGACCGTGGCAGGGGAAGCGGCCGATGTGGCGGGCAATACCGTCACTACGACAGCGACCGTGAATCTCGATCTTACGAATCCGCTGATTACTCTGACGACTCCGGGAGCGAACGCGCTGGTGCGCACGGCCATGGTGGTGGTCACGGGCAACGTGAGTGATGCCGTGTCAGGGGTAGCGGCAGTGACCTGTAATGGCGCACCAGGCACGGTCAGTGGTGGTGGTTTTCGCTGTGTGGTGCCCGTGGAGCCGGGGCGCAATACTCTTGTCGCCCAAGTGCAAGACCGCGCGGGTCGTAGCGCACAAGTGCAACGAGTCGTGATCTTTCAACCTGGGCCGGCGGTGACAATTACCGCGCCGTCGCCATTGTCCGCCTTTAATCGCACGCCCGTGGCCGTGACGGGGACTGTTTCGGCTGAAGCGGTCGCGGTGGCGTGTAATGACGTGCCCGCCGGCCTCAATAACGGGGGCTTTGGCGCGACCGTGCCGTTGGACGAAGGGAACACGATCATTACCTGTGTCGCGCGGGATGCCACGGGACAAGTCGGCACGACCAGTACGACGGTGACATTGGACACCATGCCGCCCCGGGTGACGATTCAGACGCCGAGCCAGGGGGCGGTGGTGACGAGTACGCCGCTGACGGTCACGGGGATGATTAACGACGTGGTGGCGGGGACGGTGAATGTGGAAGAAGCGCGGGTGGAGTGTAACGGCGTGCGGGCCCAGATCGCCAATCGCGCGTTCGTGGCGACCTCGGTGCCGCTCACGTCGGGAGCGAATCCCCTGATTTGCACGGGCATCGACCGCGCGGGCAATGTGGACACCGAACAGATCACTGTCACGCTCAATACCACCGCGCTCGCCACGATCACGGTCGTGTCCGGGAATAATCAGACCGCCCAGGTTGGTGCTCTCTTGCCGGAGCCGTTCGTGGTCGCGCTGACCGAGAATGGAGTCCCCGCCAGTGGCAAGCCCGTGCAATTCCGCGTGTTGCGCAACGATGGCAGTTTGAGCACGACGAATGGCAGTGGGCGCTTGCTCACGGTTATGACCGATGCCACTGGGCAAGCGGCGGTCCGTTTCACGTTGGGCACCTGGGCCGGAGCGGGCAACAATCAAGTCGAAGTGACAGCCACGGGCTTTGTTGGGGAAACGCGGTTGAGTGCGACGGCAACGCCGGGGCCGCCGGGGTTGATTGTGGTGGATGCGGGCAACAATCAAGAAGGAGTGATTGGCCAGCCGTTGCCCCGTCCGTTCGTGGCCACGGTGGTGGACGCGGGCAGCAACCGGTTAGGCGGCGTGCCGGTGACGTTTACGGTGAAAGAAGGAAGCGGAGACTTTAGCGGACAAGCGACGCTGACCGTGCCGACCGACAGTGATGGGCGAGCGGTGGCGGTGTTGGCCTTGGGGCCGGAGGAAGGGATCGAGAACAACGTGGTGAAAGCTACGTTCGCGGGCAATACCGGCAGCCGGGCGACGTTCGTGGCCTCGGGGCGATTGGCCGGCGACCCAGCGCAGACGCGGATCAGTGGAGTGGTATTGGACAACAGCAACAATCCGATTGCCGGGGTGACACTGCACATCGAAGACACGGGGCTGACGACGCAGTCCGATGCCCAGGGGCAGTTCGTGTTGCAACCCGCGCCGGTGGGACATGTATTGCTGATTGTCGATGGCAATACGGTGCCGCCGCGTAACGGGATGCCGTGGCCGAAGTTGGAGTTCGAGCTGGTCACGGTTGCCGGGCGCGACAATACGGTGGGCATGCCGATTTACCTGCTACCGATTGACACACCGCGAGGTATCTTGGTGGATGAAACGCATGGCGGGACGCTGACGCTGGAGGAGCTGCCGGGCTTCTCCCTCACGGTCGTACCCGGCTCGGCGACGTTTCCCGAAGGGGGCAGACGCGGCACGGTGAGTGTGACGTTGGTGCACGCGGACAAAGTGCCGATGGTGCCCAACTTCGGTCAACAGCCACGGTTCATCATCACCATTCAACCTGCGGGGACGCACTTCAATCCGCCCGCCGCGTTGACGATGCCCAATGTCGATGGCATGGCGCCGGGGAAGAAGACTGAGATGTATTCGTTTGACCACGACATGGGCATGTTCGTGAGCATCGGCCCGGCGACGGTGAGTGAGGATGGGTTGGTGGTGCAATCCGATCCCGGCGTGGGGGTCATCAAGGGCGGGTGGCATTGTGGGGGGGATCCCTCCACGCCAGGCGGCGCAGAAGGGACGACGGTAGCATTGGAGGAGAGCGACCGCGTACAAGTGAATGGGAGGGACGGAGAAATCGTGCTGGCGGTGGGCGAGAAAGCCGTGGAGGTAGTGGCCATAGGCAAGCCAGCTCCCGGCAAGCAGCCGGAGGAGGGCAGCAACGAACCGCTGCCGTTTGAGTGGACGAATGAAGACGAGGCGATTGTGGCGGTAACCCTGCCGCCAGTGAATGAGACGCGGGCGGATGGAGAGGCGGAGTTGAGCCGGGTAAAGCTGGAAGGAAAAGCCGTCGGCGAGACGACAGTGCGAGTGAAGTATGTGTGTGACGAGGAGAACGAGGATACGGCGGAGCTGACTGTGACGGTGGTGGAACCCGCCATCAAGCTGGAGAAAGTGAAAACCGTCATCAACGCCACAAACAGCTACTCGGAGGATACGATGCTGAAGGCGACGGTGGTCTACCCAGAAGAGCATCCCAGAGCAGGTGAAATCATGACGGACTTCGTGGGCGACATCACGTTTACGGAGGAGGCTGGAACGACCTATTACAGCGCGACTAGCGGGCCAGGGGACCCGCAGCTTCCCAAGACAGTGACATCGGTGCTTGGCAAAGCCGAGATTACTGTGCAGTCATTATAGCGGTTCTCAATTGAATACGATCTCTCCTGGGAGAGTAGGCGTCTCGCCTGCCAACAACTGTCGAGAAAAGCAGCAAAGAGGGCGGAGTTCCGAGAACGCATTCATACGCAAACCGCTATATCGAATGGGCACGGTGTTCCTGATCCTGCTCGTATCAAGGCAGAGGCAGACCGGACCACGCCACATGGGACTAACCCACTTCAAGTCCTGCAGTGGGTTGATGAAAACTCCAACGGCTGGACTGATTGGCTTGAGGCGCAGGTTTTCCCCATCCTGGCAAAAGCGCGCGGTGTTGGTGGACAGGTTGGTGTTGTCACCGGGTTGGTGACCGGTGTGGTTCAACAACCTGTGACTATTAACGCTGATGGTACGTCACAGTGTGGTCATGTAAAGCCTTTTGTTAACCCGACGGTCATCAATATTTCTCTTGTTTGTCCTGGGCCTGAAACGGGTCCTAATCGCCATCGTACCAACCAGGGCTCGCTGCTGTCTGGTACCGTCATCCATGAAGCACGGCATGTCTGGCAGTACGTGCAGGAGAAACAAGCTGACGCCAACAAAGACGGAACCCCGGCAACGGATGATGACGGAAATACCAACACTGCCCCCAATGATGACGATGGAGACTGGTATCTTGAGGAGGTGGAGTTTTCTGATGCGTCCTCTAAGTCGATCACTGAGGCCAACAGCCTTTCGCGGAACGATGGCATTAGAGATACTGGGGGCTTCGATAGGCAAGAGGACGATGCCCAGGCTTTCGGCTTTGCCCACGATACCTGCTGTCCATAGGCAGCGCGGAAAGAGAGAGAACATGAGAAGACCAAGGCTATATCAACCCTGCACCCTGCTCTTCACGGGAGCCTTCCTGCTGAGCTTCATGGTCGGAGTGCGGGGGGTGAGCGCTCTGGTGTGCTGCGACCTCCCCCCAGAGGAAAAAAAGCACCGGGATCGGCTAGGGGAACAGATCGGCTTCGAGCGCTCACGAGGGCGGATCACCAAACCCTACTCGGAGCGGATGCTGGCGGACATGTTGACTGCGCTCAAGCATGACAATCCTCGCCTGAGAGCCGTGATGATCGACCGGGAGTTGCTGGCGATCGTGAGACAGGTCGCGGTCCCACCGGAGGTGCTAGAGCATATGGTCGTTCCTCACTTGGAGGCTGTGCGGGCGGAGCCCCGGACCAAGGAAGATCAACAAGAGGGCTTCACGGAGAGAGCGGTAGCGCGCGTGCTGTGGCATATCGAGGTGAAGAGGCTGACGGATGTCGAGCAGCGACGGGCGTTTCTCAAGGCCGCGCTAGAAAAGAACCGCACCGTGTTTGACGCCATTGAGTATGTGGTGGAGATAGGGGACGAGGTGGCCACCGAGCTCTTGCAGAACCGGCTAGGCCGGATGGATATGCGGGATACAGGAGGTTTTGGGCAGAAACTGATCAGCCACTTACGAGCGGGGATAGATCAGATTGCCATTCAGCAGCATGCGAAAGCGGCGACTCCTGAAGAGCAAGTCCAGTTTATCCGCAATTACTTCGAGCAGTACAATAAGAAACCGGACAAAAGAAATGATCGCGATATAGTGACCTGGCTGATCTGGCGCTTGGAGGATATGCCTCACCCAGAGGCAAGCCGAGTCTTAAGAGAACTCTGGCAGGATGAAAGTGTTGATGCTCTGTATCGGGATCAGATTCAAGACATTCTATTGCGCCTCCAAGCGATCGCGCCACACGAGAAGCTAATTCTTATTCGGTACTAATGCGGTTGCGTCAGGAAGAGAAGACGGGGTAGGGAGAGGCGTCCGCAAGGAAGTCGAGATGAAAAGTTACGAACAACAGGTGTGGGATGGGCGAAGGAGACTGATGATAAGCAGGAGATTCCTGGTACTGCTCTTCCTGCTGATTTCTGCCCCCGCCCACGCCCAACTCGACGAACACTGCACGATCAGCATCCTGAACCGCACGGCGCGGGTGAAAGCCGACGGCTCGTGGCGGATTGATAATGTCCCGGCCAACTTCGGGCGCGTGCGAGCACGAGCGACATGCACGGAAGATGGCGTTACTCGTAGTGGCCAATCGGGCTTCTTGACGATTCAACGTAATCAACTTACTGGCTTCGAGTCGCACATCCCCCTGACCGTCGTCGATCCGATTCCCGCGTCGCTGACCCTCACCACGCCGCTGACGACGCTCCCCGCCGTGGGAGCGACAACCCAACTCACGGTCACGGCGCGGTTCCCGGATGGCAGTACCCGGGATGTTACTACGGGAAGTAGCGGCACCAACTACACCATTAGCAACCGTGCGGTCGCCACGGTGAGTCCCGATGGGCTCGTGACGGCGGT
The DNA here is from genome assembly GCA_945865755.1 of Klebsiella pneumoniae. Taxonomy (GTDB): domain Bacteria; phylum Desulfobacterota; class Binatia; order Bin18; family Bin18; genus JABFSC01. The sequence goes on from CAMBFS010000080.1 coordinate 11,348, forward strand.
GGCGAGTGGCATGGTGATTCTCTCCGCGCTCCATGACGGGGCCTTGGGCCTGCTGCGGCTGCAAGTCGCCTCGACCAGCGGCGACACCGACGGCGATGGCATCCCCGATGACGTGGAAGTCGCTAACGGCCTCAATCCCAATGATCCCGCGGATGCGACTCAAGACCCCGATGGTGACAGCCTCACCAACAAACAGGAACTGGTCGATTACAATACCAACCCCCAAGTCGCGGATACCGACGGCGATGGAGTGCGGGATGGGTTGGAGATTCAGACGGGCAGTGATCCGCTTGATCCAGCGAGCATCAATCTTGCCCAAGCGCTCACCGGGCTAGAAGTGACGCCCGCCAGCGGGGTGATGATTCTGAACACGATTCTCGGCGAGGCGGCTCAACAGTTGACGGTGAGCGGACGGTTGCGTGACGGCACCACGATGAGCCTGACGGCCACGGCACGAGGCACGACGTACACCACGAGTGATCCCGTGATCTGCACCCTGGACACGGAGAGCGGACGAATCGCCGCTGGGACTGACGGAACCTGCGCGATTACCGCGACCAACAGCGGGTTCACCGCGACCGCGACGATTACCGTGCGGACCTTCGCCCCCACGGCGTTGGGGATGGTTGCGATTCCCGGTTATGCCAACAACGTGGATGTGCGGGACGAGTACGCCTACGTGGCCGCCGGAGCGGCGGGGTTGCAGGTGGTGGATGCGAGCAACCCGAGCACGCCGGTGATCGTCGGAACGCTGGATACGCCCGGCAATGCCAACGACGTGCGGGTGCGTGGGAACCTCGTCTATATTGCCGCCGGCAGCCAGGGGCTGCAAATTATTGACGTGACAGTGCCCAGTGTCCCCGTGCTGGTCGGAGCCGTAGATACGCCGGGGACTGCCCAGGATGTGACGTTGCTGAATGGTTGGGCGTACATCGCCGATGGAGAGGGAGGGGTGCAGGTCATTGATGTGAGTGTGCCGAGCCTGCCCCGGCTGGCGGGCCATGTGCTCACGCCGGGCGCGGCGACTGGGGTCGCGGTCGCCGGGAGTCTCTTGGTGGTGACGAAGGAGAATAGTGCGAACTCCACGGCGACAGTGGAAGTGATCGATATTCTCGATCCCGCGACGCCGCAGGTAGTCGGGCGACTCGAATTGGGCGGTGGGCAAGCCCGGGATGTCAGTCTGCAAGGAACTTTTGCGTATATCGCGGCCGGCCCCTCGCGGGGGTTTCATGTGGTGGATGTGGCGGTTCCCTCTCGGCCTCGACTCCTGAGTAGTCTGCCCAGCAACGTGGGCTTTGCCGGGCGCGACGTGGAGCAAGTTGGACAGTTTGTGGGGGCGGCGGACGCTTTTGGCACGACGGCGGCGCTTGTGGATGTCAGTGATGCCAGTGCTCCTCAATTCCGGGCGCTCATAGACTTCTCAAACTTGGAGAGCGGATATGACGGGATTGGCATCGCGCAGGATGACCGTCGAGTGTATCTGACGGCGTCGACTAGCCGTGAAGAGAATGGGACGACAGGCAATAGCCGTCTCTTTATCGGACAATACCTCGACTTTCCCGCCGATACGGCGGGGGTTGCGCCAAAGGTGCGCATTACCGAGCCCCCGGCAGGGGCTGTCGTGAGGGAAGGGGAACTTTTGACCGTCCTGATCGATGCGATTGATGATGTTGCCGTCCCGGCAGTCGAACTGCTGGTGAATGGGCAAGTCGTGGCCACTGGCACCCGTCTGTTCACCATCGACATCCCGTTTCAGATTGCCGCTTTTACCCTTAGTGCCCGTGCGGTTGATCCAGGGGGCAACAGGAGTGTCGCTTCTGACGTAACGGTAGCAGTGGAGCCAGATCCACTACCTACGGTGGCGATTACGACTCCAACCGGAGGGGCGACGATGGTTGCCGGAGACTCGCTTCTGGTCACGGTAGCCGCGACGGACGACCGTGGCATCGTATCAGTGCGTTTTCTGGTGGATGGTGTCGTGGTATTCATCGACACGCTTGTCCCGTATCGGTTTGTGATTCCGGTGCCCGTCGGTTCATCAAGTCTCACGTTAGGGGCAGTGGCGGTGGATGGACTGGGACAGACTGGCATCGCCGCGAATGTGCAGATCAGTGTGATTCCCGATCCCTTGACGAGCGCAAACGGACGGGTCGCGGATCGTGAGGGCAATCCCGTAGCCGGGGTAACGGTGCGCTGTGGCGACCAATCGAGCATGACGGCGGCGGATGGCAGTTTTGTGGTGACGGGGTTATCGACAATTAGCGGCCCAGTGCAGTGTGTAGTCAGTATGGTTATCGGGGAAGACCGGCTGGTGGGCGTCTCACTCGGAGTCAGCCCGGTCCGTGGTGGCACCACCGTGCTACCAGAGATGGCGCTGACATTGGGCGGACGAGGGCCGTTGTATCCGGGACAGAAATTGTTGGTTGATGGTGGAGTCTGGGGAGTGGCGGCGGCGGACTTCAACGGAGATGGCGCACCGGACTTGGTGGCGGCGAATGGGAATGCGCCGGAGGTATCGCTCTTCTTGGGCAACGGAGATGCGACCTTCCAGCCCCCACAGCGCGTGGCGACCGAAGGTCCTTCCACACATGTGGTGGCCGTCGACCTCAACCACGATGGGGCCCTAGATGTGGTGACCGCCAATTACCAGAGCACTGATCTAGCAGTGATGTTAGGGAACGGGGATGGGACGTTTCAGCCGGTCCGTCGGTTCGCGGTGGGGGCAAATCCCGCGATGGTGAAGGCGGAGGATCTTGATCTGGATGGGCATCAAGATCTGATCGCGATCAATCAAGGTGCCTCCAACAACATCTCGATCTTGCGAGGGAATGGCGATGGGACCTTCCAAGCCCAGCAGCACATGACTGTTTTTGGGGCCGCGCTGTCCGCCGTGGCCGTAGCAGATGTCGATCTCGATGGGCTTATGGATATCCTCGTCACGGACACAATTTTTGACAGTGTGTGGCTCTTCCTCGGCAACGGGGATGGGACCTTTCAGGAACAGCTGCGGGTAGCCGTCGGAACTGACCCGGTGGCCCTCGCTGTCGGGGATCTGAACGGGGATCGCAAACCAGATGTGGTGGTGGCTAACGCTACCTCCGCCGACGTGTCGCTCCTCCTCGGCCGAGGCGATGGGACCTTCGTGGCGCAGCCGCGAGTGGCGGTCGGCGAGGTGCCGACGGCGGTGACGGTGGCCGATGTGGACGGTGACCGCATTGAGGATGTCCTCACGACCACCCAGTCTGACGTGTCGGTCTGGCTTGGCCTGGGCGATGGCACCTTCGCCGCGCAGCAGCGGTTTGCCGTGGGTGGTGATCCCGTCTCAATTGTGGTGGGCGATTGGAATCTGGACAGCCTTCTTGATGTGGCGACTGGCACCGCTACTTCACGAGCGGTTTCCGTTCTGTTAGGGGTTGGCGACGGGTCGCTCGTGGCCGGACTCTCCTTGCCTGCTCCCAGTGTGCCGACGACAGTCCTGACGACGGAGCTGAACTCGGATGTGCAGCCAGACCTGGTGATGACGACGGAAACGGGGACGCTACTGACCCGGCTAGGTACGGGTGGGCGGACGTTTGGGCCGACGCAGACGGTGACCGTCGGGGCCCCCGTGATCACGGTTGCGGCAGGGGACCTCAATGGCGACGGGGTAATTGATCTGGTAGCCCTTACTCCAAACGTCTCGCCGGTGGCCGTGTTGCGAGGGAACGGGGATGGGACGTTTCAACCGAGCCGCTTCTTGGCCACGTCTGGGGGATTCCTCGTGATGGCCGTAGACACGACGGACGTCAACAACGATGGGAAGCTTGATATCAGCGTCCTCGCCATGGTGTTCCTCAACGGCATGTCCGTGCCCCGGGCAGCGGTGTTTCTCGGGATCGGGGATGGCACCTTTCAACCCGCCCGGCTTTCTCCTTTTCCTGGAAGGTATACTCCGGGGATATTTCTGGAAGTGGCCGACCTCACGGGAGACGGGGTGAAGGATATGGTCTTCCCCGATCCATCGCTGAGGCAACTTCTGGTGTTGCGGGGAGTCGGGGATGGCACATTTGTGGAGTCGACGAGGATCACGTTGGAGAAGGAAGTGCGAGGCATCATGGTGGGAGATGTGAATGGCGATAGCAGGGCGGACGTGATTGTGACGCAGCCAGACGGCGATGGGCCAGATACCGATGAACTTGCGGTGTTCCTTGGTATCGGTGGCGGACAGTTTGGGGCGCCGGTGAGGGTATCCGTGGGGGATGGCCCCACGGCCGTGGCCAGCGGTGATGTTGATGTCGATGGGCATTTGGATATCGTGGTGATGAATCAATCGTCTCGGGATGTGTCGGTCTTGCGAGGACGAGGAGACGGGACATTTGCGGAGGAAGAGCGCTTTGATGGCGGATTCGCGTCGCAATCACTGAGCTTGGCGGATTTCGACCGTGATGGCGGCCTCGATATTGTGGTGACCAAGAATCCCTTCTCCGGTTCGAGTGGGGTCACGATTCTGTTCCGGAGGTAACGAAGGCCCGCTATGGCACGACCCCTAAATCGGCGGCAGTTCCTGGAGACATTGGGTAGTGTGACGGCGGCTTCGCTCACCGCCGGAGTCATGAGCGCCCCGGCGTCCGCTGCCGCAGCCAAGCCACGCCGCACGCCCTCCGTGCCCGCGTTTCCCACTAATGGGGACGAGGAAACCTATCCGACCAAGCTCGCCAGCTACACCAAAGGCTTGCCGCATAATGAGCGGGGTGAGGTCGAACTACCCGCGTACACGGCCTTTCTCAAAGCCATAGCCACGGGCAAGCATGCCGACTTTGAGGC
>CAMBFS010000081.1 GCA_945865755.1 Klebsiella pneumoniae
CAGAATAATCAAAGGTTCGTACGATAACAGCCAACTTCCAGCACGGGCTTATTGTAAAAGGTCGGCAGGCGAATGTAGACCAGGCCCAGCAAAACTCCTTAAAATCAAGTGATTTCTTGGATTTACGAAAAGTGTCCTGACATCAGCTCACAGTGATGTCAGCGAGCAAATTTTGCGCGAGACTCTCCACGACGCGCCAGGAACCATCGTGCGCGCGCCAGCGACACTCGCACGAACGAGTCCCTCCGGGCTCTTGCAGCAACGAGGAGAGCAGGGTGTTCATCTTTTCGACGTCATCGGGATGGAGGAGGGTAGGGAGTGCTTGTCCCGTCAATGTGTCTGGAGCGCACCCCAGGACGCGTTGGACCGATGGGCTGGTGTAGCGAATCGTGCCATCGGCGTTGAGGATCGTGGTCACATCCGAGGCGTGCTCAATGAGCGAGCGAAAGCGTTCTTCGCTGAGGCGTAGCGCCGCGTGCGAGGCCGAGAGCTGACGACTGACTTGTTCCGCCTGTTCCTTGGCGAGCGATAAGCCGCGCACCAGATCGAGATTGACGAGCCGTAGCCGCAGCGATTCCGTGATGGCGACGTGCATATAATTGGCGATCAGCACCAGGCATCCGCCAAACATGAGGTAGAACAGACCAAGAGTATGCGCGCCGTTCTCCTCACTGAGAAAGACCCGCAGCACCGTCGGTGTCATAAGGGAGAACAAAAAAGCGAAAAAGAGGGAGCGAATCGCCGCGAGGTTCGCCACCGAGATGAGTAACACCCCGCCGAGAAACGTGACGAGCAAGGTCTGATAGAGAAAAGACGTGGCGGGGAAGAGAAAAAATCCCGCGCTTCCCCATCCACACCCGGTGAGCGTGACGCTGATAAAGAGCAACGTCCGCCAATAGCTCACCTCTTCAGGTAACCGCGCGGTTCGTTGATAACGGCGGACAATCCGCCACCGCAGGAATGTGAGGACTGTCATACTGGCCGCCCACACGAGGAGACGAAGCTGTGGAACATGGGTCCACAGCAGGGCGACTAAGAAGAGCACCCCAATGGGAAGGGTGCTCAGCGCGACGACGGCGGAGCGAGAGTACAAGAGATGAAGATGTTCTGCTGCGAGCCGTTCTGCTTCGAAGGGAGAAGCCGGAGCTGGGCCAGTGCTCAGTTGTGGATTGGCGGATTGAGTGCGAGACGAGAAGGTGGGCTGTGCTTCCGTTGCGAGGTCGTTGGGTGCAATTGGAGGTGTTGCCATACGATGGATGATGTTCTCGAACCGCGGACATCAAGAGAGATCGCCCTTCCGATGCCGTTCTTTAGGCTGAGAAAGGCGAAAAGAAAACGTGGGAAGAAGTCCGTGGAGAAAAAACAGCGGAGTTAGCGCTCGCCGATTAACGTATGTGCCGTGGCCGAGACGATCCGCACCGAAACGAAGTCCCCAAGCCGCACGCCGTCACCAGGAAAAACGACCGTCTTGAATTGCGCGTCCTTGCCCGCCATCCATCCGGCTTGACGTTTCGCGGGTCGCTCCACTAACACCTCCACGGTTTGTCCAATCGTCTGGTGATTGATCTCGCCGGAGAGTCGCTCTTGGAGCTGAATGACCTCCCGCAATCGCTGTCCTTTTTCTTCGTCCGACAGGGTTTCTTCCCACTTATAGGCTTTGGTGCCTTCACGCGCGGAATACTTGAACATGAACGCGAAATCGTAGCGCATTATCTTCATGAAATCGTAGGTAGCGCGAAAGTCTGCTTCTTCCTCACCGGGAAACCCAACGATGATGTCAGTCGAGAGCGCGAGTCCTGGGATGGCCGCGCGCAGACGGTCCACCAGCGTGGCGTACTGTTCGACTGTGTAGCCCCGCTCCATGCGTGCCAGCACCGCGTTGGAGGCGGACTGTAACGGCAAGTGGAGATAGGGAGCCACTTTGGCGCACGTGGCCATCGTCTCGATCACGCGGTCGCTCATGTCGGACGGATGGGGTGAGGTGAACCGAATACGTTGGATACCGTCAATGGCCGCTGTTTTGTGGAGCAGGTCGGCAAAGTCAGCATCCCCATCACGATAGGCATTCACGGTCTGGCCGAGATAGACGACTTCTTGATACCCCTGGGCGGCAAGCGCGTGGACTTGCTCAAGCAGCGCGGTGAGCGGAACACTTCGCTCACGGCCTCGCACGTAGGGCACAACGCAGAAGGTGCAAAACTTGTCGCACCCGCGCATGGCGGTGACCCACGCCCGGATGCCCTCGCCGTGCACGGGGGTGATGTCGGCATACGTCTCCTCGCGATCCAAGCGCACCGAGATCAGCGGCTCGTCGGCATCTTCTTGCTCAAGGAGGGAGGGGAGATTCCGGTAGGCATCCGGTCCTAACACCAGATCAAGAAACGGCGCTTTGGCGAGCAACTGTTCGCGATAATGTTGCGCCATGCACCCAGTGAGCCCCAGACGGACACCAGGGCGACGGGTTTTATGGTGCACGAGTTCCTTCAGTCGTTTGAGGACACGTTCTTCGGCATGCTCCCGAATCGCGCAGGTATTGAGCAGGATCACGTCAGCGTGCGCCGCGGTCGGCGTCGATTCATAGCCATGCGGTTTCAGCAGGCCGATCAACAGTTCGGTATCCGCCAGGTTCATCTGACAGCCGTACGTTTCGATATAGATTTTCCGGGTTTCCATGAGAGACTCGTTGCGGTGGTTATTGTCGGCCCTCGTTGTAACCGCTCGCACTAGCCGAGGCAATGGCTTTGCCCGCGTATGGCATGTAGCGTGTGGCTCATGGTAAGAAGTTCCCCGCCATAGAGCGTAGCGAGCCATAAACCATAGAGCGCAGCGAGCCATAAGCCGTACGCCATCTTCCGAGAAAGGAGACGACAGCAGTGCCCCAGCAACCAAAGCCCAGTTTTGAACAACTTGAAGCCTCGTTACTTTTTTGTCCTCGTTGCCGCCAAGCGATGCCCGTACGGAAAAAATTGCTGCTGATTCTCCCGCATGGGAACAAATTTGAGTACCTCTGTACCGTCTGCTCCTCAACCTGCGGCGACAAGATTGAATCCGACAGCCAGAAACCGCGGGTCCTGCTGTAAGGGGTTTCCAGTATGACGAATGTTCCCCAACGCATTGTGTCCTTATTACCGAGTAGCACCGAAATCCTCTGCGCACTGGGGTTGCGCGAGCACCTGGTGGGCGTCTCCCACGAGTGCGACTATCCAGCCGCGGTGATTGGGCTCCCCACGCTGACTGAACCAAAGCTCGATCCCCATGGGCTCGGTGGAGAGATCGACGCACGCGTGCGGCAGATTGTCCAAGAAGGACTCAGTGTCTATCGCATCAAGACCGATATCCTGCGATCTCTGCAACCCGATCTCATCGTGACGCAGGATCAATGTGACGTGTGCGCGGTGTCTCTCCCTGAAGTGGAAGACGCGGTCCGGTGTTTCTTGACACCGGATGTGCGGGTGGTCTCGCTGAAGCCGCAACGTTTGGGCGATATTTGGGAAGACATCCGCCAGGTGGCGAGAGCCACGGGACGAGAGGATGCCGCTGAAGAAGTGGTACGCGGCCTCAAACGTCGATTGTGGAAGCTCGAGCAACAGACCCGTCACCGGCCTCGACCACGAGTGGCCTGTATCGAGTGGACCGAGCCGCTGATCGCCGCGGGGAATTGGGTGCCTGAATTGCTGACAATCGCCGGGGGCGCGTATGATCTCACCGGTGCGGGCGAACACAGTCCGGTGATGACGTGGGACGCGTTGGTTGCCTATCAACCTGACGTGCTCATTCTCATGCCGTGTGGCTTCCCGATCGCGCAAACCCAGCGGGAAATGTCCGCGCTCAGAGCCGTCCCACAGTGGAATGCGCTGCCCGCCGTGAAAACGCATCAAGTGTTTATCATTGACGGAAATGCCTATCTCAATCGCCCCGGCCCGCGCATTGTCGAGAGCGCGGAGATTCTCGCGGAGATACTGCACCCGGACGTGTGTGGAGGTCTTGCTCCCGCGGGGGCATACGTGCGGGGGGCATGAAGTGAGCGAGTTCCTTATCACCCTTCGACAACCGCCCACTATTTTTCAGGCTTCTCCTTCCACAACCGCACGATAAAGCGACTCTCTTCCTCGATGAGGTCCGGCTCGGTGCCGTTATGCTCACGCATGCCAGCGATGATGCGATTGCGCACCCCCATGCCGCGGTGCTCGACATATCCATAGTCCCGCAGGATTTCCTTGAGCAGTTCGTTCCGGGCCGCGCGATAGCCCTGTTTCATCTTCTCGACCGTGACCGAATTCGGTAGCCGACCCGGAGAAATCACCTCCAGCCGGTCGTCATACAGTGAAAGCTCGATGTCCGTGACGGCGAGCGTATAATCGCGGTGCGCCACGGCGTTCACAATGGCTTCGCGGACCGCCTCAATCGGGTAGTCTTTCTTCCGTCGCCGCTGTCCTTTGACGAGCCATGCCCTCGTGCCCATGTTACGTGCCACGAACTCAACCGCGCGGTCGATCACCCCCGGCTCCGTGGTGCGGCCACGACGGGATATCATCGACACTAACGGCCCACGAATAAGGTCTTCATCAACCGTGGTGTAGTCCTTGTCTTGGCTCGGATAGGCGGTGGCGGTGATGCCGGACTGTGGAAGATGCCGAGTCGGATTTGCGCCAAAGAGTAACAGCCCACCGACGGTTGGGATCGCACGCCCACGATCCACGACGAGAACATCGACATTCAAGAGGAGTCGTGTCCATGCGTCATCATCCTCAAAAGGTGGGCAGTCCTGTTGGAGAATGGTGTGAAAATAGTTCTCCAACCGCTCACGGTCGAGATGCTGGAGCGTCGTTCCCGGCACTGGTCGCAGGTCGTACCGGACCAGCCCTGACGACTGGTACAGCCGTGCTTCCTCATCACGCGTGGCCTCACGTGAGGTGCTGCCTACGCGCATGAAGGAGACCCACGCCGATCCACGTTTCGCTTTATACGGCTTGTCTGGACAATCAGCCGGAATCGAGATCACCCCAATCTGTGGACTCCCTTCCGGCTCCAGTGTTTCCCAATAAGGAATAAGGGGTGACTGGAGGTGGTCTCGACAGACATTCATCACCCAGGCTTCCGCTTCTTTCGCGGTTCGAGTCAGTCCGGAGACCCTGCCATCATCCTCTACGCCCAAGAGAATCCTTCCACCTTCGAGGTTCGCGAGCGCGGCGATTTCCTTGGCGAGACTGTCGGGATGCACATCGTCGCGCTTGAATTCGACCCCCGAATTCTCGCCATGGCGTAATATCTCGTGCAACTCCGTGACTGTCATAAAAACTCCACATCTTGCCTCGCACTTGAGGTGGGCGTGATGTTGCTCCCTCACCGCGCGCTTTCCGCCAGCAGCTTCTTGACCGCCCCCTCCACCACCGTGCCCTGAAAGAAATCGGGATTCACATCGGTCTTGTGCTTCACGGCATTGACGAAGACGAAATCCCGGAAGTTGTCTTCCGTCAGCAGCCCTTTTTCCACCATCTCGTAGGCTTCCGCCGCCGCATCCCGCATGTCGGGTAAATCCCAATGTCCCAGGTCCGAGCTATAGATCGCGTTGAGGCGCGAGCCGAAAGGCAGCTTCTTCGTATCGAAGGCCCAAGACGTGACGCGATCATCCCCCTCACACCCGAAGTAAAACGAGCGCACGAACAGGTCACGAATGTCCTCCTTGCGTTCAATCTGGCACGGAGCCCATTCATCGAGATCCGCTGGGTCCTCGTCGGGATTGCCCCACATCAGTTGGGAGCGATCCGCCGTGTTGGTCAGTTTCTCGGCATTCAGCGGACCGCCACCGTATTGCTGAAAAAGGTCGCGCAGCAGGTGCTCATCCAGATTCGCCGGATTGAAATGCTCGACGAACTTCACATTATGTTTTTCCCAGTGGCCCACCAGATCGCCGAAGAGCGTACACGCCCAGCCGACGCCGCCTTCGAGAAAGGCGAACCGCAGTTGCGGAAAGCGCCGCGTGACGCCACCAAAGAAGAGTGACTTGCACGCCGCTTCCGCCGAGGCCGCGAAATGGCCAATGTGGTTGTACATGAAATTCGAGATCGACGTGCGGCTGCCCCAGCCCACCCCAATCGAATGGAACGTCGGCGACACCTTCAACTCCACGCACTTGGCCCACACCGGGTCGTAGTCATGGGCACTGTCGATGCCAAACGTGTCGAGCCAAAAGGCATAGCGATTCACTTCCGGCGGTGCCGAGGCCAGCGCTGGGATCGGGCGGCGCACTTGCGCGGCCATGAGAATCGCCTTGAAACCGAGTTTCGTGACCGCGTATTCCAGTTCCGCAATGGCCTCTTGTGGCGTGTGCATGGGAATCACCGCGACCGGCGTCATGCGGTCCGCGCACTCGCGAAAGATGTCGGCGTGATAGGTATTGAGCGCGCGACAAGCGGCGCGGCGCAGTTCTTCGTCGCCCATGTGCAGCAATGCCATGCCCATACTGGGATAAATGATCGTGAAGTCGAGCCCGGTTTCATCCAACCGTGCGCGCAGCAACTTCGGCAGCGAACTGGTCGCGCGATCCAAGGTGTTCTTGGTTGGATGCACCCACCAGTGTGGGCGCGGAATGCGGCGGTGGCGCCGCTCTTGGGGTGAGAGCTTATACCAGAGGAAAGAGAAGGGGACGTCCGGCGCGGTTTTCAGCCGCTCGACCGCGTTGCCGCCGGCGATCTTCGTAAGATAGTCGAAGAATGCTGGCTCGAATTCCGCCGTGTGTCCATCCGAATCGATAATAGGGTGAGGGAGTCGCGCGCGAATCGCCGCCGAGCGAGAAGGGTGCGTCGTGGCCATGAAATCCTCCAGGGTGTGGTGAGTGGGAGATGACGCCCCCGACTGTAGCCGAAAGCGGCGCGAAGATGCTAGAGGAGCGGTATGGAGTCCATGCTCACCACATCCCAGATTGCCCGCGCGTTCTCGCCACTTTTTCCCGGAGCCGCGCCCCACGTCCAACAGGTGTTCGCTGGGAACATCAACACCATCCTCCAAGTCGCCGTGAATGGACGAAGCTATGGTTTGCGCGTGCGCACGCACGAACAGGTCTATCGCTACGAACCCAACCTCATCAAAGAGGCGTTTGTCCTGTGGCTGATGAGGCATGCCGCTACCGGCCCTCGTGATCACGACGCGGCGGCGGCATTCGCGCGGCTCACGGCGGCCCAGCGCGGCATTGTGACCGAGCACAGCGCGGGATTCCCCGTCGTACGGTATTACGACTGCTCACGTGCCTCTCTGCCGTATCCGTACTGTATTTATGACTGGGTTGAGGGAGTGCCCCTGTGGGAGAGGCCACAAGCGCGCTTGTATGTACTGGCGGGCCAAACGCTGGCGCGTATTCATCAAGTCCAATTCGCGGCGTTCTACGCTGATTTCCTGACGCTGGGCGTGCAGCCGCTGTCGTGGCATGAGCGCTATCGTACCGCGCTCGACAAAGAAATAGTCGCCGCGCAAGCTTCCCTGCCGCGCCCCCTTGTTGATGCGCTACGCGCGCTCGTCGTGCCTTCGTTAATTGCGACGGCTCCGTGTCTGGTGCATAACGACTTCGCCCCGGGGAACATCATTGTGCGGGATGGCGTGATCGCCGCCGTGATTGATTGGGACAACGCGGTGGTTGATGTGCCGCATCTCGACTTTGTGAAGATGAAATACTGGACGGCTAAGAATGCCACGGGCGAACTCGCGCATGAGCCCACGCTGTTCGGCGCTTTTGTTGATGGCTATGGGCCGACGGGGCGAGATATGATCGAGTCGCCGATTTTTGTCTTGTACGAAGTGTTGTGGTTATTACGAGTGTTCAACTTCGAACGCTCCAAAGAAGAGCAGGGGCTGACGCGAGCGCCGGGGTATCCGGCGGCGGTATCCTACGGACAGATGCTCGCCCAGATTCTCCAGAGGGTACTGTAAGCCGCTGGTGGTGACCACATCCACATTCCGCCACGACACTATCCTTGCTAGGATGCGCCCCCATGTCACGCGAAGGCACATTTTCTCTCGTCTCCGAGTTCCGTCCGCAAGGAGATCAACCGCATGCCATCGACCAGCTTGCGCAAGGTCTGGATCAAGGACGAAAACATCAGACACTCCTCGGGGTCACAGGATCGGGCAAGACGTTCACGATGGCGCAGGTCATTGCCCGGGTGAATCGGCCCGCGCTCGTGATGGCTCCCAACAAAACGCTGGCGGCGCAACTGTATAGTGAGTTCAAGGAACTCTTTCCCGACAATGCCGTGCGCTATTTCGTCAGTTACTACGACTACTATCAGCCCGAAGCCTACGTGCCCTCGACCGACACCTTTATCGAGAAAGACGCCGCGATTAACGAAGAAATCGACAAGATGCGCCACTCGGCCACCAAAGCGCTTCTTGAACGGCGCGATACCATTATTGTCGCGAGCGTCTCGTGTATTTATGGCCTGGGGTCGCCGGAATCCTATTTCGATCTCATCCTCTTTGTCGAGGAAAATTCGCAAGTCGAACGGGACGCGCTCCTGCGTAAGCTCGTCAACATTCAGTATCAACGCAACGATCTCGACTTTCATCGCGGCATGTTCCGCGTGCGCGGTGACGTGGTCGAAGTCTTTCCCGCTTACGAAGAAGCGAAAGCCATCCGCATCGAGTTTTTCGGCGATACTATTGAGGCGATAGCGGAAATCGATCCCCTGCGCGGGAAGGTCCTGCGACGGCTGGATAAGATCGCCATTTATCCCGCCAGCCATTACGTGACGACATCGGATCGCCTGAAGAACGCCTGCCGCTCGATTCGCGCCGAGCTGGAAGAGCGACTTGCCGAGCTACGAACCGAAAACAAGCTGCTCGAATCCCAGCGTCTGGAACAACGGGCGCTGTATGATCTGGCGTTGCTGGAAGAGATGGGGTTCTGTCCGGGTATCGAGAACTATTCGCGTCATCTTGATGGTCGCGCGGTGGGAGAGCCGCCCGCGACGCTCATCAACTATTTCCCCAAGGACTACCTCCTGTTTGTCGACGAGAGCCATGTGTCGATTCCGCAAATTGGCGGAATGTATCGTGGTGACCGTTCGCGCAAAACGACATTGGTGGACTATGGGTTTCGTCTGCCCTCGGCGCTGGATAACCGCCCGCTCAATTTCACGGAGTTCGAGAATATCGCCCATCAGACCATCTATGTCTCGGCGACGCCCGGTGACTATGAAAAGCGGCAGAGTGAAGGGCAGATTGTCGAACAACTGATTCGACCAACCGGGTTGATTGATCCAGAGGTGCTGGTGCGGCCAGCGAAAAACCAAGTGGACGATCTCCTCGAAGAGTTACGCAAGCGCATTGAGAGTGGCGAACGGGTACTGGTGACCACGCTGACGAAACGCTTGGCCGAGGACCTGAGCGAATACTACCAAGATTTGGGCATCAAAGTGCGGTACCTCCACTCCGACATTGATACGCTTGAACGGGTTGAGATTCTGCGGGAGCTGCGGCGTGGCACGTTCGATGTCCTGGTGGGCATCAACCTGCTCCGTGAAGGGCTCGACATTCCTGAAGTGTCATTGGTGGCGATTCTGGATGCCGATAAGGAAGGCTATCTGCGCTCGGAGCGGTCGCTGATTCAGACCATTGGCCGAGCCGCGCGCAATCTGAACGGCACCGTCATCATGTATGGCGACAAGATCACTGAGTCGATGCGACGGGCGCTGGATGAGACCTCGCGCCGTCGTCGTATCCAAACGGCGTACAATGAGCAGCATGGCATTACGCCGCGGAGCATTCAGAAAGCGATTACCTCGCCTCTCGTGAAAACCTACGAAGCGGATTATGTGGATGTGCCGTTAGTGGCCGAGGGCGAGGAAGAATATCTCTCGGCTCAGGAGCTGACGGCCCGGATTGAGCAGACCAAGAAAGAGATGAAGCAAGCGGCGGCGGCGTTGGAGTTTGAGCAAGCGGCGACCTTACGGGACCGGTTGGCGCTGTTGGAACAACGCGCGCTTGGGGTGAAGTTGGGGGCCTCGGTCGCGGTGCCAATTGCCACACCGAAGAAGGCCGTGGCTCCGACCAAAGAACGGCCCACTCGTGGGGCGTATGGTCGTACCGGTGATAAGGCTACCGCTCGTGGTCGCGCCAGAAATAGGGGCTAGGTGTTGGGCACAGTCAGGACATAACTTACCGAGCAGAGAACACTGCTGGACAAGCCAGCAGTGGCACCCACTAGCGGCTGGGGGTTAGGGGCTGGGGAAGATAATATGCCGAGGAAATCGGAAAACAAGAACGTCAATGGTCTTGTCCGTGCACGAGCGGTGCTGGAGGCGGAAGCGGCGGCGATTCACGCCATTCCTTTGGATGAACACTTTTTACGAGCCGTGGAGATCATGCGTAAATGCAAGGGCAAGGTCATCACCACGGGCATGGGGAAGGTGGGAATCATCGCTAATAAATTGGCCACGACGCTCTCTTCCACGGGCACACCGGCGTGTTTTCTGCACCCTGGTGAAGCGGCGCATGGAGATTTGGGGCTGGTGAGTAAACATGATGTGATGATCACGTTTTCCAACAGTGGCAAGACTCGTGAAGTGCGGGAGATGCTCACGCGGGCCAAGAAACTGAATGGCATACACCTGATCGCCATTACCAGCTCGCGCAATTCGCCGATCGCGCGTCAGAGTGACGTGGTGTTATGTATCGGCCCGGTGAAAGAGCCGTGTCCGCTCGGGCTCACGCCGTCCGCCAGTACGACGGCGATGCTGGCGTTGAGTGATGCGCTGGCGTTAGTGCTCTTGGAGAAGAAAGGGTTTACCAAAGCGGACTACGCGAAGTTTCATCACGGCGGGTATTTGGGGAAGAAGGCGCGGCGGGAAGCGAAAAACGAGAAGACGGGGGACCGGTGACCGGAGACCGGGGAAAGCCAATGAGCAGTTTTATCTTTCCGTCGGTCTCCCGTCCCCGGTCCCCCGTCCTTCCTACAGATCGACCTTCACGCTCAATTCCCGAAGCTGCTTCGCATCGACCGGACTTGGCGCTTGTGTCATCAGACACACCGCTTTCGCCGTCTTGGGGAATGCGATCACTTCCCGTAACGAGTCCGCTCCGGCGAGCAGCATCGCTAACCGGTCAACCCCGAAGGCAATCCCACCATGCGGCGGGGCGCCATACGAGAGCGCTTCCATGAGAAAACCGAACTTCTCTTGCGATTCGGCTTCGCCAATCCCTAAACAGGCGAACACCTTCTGTTGCACATCAAGCCGATGGTTTCGGATGCTCCCACCGCCGAGTTCCATGCCGTTCAACACCAGATCATACGCACGGGCATGCACCTTCCCCGGCTCCGTGTCCAACAACGCAATGTCCTCCTCGGTCGGTGAAGTGAACGGATGGTGCATCGCCACATAGCGCTTTGCCTCATCGTCATACTCGACGAGAGGAAAGTCCGTGACCCAGAGAAAGCGGAACTCATCTTTGGGAATGATGCCGAGCTTGTCTCCCAAATGCAGCCGTAACCGAGAGAGCACGTCGCGGACTACTTTTTCTTGGTCAGCCACCATCAATAACAAGTCGCCTTCCTTCAGACCGAGCGCGGCTGCGATCTCCGCTTTCTTCTCCTCGGTGACGAACTTCGCGAGCGGCGACTGCCACCCGTCATTCGTGACCCGTATCCACGCGAGCCCCTTCGCGCCAAACCCCTGCGCGAGCGGATTGAGATCGTCGATTTCCTTGCGCGAGAAGGTGCAATTCGACACGATGATCCCGCGAATGATCCCCCCCTTGGCCACGATGTCGGTGAAGACTTTGATCTGCGTCTCGCGAAACAGCGTCGTCAGCTCGCGCAGTTCGAGACCAAAGCGAATATCCGGTTTGTCGTTGCCGTACCGCAACATCGCCTCGGCGTAAGACATGCGCGGGAAGGGCCTGGGAATGTCCATGCCTTTCAACTCCCGACAGACGTTGGTCATCATGCCCTCGCTGAGACGGAAAATGTGTTCCGGCTGAATGAAGGACATTTCGATGTCGATTTGCGTGAATTCGGGCTGGCGGTCGGCGCGTAAGTCCTCATCGCGGAAACAACGCACGATCTGGAAATACTTGTCGAAACCGCCCACCATCAGCAGTTGCTTGAACAGTTGCGGCGATTGCGGCAAGGCGTAGAACGAGCCCGGGTTGACGCGACTGGGCACCAGATAATCGCGCGCGCCTTCTGGCGTGCTGCGCGTCAGGAATGGCGTCTCGACCTCAAGGAACCCCTCGCTATCGAGATAATCGCGCACGTTTTTCGTCAAGCGATGGCGCAACAGCAGATTGGCGTACATCTGGGGGCGGCGGAGATCGAGATAGCGATAGCGCAGCCGCGCGTTCTCGGTCGGGGTCGTTTCCGTATCAATGGGAAACGGGACAGTGCGCGAGGGGTTGAGAATCCGCAGCTCCGCGACTTGCAGTTCCACCGCGCCCGTGGGGAAATTCGGATTCACCGTTTCAGGGGAGCGAGTCATCAAGGTCCCACGCACGGCGAGCACATATTCCATGCGAATATCCTTGGCCGCCGTGTGGGACGCTTCGTCGATTTGCGGATTGAAGACGATTTGCACGATGCCGGTACGGTCGCGCAGATCAATGAACGTCACGCCGCCATGATCTCGGCGCGCCTGCACCCAGCCCATGACAATCAGTTCTTGCCCGACTTGCGCCGGTCGTGGGTCGCCACAGTAACAACTTCGTTGCCAGTTTCCTAACAGTTCCATAGACAAGTGCTTTCCACGGTCAGTGTAGAATTTTTCGCCGCGCGAGGCGGCAAAAGATGACGTTGGGAGTTCTGCTTCAGATGGGGATGCGCGCGCACTGCTTTGTGGCCGACGGCGGAGGGCCGCCGCCTAAGCGCCGGACGCACGGATCGCCTTCATCATATCCTGAGCGGACGCGGATAAATCGACCGCCAACGAGCGGTCAGCCTTGGTCCGCATATCACGAATAGTGCCCTTGCCAGCGGTGATCTCGTTCTCACCGAGAATGAGCACATAAGGGACGGCGAGCTTATCCGCCCGCCGCATTTGTGCCTTGAGGCTGCGCCGCCCACTTTCCAGTTCGATGCGATACCCGTCTTGTCGCAAGCGACGAGCCACGGCAAACGCTTGGCTTTCAGCGGCTTCCCCCATTGGCGCGATAAAGACGTCGGGAGCCTCGGCGTTCTGCCGCTCTTGCGCCTGAAGCAACATGGCGAGGCGTTCCACGCCAATAGCGAAGCCAATGCCGGGAATCGCTGGGCCACCCATTTGTTCGACCAGCCCGTCGTAGCGACCGCCACCACAGACCGCGTTCTGCGAACCGAGCCCCAGCGCGAGCACTTCAAACGAGGTGCGACAATAATAGTCGAGCCCGCGCACGAGTCTGGGATTGACGGTGATGTTCACCTGCTCGTTGTGGAGCAGGGTTTGGACCTGGGCGAAATGCCCGCGACAAGGGTCACAGAGAAAATCCGCCAAGACTGGCGCGTCAATGGTCGCGTGCCGACAGCCTTCCTCTTTGCAGTCGAGTATGCGTAAGGGGTTGCGCTGTAACCGGCCATGACAGTTTTCGCAGAGCGCCGCGAACTTGCTTTCGCCAAAGGTCCGCAGGCGCTCTCGATACTGCGGGCGGCAGGTCGCGCAGCCGAGCGAATTGACGTCAATGGACACCTCGAGCCGCAACGCGGTGAAAAAGTCGTTCAGCATCAACAAGAGTTCGGCATCAATCAGCGCATCGTCACGACCAAGAATCTCCGCGCCAATTTGGTGGAACTGGCGATAGCGTCCTTTCTGTGGCCGCTCGCGACGGAACATCGGGCCGATGTAGAACAGCTTCGAGACCGGCTCTTTTTGATGGAGGCTGTGCTCAATATAGGCGCGAATGACCGACGCGGTCCCTTCGGGACGCAGCGTGAGGGACGAGTCATCGCGGTCGGTGAAGGTATACATCTCCTTCT
Source organism: Klebsiella pneumoniae (assembly GCA_945865755.1). Taxonomy (GTDB): domain Bacteria; phylum Desulfobacterota; class Binatia; order Bin18; family Bin18; genus JABFSC01. The sequence goes on from CAMBFS010000081.1 coordinate 13,934, forward strand.
CCACGATGTCGGTGGTCTCGCCAATCGCGCGCGCGAACAACTCAGTTTTTTCCAAAAGGGGGAGAATAATCTCGGAAAACCCGTAGGTGGAAAATGACGTGCGGGCCTGGGAGGTCAGCACCTGCCACAGGCCGCTTTCGTCGGGAAGAATGTCACGAAACCCTCTGATCGCCGTAAGTTTCATACCTGCCTCATAAGAGGGGGCATTGTGGCAGAGGGAACTGAGGCAATCAATGTGGATACCGAATCGTGGACATCATGGTTTGTCTGGAGGATCTATGATCTTGGATGCTTTGTCGATATCGCGTTCCCATTGCAGCGTGCTCAATTGCGTTTTGATGCGGGCGATGAGGTCGCGCGTATTGACCGGCTTCACCATGAACTCACTGACCCCCAGCGACATGCCAGCCGTGCGTGTGGCCATGTCATCTTTCGCGGTCAGTAAGATCACCGGAGGAGGAGACGGCAGTTCCTTGAGGCGTTTACAGACTTCGAGTCCATCCATCTCCGGCATCATCACGTCGAGCACGATGACGTCGACCGCATGGGTACGGACAATATCGAGGCATTCCTGCCCACTATAGGCTCTCAGTGCGGTAATCTCGTTATGGGTAAGCAGACGCGCCACAATATCCACCGCGTCTTTGTTGTCATCGACAACAAGCACGGTGGCGGAGGATGTGGTGACAGACGACTGTGCGTTAGCTGTGGGCATGGCGGGACCTCCTACGAAACAAGGATCGCATTGGTAGCTTCAGGGGACGACAGCAACGTACCAAAATTCTTTTTACGGCGAAGTTTTGCCACTAATGTTGTGCGCTTGAGCCCAAGCATGTGTGCCGCGGCGGTTCTGTTGCCATTGGTCCGTCTGAGCGCTTCATCAATCAACCGGCCTTCAAATTGTTCGAGGACCTCGCGGAGGTTGACCTCCCCGTCATCATTCAACGGCGAATGCGGCAGTTTTTTCTCGGAAATGAAGGACCGCACGTGGGAAGGAATATCTTCCGGACCGATACGTCCGTTATCACTGAGGACGACCATCCGCTCAATAAGATTTTCCACTTCGCGCACATTCCCCGGCCAATCATATTCCCACAAATAGACCATTGCTTCATCGGAAATTTCTAACGGTGAACTATATTTCTGACTATTCTTTTCAAGAAAACGGCGCACTAACTGCGGAATGTCCGACCGCCGCGCACGGAGGGGAGGAAGGTGAATAGGAATGACTTGCAGACGATAGAAAAGGTCTTCGCGAAAGGTGCCCTTTTCGACTTCACGCGCGAGGTCTTTGTTGGTGGCGGTGATAACACGCACGTTGATCGGGGTTGAGCGATCGGCGCCAACAGGTCGCACTTCTCGATTTTGTAACACGCGAAGCAGTTTCGCCTGTAAGCTGACCGCCATTTCGCCGATCTCGTCAAGGAAAATCGTGCCGCCATCGGCGAAGAGAAACATGCCGACCCGTGAAAAGACCGCCCCACTAAAGGCGCCGCGGGTGTGACCAAAAAGCTCGCTCTCCAGGAGGTCTTCGGGGAGGGCGGCGCAGTTGATAGGGACAAATGGGTGAGAAGCGCGCGCCCCTAAGTTATGAATGGATCGAGCGACGAGCTCTTTTCCGGTGCCACTTTCACCAGAGATGAGAACGGTCGCATCCGAGTTCGCGACGCGACGAACCATCGCGTAGATTTTTTGCATCAACGGATGGTCGCCAACAAAAAGCGAAGGGATAATGGTGGATGGCATATTCATACTCGATACTTGAAGAGGTCGTGATTTTCGCTACGCCGCCTTTTGTGACATGGCGCTCTCTGCGTAAGGTCGTACAAGAAGGAGATTTTCTTGGCGTAACAAGAGCCTTTCTGTGCGAATACGTTTGCCCAATGCCGCCAATAATGTGACACCCTACCACGGTATCCTAGAAAACTCACCTTACGCAGAGCCTGTGAGTGCGGGCGAGAGGGTTTGTAAGGTGGCGAAAGCGGAGCGGAGCGCATTGACGTAGAGTTTGGACTTCAGGGCAAAATGATTGAGCTTGGTCTGCATCTTTAACCGCTCCAATTTGACAAAGC
>CAMBFS010000082.1 GCA_945865755.1 Klebsiella pneumoniae
GGACAGCGGGCAGTCGTAGTGTCGCATAGTACCGGCGAGCGTGGGGAAGTGAGACGCTAGCGACCCACGGGAGGGAAGGCGACATCGGGCAAAGCGTGTTGTGGGTTGACCCACGAGAGAGACCTTGAGCTCACCAATCGTGTCACCAATCCCCCATGACACTACAGAGGAGTAGTAGAGGGCTTTGCCTGAAGAACCGGATGCGTTAATTGCGCACGTCCGGGTCTGTGGGGGGGCTGGCTGGGTAACCACCGGCTCTACCCGGCACGTGACCGCTGCCCGCTGGCGGGCTTGTTTGACTCTGAACGGAGCGGTTTGGGCGGCGGCCCGTGACGGCGGGCGTTAGGCTTCCCGCGCAAGGAACGTTGCCTTCTGTCACAGCTCTGTTTACCATGCCGATGTGGCTACATCGCAAATTGTCATTGATACCAACGTCCTCGTATCTGGGCTGCGTTCTAGACGCGGAAGCGCATTTCGGTTGTTAACCCTGGTGGGCACAGGGCAGTTTGATATTCACCTCTCCGTCCCACTCGTTTTGGAATACGAGGAAGTGTTGCTACGAGAATTGCCCCGCCTCCAAGTCACCCGCGGGGCGGTCGAGGATCTCATGGACTTCCATTGTTCCGTAGCGACTTGCCACCCGATCTTTTTTCTGTGGCGACCCTTTTTGCCGGACCCAGGGGACGATATGGTCTTGGAACTAGCGGTCAAGGCCGGGTGTGAGTTTATCGTGACCTACAACACACGGGACTTTGCTGGAGTGGAACAGTTCGGCATACGTGTCATCAACCCAGGGGCCTTCTTACAACATATTGGAGCATTGCCATGAGTACACTGAGTGTCCAACTCCCAAACTCCTTGCAGACCCACCTGCAGGAACTCGCGGAACGTGAAGGGATTTCAGTTGAGCAGTTCATTGCTACGGCGGTGGCGGAGAAAATGGCCGCACTGATGACCGAATCCTACTTGACGGAGCGCGCGAAACGAGGGAGCCGAACGAAGTATGAAGCAGCCTTAGCGCAGGTGCCTGATGTAGAACCTGAGGAATATGACCGACTTCCGTCTTCATAGTCCTGCAGGGAGAGAAATCCTAACCATGGCGTGCAGGCCGACCGCCGCCCGCGAGCGGTTCCTGCTGACTCTGAAAAGATTCGTCTGGACGGCGGCGGCTGACGCTGGGCGTTCGGCGAATAGAGAAGAGGAGGAGGGCCAGTGCAACTGATGAAGCGCTTTCCGTGGGAGGTAATGTCGCCTGGATGGAACGAGGTGGAATCCGGGATTCCTCGCCTGATCCCCCACCGTGTAGATGGTTGCGGTGTTACCAGGAATAGGAAAGAAAAGGAACCAGTTCACCGAAAGCATTTGACAACAAAGCAAAGAGTGTGACATAGCCTCCGTCATTATGTATTCCTACAAGGAGGAGCGTTATGAAGCGTCGATTTATTCTGTCTCTGGTTGGAGCCATGGTTCTGTCCTTACTACAGGTTCCTCGTGCCCTGGCGGACCAAACATACCACTCAGAGCGTTTGGACCTTTGGCGCACAGCGGCTGGTCAAGCCGCGGGGCACCCAAAGCTACGGAGCGGCCAGGTCGTCAATATCCATCCCAATGGTCCAGTGAACGGAGCCATTGAGCGGTACATGATTAACGGCGCGGCAGCCAATGCCACGTATCAAGTCGTCATTGAAGCCTTTGCGGATCTTCAGTGTGCGGGGGACTCAGCTCTGTCTATCCCGACAACCCTGCTCTCGACGAATAGGCAAGGGAACGCGCACGGACAGGCCGGGTTCAGCCGTGACGATTTAATTCCATTCAGCGGACAGACATTAGGAGTTTTCTGGACACTCGTAGGTAACGGCGGTGTTATTGCCTACCGAACCGATTGCACCGTGGTATCCATCGACTAAACCTCACGACACCTCACCGTCACGGGACACGGAGAGAAGTTGATCCCCTCTCCGTGTACCCGCCTGTAATCATCCTCGTATTGACGCGTTAGAGATCCACACCCTTGTGTTGTCCCCCATCGACGATGATATGAGTTCCAGTGACCCAACTCGCGGCGGGACTCGCCATAAACACAACGATGCGCGCCACTTCTTCCGGCGTACCATAGCGGCCAAACGGAATCGATCGGCGTACTTTCTCGAAATAGTCGGGCATGTTCTTCTGCACGCGATCCCACGCACCACCTGGGAAAAAAATCGACCCTGGAGAAACCGTATTCACCCGAATTCCTTTGGGAGCCAACGCCTGCCCAAGATCGTTGGTATAGGCCACGAGGCCCGCCTTGATCGCGCTATAGGAATTGGGTGGACCAAAACTCTCCACGGCGGCGGTGGTACCAATAAAAATGATACTCCCAGCTTGTGACTTTTCCAGAAACGGCTGTGCGACCTCCACACCACGCACCGCACCCATCATGTCGATCTGAAAACTCCGCTCCCAGCCTTTCTCATCAAGCCCGACCATCGCACTGACGTTGTGGACAAAAATGTCGAGCCCACCAAGCGCTTGCGCCGCTTCGGTAATAAAACTTTTGTACTCGGTCCCATTGCTAACATCGACCGCCTTGGCGAAGACCGTGCCACCTTTCGCCCGTAATTCGTCCGCCGCTTGTTGCAGCCCCTCCGCCTTGCGCGCGCAAATGCCCACGCTGACGCCTTCACTCAATAACAGTTCCGTGATGGCACGACCGATCCCACGGCTGCCGCCGGTCACGATTGCTTTCTTGCCAGTCAGACCAATATCCATGTTCGCCACTCCTTTCTTGCAACACCACGCGCGTGCTTCGGGGCGCGCGCAACCTTGACATCACTTTCCCACCGGTGCTAACTGAGGCCAATACTTATCTCTAAGGAGGACTCACTATGGTGTATCTACAGGCGTCGATCAAGTTGTATCCGGGCAAGCAACAGGATTTCATCGCGTTGCTCAATTCGTTGACTCCAGTCCTGGCCAAACACGGCTGGAAACTGGTCGGCAGTTACGCCACCTTCGCTGGCCGCCTCAACACGGTGCTTGATCTGTGGGAACTGCCCAACCCCAACGCCTTGCAAGCAGCGCTGTCCGATCCCGAAATGCAGAAGGCCGCGCCCCGTATCAATGAGATTGTCGAAGACGAAGTGCTGACAATCCTGACCAAGCTGCCGATTGGGTGATGCTCTCGTCGAATTGATTGAGGGATGCCGGGAAGAATAAAGGAAAGTCCCTTGATCCCCCTCACCCTAGCCCTCTCCCAGCCGGGAGAGGGAACTTTCGGAGCCCGCTACCCTACCCTCATTGCCCAATGGAATTAAGCAGCAAACCGGGGGTTGAAACCCCCGGCTACCCTCATACGCCGCTCTGCGGCGTCTCTGGCCTCGCGGAGCGAGGCAATGAGGGTAGCCGGGGAGTTCAGTCCCCGGCGAGGGGTGGCCGTGGGGGTAATTCCTCTTGTGACAAAAACTTCCCTAACTTCATGCCATTGCCCATCCGGGAGAGGGAACTTTCAGAGCCCGCTCTCGTAACGTTATGACTCTGAGTGATGACGTGTCATCCATGACACGAGCACCAAAAACAGCGCGCTGAGGCCATACATCACGGCGAACTCCGGCGCGGCCATCAAGCCGAATTTATTCTGTACCCCGAGCGGTGTCAGATCGTAGGCATGAATAAGCCCCACCGCCGATAATCCCGCCGCGACAGCGGTCCACGCCGCCGCGCGCAGAAACTCGCGCTCGATCACAAACACGAGAATCGCCGCCAGCACCATCGCGCTCAACAGAAACCCTTGGTTCAAGGCGATGACGCCATGAATGTAGAGGTCGTTGCCAAAGGTGGGCGCGATCTCAAACAGGCTCTTCCCCGCCTTGCGCGCCGTGGTTTCGATCAACAACAGCGCCCACGCGGCCAGCGACGGAATCAACCCAAACGCCACCGCGAGCGCGTGGTGCTTCGGCACCTCCTGGAATGCCTGAGCGGTGATGATAATGCCGATCCACAGCAGAATCCCCAACGTCGCTTCAATCGGAACAACCTGAAGCACGAGGGTCATCCCGCCCAGCAAACACAGCGTGGCGATGACCACACCGTTCAAGGTCGAGTATCCCGCTCGCGCGCCCATCGCTTTCCACGCGGGATGGCCAATGTAAATCGTCGTCGGGAACGCACTGCCAAGGAACGCGGCGAAGAGCGTGCCGATGCCATTGGCGAGCAGCGACGGCTTGGTCTCGTAGCGATCGCCCGCCGCTTCCGCGCTCTCCAGATTTTGTAGTGAGCCAATCACATTGAAGAGCCCCATCGGAAAGATCACTGCTAGATATTTCCATCCCGTCGGACTCAGCAGCAGGGCAAAAACATCACCTGGAACTGGTGTGGGAATGTGAACGCCGAAGGTGTAGGGCTCAATCACCGGCGTGAAAGAAGGCAGATCAAGCGCTCGCAGAATCCACGCCAACGCCACGCCAGTCAGCACGGCAAGCAATCCACCCGGCAGTCCCAACAGCGACTTCATGCCCGCCGCGTAGGTCACCAAGATCATCATCATCGGCAAGATCGCCAACGCGGGAGAAGCAAAAATCTGAAAAATAAACCCCATCGCGATGAACGTGATGGCGATCCCCGCCAGCGCGGCCAACAGTGCCGCGCGTGGGGTATGACGCCGGAGCCAATCCCCAATGAACGCACCGCCAGTCTCCATGATGCCACTGAGGAAACACGCGAAGAGTCCAGCCTGCCATGCCAGTGTTGGGTTCTTGGTCTCCTGATAAATGGGCCCCATGATGAGAAAGATATAGGCGAACAGGCTGGGGGTGTTGATCCCATAAGGCAATGCCGTCACATCATCACGGCCAGTTTTGCGCATCAGCTCGCGCGCTTGCCACGCATAAAAGAGATTCCCCAAGAGAATGGAGAGCGCCGCGCCGGGGAGCACGCGACCCGTCACCAACTCCGGCGGAAATCCACAGACCACCTGACACAGCACGGCGATCAACATGAGCTGCAACAGGTTGTCGATAAAGAGGCCAAAGAAGCCGTCGATGTCACCGCGGACGAAGCGGGGGATAAGGGGTGGAAGTGATGCGGTTTTCATTAACGCGGCATGGTAACGTGCGAAAATATAAGGGTCGAGGACCCGCAGGCTCTGCGTTCGTTCTCCCGGCTGGAACCGTGGCATTGGGTGAACGAGTTTCGGGTTCCCTCTCCCGGCTGGGAGAGGGCTAGGGTGAGGGGGATCAAGTGATGCGCTCCTTACCTCATCGCGAAGCAGGAGCGGAAACAAGCGGGGTATGCCGCAATCCCGCAAGCTGATTGACGATCAACGAAGAGAGCACCACCACACCACCCAGGAGCGCGGAGTCAGTCGGTCGCTCACCGATCCCTAACCACACCCACACTGGCCCAAGGATTGTTTCCAGAAGCGACAAGAGCCCAATTTCCGCGGCGGAGATGTGGCGCGCGGCCAAGGTCATCAGCAAGCACCCCAGCCCAAGCTGTCCTACTCCCATCACCGCCAGAACCCCAACATCGTGCCACGACGCCGTCAGCGGCCATGCCACCGGCAATGCGATGAGCACAGCGATCAGCCCAGCAAGAAGGACCGTGGGCACCATATCAATAGAAGCGCCCATCTTGCGCACGATAATGACATTCGCGGCGAAGGTCACTGGAACACAACAGGCGAAAAGATTGCCGATCAACGCGCCACTCGAGCCGAGGGCATCGGCGAACATCAGCGCGACACCCACGAGACTGGCGGTCATCGCGATCACCGTGCGACGAGGCACCTGTTCATTGAGGAAGAGCCAGCCAAACAGCGCGGCGACAAAAGGCGTGGTACTCATCAGGAACAGGGAGTTCGCCACAGTGGTGCGCATCACCGACAAGATGAACAGGAAGAACGACGAGGCCAGGAACGCGCCTGCCACTACGCCAGGGACACCAACAGCGGAGATATAAGAGACGGTCCGGTTCCCATAGCGAACAATCAGGAAGGTGCCAATAAACAACGCCATGAACAGCGCGCGCCAGAAGACAATCTCCCACGCGTTGGTGATCGTCACCGAGCGCACCAGAATGCCGCTCGAACTCCAGCAGAGTCCCGCCATCGTCATCAAGACTAACCCGCGCAGCCGGTTCGTTCGCTCAATCATTTCACACCCCCTCGTTCCGCGTTGATATATCGGATCGTTCACCGCGGATAGGGTCAGGGGCCGATCTCGCATGACAGCGTCGACAAACATCTTCCAGACGCTTGAGGTAAAAACCAAATTGCGCTATCGCCACTATCAGAAGGAGGACCACAATGAAAATCCGCGGAACATCACACATCGCCATCGGTGTCAGCAATATGGAGCGAGCCTTACAGTTCTATCGCGACTTGTTGGGCTTACGGGTCACGCTGAATGACCCCCATGAAAATCCCGGCGGCCAGTTGTCCAAAGTGTCCGGCCAAGGCACTCGGCATGGCGTCTATCTGCGTTGGGAAGATGGCCCGGACGCCACGTTCATCGTGTTGTCGGAGGATCGTCCAACGTCAGGGGGACCGTTGAAGATCAACCAAGTGGGCATCCATCACTTCGCGTTTTGGGTGGATGATCTGGAAGCCACGTTTGAGAAAGTCAAAGCCGCGGGCGTCCCAGTCGTGTTGCCGCCGACCACGTTCGATAGCGTGGCATACGGAGAACCGGCGGGCAAGAAAGTGATGACGACGTTGTTCAAGGACCCGGACGGGACGGTGATTCAGTTGGATCAACGGGTGTGAAGTACCGAAACCCACCTCCCCCTCTCCAGCCCACGGCACGACTGATGCCGCTCTGATCAGTGCCCTCAACGACGCGGCGGAGACGGGGGAGGAGGTGGGTCTGGCAGTGAGCACCAGACTCGATCACTATCCACTGCCGCCCCATTTTGTGGGCGACCGCGCCCGTGGTGCCGGAACCCGCGAAAGCGTCGAGCACCCAATCGCCGGGCTGGGTGGTCATGCCAATAATTCGCTTGAGCAGGGCTTCCGGTTTTTTGCCGTTGGTGAAATCCACGCCGCCTTCATCCCCAAGTCCCGTGGTTTTGATGTCCTGCCAAAAATCTCCGGGATGCACGGTTAAGTAATCATCCGCGAAGAGCAAGCGCATGCGCGGTTGCGCACGCTGGTCGTCATAGTCTCGCTTCATCACATAGAGTTTGTGGTGCGCGGTCTCGATCGTGAATGCCGACACGTGTGGCGTGAGGTCCATACGCTTGCGGTCGGCCAGTTGTTTGGCGACCGTGCTTGTCGCGCAGGTGCGAACAATACGCCACGCATTTTCCTGTAACCAGCTTTCATTGAACTGGGACTCAGGTTCACGCCGACACAGGGCTTCCACACTCGTCCAGACGAACTTGCCACAGATCGCATCAGCGCTCCGGATATCCGCCGGAGTCCGTGTTCTTTTCTCGATAATCTCTTTCAGTTGCCGCATCTCGCCACGAGTGACATTTTCAACCCCGATACGGTACTCAGGGTCCCATCCCTCTTTCGCGACACGTTCCAGCGACAGCCCACGAATCCCGCCTTTGCCCGCGAGAATGAGATACTCTTTCAGGCGAGCGATCCCCCCATATTTGGCGACTTGGGCCATCTTGACGCCGGTGGGTTCAGCCATTTTGACGACGATGACCTTGAGGTTCCGCTCCTGACAAATCTCCGCCATGAGCAGATAGAGCCGAGCGAACTCGTGATCGTCAATTTGGACCGCGAGAAACCCATCGTCGCGCAGCAACGCCCAGAGCAATTCCAGTCGTGGCCGCATCATGCTCAGCCAGCGCTCATGGACCAGGCCATCGCGGTAGTGGGGAAACGTGTTGCCGGTATTGTAGGGAGGATCAATGTAGGCGCACTTGATTGTCCCAGCCAGTTCGTCTTGTAGTCCACGCAGCGCGACAAGGTTGTCGCCAAAGATAACGCGATTCTCAAAAAAGGTTCCGTCCGACAAGAGACGTTCCGCGCGAAAAGACCCGGCAGGCTCTTCGCGTAACAAAGAGGTGTTGAGATGCACCCCAAGGGGTCTATCGCACCACGGAAAAGAACGGAAGGGAGGAGATGTCAGCGTTCAGCCGTCGGCTTTCGGCAAAAAACAAGGAGATGTACCTGCTGGAGGCTGTGGCTGATGGCGGAAGTTGGACAAAGTCTTTCGTGCTTTCTCGCTGAGCTGACTCCGAAAAGCTGAGAGCTAAACGCTTATGCATTTTTTTGCTTGCTCTGAGACACAGAAGGGATTAAGAGAAGTAAGATAATATTTTACCAGGCCCTGACGGGCAGTGGTGCCCGCAGTGGAGAAGGAGAGGAATTATGCAACGGAGAAGTTATGGACACTCACACTTGGCCATGTTACTGGCGGCCGGGATTGTGACCGCCGGGCTGAGCCTGAGCGGCTGTAGTGGGGAATCGGCGGAACAACCCGGGAAAAGCGTTGGAAGCGCGGTCGACGCAGCCAAACAGAAAGCAGCGGCGGTAACGGAAAAGGCTGGGCAAGCCGGGAGCACGGCAACACAAGCCGCTGGTCAAACGGGGGGAGTAGCAAAAGCGAAAGCCGGGAGCGCGGCAACCGCAGTACAAGAATCCGGAGCCGGAGTTGCCAAGAGCACCGAACAAGCAGTAGACACGACGAAAGAAAAGATGGGTGATGCGGCCACGGCGACCAAAGAAGCGGTGCAAGATACCGCCACTGCCGCTACCGACATGGCGGGGAATGCGGCGCAAGCGACTGGAGACGCGGTCAAATCAGCGGGAGATGCAGCTACCGACATGGCGGATAAGGCCAAGGAACATACGGGACACTAATACCCCCACGTCCAGAGAACAGTCAGCGCGGCAGGAGAAATGCGGGGGCGATTAAAGCGACAAGCAAGGCAAGAACAGCCATAATGATGAGCAAGTCGCCCCCGCCAACTAACCACACATACCGCCTACCCGTCTTCTGATCTCGTGAGGATAACCACCAAGACATGAGGAATAAATAAAACGTAAAGCGTAAAACGTACGAAAAAACGGCCTGCCGGATGAGTTCTTTTTCCTATGACGTTTTACGTTTCACGTTTTATTCCTTTAGTACCCCGCCGCTTCGTATGGCCCCAAGCCGCGCCGGTAAATCAGCAGGCGCCGCTCGAAGGAACACACCTCTTCTCCGCGTTGGTTCACCGCGCGGGTTTTGATATGCAACACCCCTTGTGTCGGACGTGTTTGCGACTCACGCTTGCCGAGCACTTCCGACTCCGCATAAATCGTGTCCCCAGCCCGCACCGGGTTGGGAAGTTGAATCAGCTTCCAGCCCAGATTGGCCACTACTTTATTAAACGTCTTCGTTGTCATCGCCGTCACGACACTCAAGATCAGTGTCTCGTTGATGACCTCTTCTCCACCATAAACCCTGGCGTTGAAGATATGGTCGGCGTTGCGCATGGATAAATCCGCGGATCGCAAGGTGTGCTGACGATTTTCCTCGGCGGTGATGGTCCGCCCAGGTCGATGCTCGAAGACTTGGCCTTCGACAAAATCCTCGTATTCAACCCCAGCGATCTCCATGAACGTATGGTCGTCAAGTTTTCGATGTGAATGAAAATTTGGCATTCCAGATCATCCTCTCCTAAAACGTAAAACGTCAATGAAAAATATCGACTGTTCGCGCTCTTTTGACTCGTTACGTTTTACGTTTTCTTTCTCAATACGTGGCGTTACCGAACGGCACGGCGTCCCGTTTGTACACCAACATGTCGTACTCCATCGAACAGATCATCGTCCCATCCTGATTGATCCCCTTGGTAATCACCGTCAGTTTCCCACACGTTGGGTTACCGGGGACCTCTTGCGTCGCCTTGATTTCCGTTTCGGCATAAAGCGTATCGCCGCCAAACACCGGGCGCGTCATACTGATGTCGGCCCAGCCCAGAATGCGCACCCGCTTGGCGAAGGTTTTCCACGTCATGCCAATGAGCCGCTGCAACGTGAGCGTACTGACCACCAAGGGGCGTTGGAATTCCGTCTTCGAGGCATAGTGGGCATCGAAATGAATCATCGCCTGATTCAGCGTGTCCATCGACTCCTCGACGTTATCTTGTTGCGAGATCGTCAGCCCGGGACGATGCTTGAACACCTGCCCCACCGCGAAATCCTCGAAGTCGAGCCCGAAGCGTTCGCGGTACCGCTGCTCACCGACCTGTACATAAGATGAAAAAGCAAATTCAGCCATCGTGTGTGTCCTCACCTAATCGTTCTTTTGGCGGCTCACCCTACCAAGAATCCGCATGGCACGGTAGCAGTCGCATCCTCGCCCCGCCCTCCCCGTTTCCAGCCTGGAGAACATTCGCTAACGTAGCACGGCACTCAAACCGGGTTCACTGAAGCGGCAAGAGAAAGGACATCAACATGAGACGGTCGTTGATCTATATGTGTGTGTTGCTAGCGCTGGGGGTCTCCGCGTGTTCGTATCCCAAACAACGATGGAAAGAACTCAAAAAGGAAGCGGAGCGTCGGGTTGATGACGCCAAATCTCCCGAGGAAAAATGCGCGAAGCGAGAGGGCACGCTGTACAACGGACAGTGCTATACCCCCTCTGAGGATGGACCAGAATTCACTCAGGAAGAATGTCGGTTACGGGCGGGACTGTATCTCGACGACCACTGCCTTTTTCCTCCGAGCAAAGGCATCGTCGTCGAACGTGAACCGACAGAGGAAGAGACGAGTAGCGAGTAGCGAGTGGCGAGTGGCGAGTCACGAATGATGGAGAAATCCTAACCTCACGGCGAACATTGATCATCCTCACAATAAACTCGAAACTCGAAACTCGAAACCCGCTACTCGTTACTCGCTACGGGTTCATACCGAAAGGTCAATCCATCTTCGCCAAGCCCAACCTCGACCTTGCCGCCATTTTGCAACTTCCCGAAGAGAATCTCATCAGCAATCGCCAACTTGATTTCCTTCTGAATCAGCCGCGCCATTGGACGAGCACCGAAGGTCTTGTCGTACCCTTTCTCGGCAAGATAGGTACGCGCTTCCGGTGTCAGCACGATCGTCACTTTCTTTTCCGCCAACTGCAGGACAATCTCGCCCATGAACTTGTCCACCACTTTCTCCACCGCTTCGGGCGTGAGCGAACCAAAGGTCACAATGGCATCCAAGCGGTTGCGAAATTCCGGATTAAAGAGCCGCTCCAGCGCCTGCTCGCCTTTGCCCAGGTTCGATCTTTCACCAAAGCCGATCGATGCCGACGCCATCTCCCGCGCACCAGCGTTGCTCGTCATAATGAGAATGACATGGCGAAAGTCCGCTTTCTTGCCGTTGTTATCAGTCAGCGTCGCGTGATCCATCACTTGCAGCAAAATGTTGAACAGGTCGGGATGCGCTTTTTCTATTTCATCAAGCAGTAACACGGAATGGGGATTGCGCGTGATCGCCTCGGTCAGCAACCCGCCTTGATCGAAACCGACATACCCCGGCGGAGCACCAATCAAACGCGAGACCGTGTGCTTCTCCATGTACTCGCTCATGTCGAAGCGCAGGAACTGCAAGCCCAACGTCGCCGCGAGCTGTTTCGCCACTTCAGTTTTACCCACACCAGTCGGCCCGGTGAAGAGTAACGAGCCCACGGGCTTCTCTGGATTGCCTAATCCAGCACGTGACAGTTTGATCGCGGTCACCACCGTTGCGATGGCTTGATCCTGACCAAACACGACCCGCTTCAGGTCGCCATCAAGATCGTGGAGCCGTTCCTTATCCGAAGCCGACACACTCCGTGGAGGAATCCGGGCGATTTTGGCCACGACCGCCTCAATGTCCGTGTCGTTGATGATTCGCGAGGCTTCCGCGGGCTTGAGCTTGAACGCCGCGCCCACCTCGTCGATCACATCAATCGCCTTATCCGGCAAGAAGCGGTCATTGATATATTTCGCGGACAGCTCGGCCGCCGCACGCAGGGCTTCGGGGGTGTAGGTCACCCCGTGGTGCTTCTCATAATGTGACTTGAGTCCTTCGAGAATCAGCACGGTTTCTTCGACACTTGGCTCCGGCACTTCAATTTTTTGGAAGCGGCGCGCCAGCGCCCGGTCCCGTTCAAAGTAACTGCGATATTCGTGATAGGTCGTCGCCCCGATACAGCGCAGCGCGCCAGAGGCCAGCGCGGGTTTGAGGATATTGGAGGCATCCATCGACCCACCACTGGTCGCGCCCGCGCCGACAATCGTATGAATCTCGTCAATAAACAACACAGCGTTGGGTTGTTTCTTCAACGCATTGAGCACGGCCTTGAGGCGCTCCTCAAATTGACCACGGAATTTCGTACCCGCCAGCACCGCGCCCATATCCAGGGAGTAAATCACCGCATCTTTGAGCACCTCTGGCACTTCGCCCTTGAAAATTTGTAGCGCCAGGCCGTCCACAATCGCCGTTTTCCCAACGCCGGAATCGCCGACGTAAATGGGATTATTCTTGCGTCGGCGCGCTAACACATGGATGGTCCGTTCCAGCTCGGTTTGGCGACCAATCAACGGATCAATCAGTCCTTCCTTGGCGCGTTGCACGAGATTGGCGGTAAATGCTTCGAGTGGGTCTTTGACTGGTCGCGGTTCGTCCTCATCCTCGACTCGATGATTCTGAGAAGCGGATTCTTCTTCATGAGGCAACTTGGACACTCCGTGGGAAATATAATTGAGCAAATCAAGGCGGGAGATGCCCTGGCGCTGCAAGAGATACAAGGCATGACTCTTCTCTTCGCGAAACAGCGCGACCAAGATGTTTTTCCCTTCGACAACTTCCTTGCCACTCGACTGCACGTGCGCGGCGGCCCGTTGGAGGACCCGTTGGAACCCCACGGTCTGCTGCGGCTCCGCCTCTTCCTCTTCCGCTACTTGCTCAATGCTGTCCTTGAAGAAGGCTTCAAGATCGCGCTGCAACGTTTTCACGTCGCCACCGCAGTGGCGAAGAATCTCGGCCACATCCTCATCGAACGTCAGGGCATAGAGGATATGCTCCAAGCACAGATATTCGTGCCGGCGGCGTTTCGCCTCTTTGACCGCTAAGGAAAACGTCATTTCCAGTTCTCGGCTAAGTCGTAACATGTTCTTCAATCCTTCATTGTGCGTAAAACGTAATCCGTAACCGGAAAGACCTCTTCCCACACTTTTGCCTTTACGTTTCACTCGTTACTCTTCTTCCATCGTGCACTTTAATGGGAATTCATACTCTTTGGCCAGGGCATGCACCTGGTCCACCTTGGTCTCCGCGACCTCGTAGGTATAAACCCCAGCGACACCGATCCCACGGCGATGGACGTGGAGCATGATTTGCGTGGCTTTAGTGGGCGGGTGGTGAAAGATCGACTGGAGGATGTAGACGACGAATTCCTGCGTCGTGTAGTTATCGTTATGCAGGAGCACCTTGTACAGAGGTGGCTTCTTTAGCTTCTTCTCGGTTTCGGTAATAACTCCACGGTCCAGATCGTTGTCATTGTCGTACTTCATAATCTTCTCCCCGCGTTGAGGAAGCGTTGTCGGTGTTGCTGGATGTTCCATAGCGTGATCGGGCGACAGGGTCAATTTCACACGGGACGCTATTCGCTTTTAGCCATGCGTACTCACGTTTTAACTTTTGACTTTTGACTTTTGATTTTTGACTTTTGACTTCTCCCCCTCTCCTCCTCCCGTCTCCTGCCTAAAGGTTCTTCCCGATCGCCCGATGGCCCCTTCAAGCGAGAAACGCCCCACGGGTATCCATGTGTCACAGAGGAATTCCTATGTCGTCTCAACTCTTTCTATATTCACTATTAGTTATTATTTGTACCGTCGTGTCGCTCACCTTTGGGATGCCACTCCTGCCCGTAGCCTCCTCCGTGGCGCAGTCCGCGCCACACCGTGTGGCTCGCGCAGGGAGCGACGCTCCGGCATTACAATCTCACAGGCCAAGTCGTGCAGACCCGCACCTTTGGCCCGACGCGGCTACGCGCCGTGGCGCTGTACACCGATCTGTTGCCGCCCACACTGAGTTTCCTGACGCCGGCGGCGGGCGCGGTGCTCAACAATACTCGTCCACCGCTGAGGCTCAGCGCCACTGATCGCGGCCAAGGGGTGGACCCCAGCACGGTGCAACTCCGGGCGAATACGCTCGCACTACCCGGCACCTGCACGATCACTCCACCGGAGTTGACGTGCACGCCTGGAAGCGCGTTACCGGAAGGGGCGGTGGCGCTGAGCGCGACGATCGCGGACTTCGCGGGCAATCTCTCGCTGCCCGCGACTCGCCAGCTCACGATTGATACCACGCCACCCGTGGCTCCGCAGAGTGGGCGCATCACGGTGAGCGCGGTGAGCAACGGGCAGGTGACGGGCAGTGGCAGTGCGGGCAGTGTGGAAGGGAGCAGTCAGGTGCGGATCACCAACCCGCGCACGGGACAGGTCACCACCGTCACGGCGAATGCCGATGGGAGTTTCACGGCGACGGTGGCGGCGCAAGTCGGCGATATGCTCTCGGTGGTGGTGGCGGATGCGGCGGGCAATGCCAGCGGCGTGCTCCAACTGCTGACGGCGGACCCGATTGATGTGCCGTTTCTCCTAGTTTGGCAGGGGATGAACGCGGCCTTGTTGGCGGGCGACAAAGCCACCGCGCTCACGTTTCTCACTTCCGGTGCACAGCGCAAATATGGTCCCGTCTTTGATGCCCTGCTGCCTCACATGGCGGAGATCGTTGCGTCGTACTCGCCGCCATATCGAGCAATGGTGTCGGAGACGATAGCGGAATATGCCCTGACCCGTCTCATTGACGGCAAGCTCCACCTCTTCTTGATCTATTTCGTCAAGGATGAAGACGGGGTCTGGAAGCTGGAGGCGATGTAAATGCAAGTGTTCAGAAAACTACTCCGTCCCCAACAATGGCTACGTATCGCGAGTCTGGTGACCCTGCTGCTACCCCTGTGGGTGTATGCCTGTGGACCTGCGACCTCCTCATCCCCAGCCCTAGAAGCCCGCGTGGTGGATGAGGCCACCGGCCAACCTATCGAGGGTGTGATCGCGGTCGCGCATTGGCAGTTACGCGGGGGAATACATGAAGACGCAGTGGGCGAACTGGTGGTGATGGAGGCTGTGACGGACGCGACCGGGACATTCCGTTTTCCCGCTTGGGAACCTAAGCTCCGTCCCTAAGGACGGCAGCGATCCCCCCTGGGGGGGGAATGTGACAATGGCTTTGGCTCCAAGCGCTCTGCCTCCACCACCTTGGCATGGCCAGACCATCACGATGAGCAAGTTCATGGGGAGTTTGGAAGAGTGGGCGAAGAAAGTGCATTACGTAGTGACCTCTATAGATTTCGCCTTTCGCTACGATGATTGTTCTTGGAAGCAGATTCCACGCATACTCGTCGCCTTACATCTGGAAGAGCAACGTTTTAAGGAGCAGGGAATCCCTACCTATCGGACCCCTATATTGAATAGGGAAGAAAGAGCGAAATGGGCCGAACCCTCTAGAGGACCATTCGCGAATTAGTCGAAGACGGTGCGGAATTCGAGGACAACGGTTCGCGAGCGACGAACCATTTCTATGATCCGTACTACAATGTTCCCGCTAGTTCTTGTGGGCGCGAATACGGCTGGCGTTCTCCGGACTGGGCGCTGGAAGACGAAGACGAGAACCCGGACCAAGACGATTCCTACGCTGACACGCGGCAGTTCTTTCTGGATGCGCTGACCAAGCCCGCCAAAGAGGAACGCGAGGCGGCGTGGGGCCGGACCTTCCAAGGACTTGGGCAAGTGATTCACCACATCCAGGACATGGCGCAACCCCAGCACGTGCGCAACGATCTGCACTTCAGTGGGCTGCGGGACTTGATTGGGTATCAGGGGGGTGCGATTCAAAGTGCGGGGCAGGCATACTCCCTTAGGCGGCAGCCGCGAGCTGTCCCCAATAGGTGTCCCACTCCTCATTCGCTCGGACCACCCGAAGGGCGAGCATCGGTTCCACATTCTCCGCTTTCCACCAAGCCCCAGGTAA
>CAMBFS010000083.1 GCA_945865755.1 Klebsiella pneumoniae
CGCCCCCCCCCCCACTTATTCCGATTTCCCGCCCCACCGTATTCGCGCGTAGCCAACACTAAGGACCGTGAAAACGATCACAAGATCGAAGCCTTCAATGCCACGAGTGGCCAACTCCCCGCGCTGCCATCGCTCCCAGATCAATAACCCTATCGCCATCGAGAGCCAGGAACAGGCGATATGCGACTCCTTACGCACGATCCGTGGCCAGTCGAAGTGGCAATCGGCGAACGCGGCACGCATGCCGGTCAACTTCGGCAGAAACCGATTCACCGTGCGACAGTAGTCAGCGTAGGGTTCACCAAAGCGGCGCGCGAGAAAATCCTCCTCCGCCAACACAATCGCCCAGTAAACACCGATCATCACCGGCAGCGCGATGAAATACCACCCATAGCTATTGGCGATCAGCGTGAGGCCACAGAAGATCAACAGATTGCCCAAGTAGAGCGGGTTGCGCGACTGCGCGAAGAACCCACCCTGGATCAAGGTCTCCGCGCTCATGTGTTTCTTGCGACCCCCACGGCGGATGTTGTGACCAGAGCTGGTGGCGAGAATCCGCGAACCTTGTCCCAGCGCGGCGACCACAAACCCACACAGGTCCATCCACCAATCGCCACGCACGCTCGCGAAAGGCAGTCGTGGCCACGTGGTGCATAACAACACGAGAAAGAGCACGGGAAACAGGTAGTCGCGAACAAGAAAGAGCAGGTGCCCGATGCCGATGACTCCACGATGCAGAGGCGAAGTCGGTCCCACATCCGCGCGGGCCACGGAAGAGGAGGAGGAAGGAATATTCATTAGCCACTCGTGAGGTACGGCGCGCGGCGTCCACATTCCGCTACGCGCGCGTGCTTGAAAACGGACATCTTGATGACTGAATCGCGGCGATCAGGCTCGCGGCAAGGAAATTTCTCTCCCACTTTTCTCAAAAGAGAGCAACTTCCCTCCCAACTCCGCCCCTATAACAACCCCGTATCATCCTCCGTCATCGGAATACCAAACGCGCTCTTGCCCAGGAATTCCAACGTCTCGTCACTATCGAATGGGTGAAAGAGTCCAGCGCGGACATCGCGGAAATAGCGCTCCAGCGGCAGCTTCTTGAAATAGGACGACCCGCCGACGGTCCGTAGCGCCAAATCCACCACTTTCACCGAGTTCTCAATCGCCACCATGCGGGCGGCGACACTCTTGCGGGCCCACGTGCGTGGATTTTCCACTTCCACCTCCGCCGCCGCTTTCCACATCATTGCTCGTGCGGTCTCAATGAGTAAATCCATCTCGCCGACTTTGTTATAGACCGCGGGCAAATAACTCATCGGCTTCTTGAGCGGATAGCGGGGACGATCACGCATGAATTCCACCACGAAGTTGCGGGCCGCGACCGCGATGCCAATATAGGGCGCGCCAATCGTGAACGGCGCGCGCAGGAACACACCGCTAATCTCACTGCGCTTCGTGGCCGAGCGTTGCAGCACGACGGTATCATCGGGAATGAACGCTTCTTTGAGTTCTGAGCTGCGCGACGCCGAAGCGCGCATCCCCATCGTGTTCCAATCGTCCTTGAAGACCAGGCCCGGCGTGTCGCGCGGCGGAATGAAGAACGTCAAAATCGTGGGACCTTGCGGCGCGTCTTCCCACGTGGCTTCGGCGAAGTATAGATCAATGGCGATGCTCTGCGTGCTGAAAATTTTGCGGCCATTGATGATCCAGCCGCCATCCACGCGTTTCGCCGTGGTGCGTGGTCGGAGCAGAATGATGGAGTTATCCGGCTCCGAGCCCGACCCGCCGCAGATCAATCGCTCCTTGGCGACGCGCTGAATCTTGGCCGTGACTTTGGGATCCTTGAATTTATCCCACAGCGCGATCAGGATGCCGAGCACATTAAAGTGCATGTTGATCGCCAGCGACGTCGCGCCGCACCCCTCGGCGAGTCGTTCCTGGGCTTTGACGCGCTGGAGCAGGCTTGCGCCGAGCCCGCCGAGTTCTTCAGGAATGGTTAAGACTGTGTAGCCACTCTCACGAAGACGCGCGTAGTTCTCATAAGGAAACGCGGCGTCTTCGTCATACTTGGCCGCGCGTGGCGCGAATTCGCCCGCCAGCGTCGCCGCGAGGTCGATAAACTTCTGGTCCCGGTCGGTATGAAACTGCTGCATGATTTCCCCCCCTTTAGAGCTGCTACGAGGTGTATATATCTCTGAACGGTGATGGGCGTCCACCGGTATGGGAAATCGGCGTGCCCTATTCAATAATCCGTGGAACTTTCAAGAAGTCACCCTCGCGGGCGGGCGCGTTGCGGAGCAGATTGTCGGTATCGGGCTGATTCGTGACAACATCCTCACGCATCGGCGAGGGCACCTCGACCGCGTGCGCGGTGGGCTCGATACCGTCGGTGTTCAATTCCTTGAGCTTCTCTATATAGCTCAGCATCTTATTGAGATGGCCAATCATCTCGTCTTCTTCCACGGGCGTGAGTTCCAGCCGAGTGAGATAGGCCAATCGTCGAAGTTCTTCTTTTCCCGCGCTCACGTGTGCTCTCCTTCATCCTGCGGTGACTAACTCGCGCCCTTGTCGTACCGGAGCCGCCCCCAGGAATCAACACAGCGGCGAGGCGCGCGCGGTTGTGTCGCGAAAAATTGTCGTGCACTCTGTGCCGTAGGTGAAGAGCAAAAGGAGGATCAGACATGGCGACACGAGTGGGATTCATTGGGTTGGGCAATATCGGCAAACCGATGGCGGTCAATGTCGCGAAAGCGGGGTTCGATGTGATGGTCTATGATCTCCGTCAGGAACCGCTGCAAGAGTTGGCCGCGTTGGGCGCGAAAGTGGCACGGTCAGCCCAGGAAATCGGGGCGCACGGGGAAATCATCGAACTCGTTGTGGTGGACGATGCGCAGGTCGAAGCGGTCATCTTGGGAGAAGGCGGAGTCCTCAACGGCGCCAAGCCTGGCAGTGTGATCGCCATTCATAGCACGGTGCATCCGCGCACGATTCGAAAAATCGCGGAACTGGCCAAGGCCAAGGGGGTCGGCGTGATTGACGCCGAAGTGAGTGGCGGCGACCGTGGCGCGGAGAACAAAACACTCTGTTATATGGTCGGTGGCGACAAGGCGGTGTTCGAGCAATGCCGTCCGGTGTTCGCCACGTCGGGCGCGAACATTTTTCATCTCGGCGAGTTGGGCTCGGGCGCCATCGCCAAGCTCGCGCACAATTTGATTGTCTACGTGAACATGATGGCGGCTTCGGAGGGGATGCGGTTGGCGGAGAAAGCGGGGCTCGATCTCAAGGCGATGCAAGAGGTGGTGCACGCGGGGGCCGCGCAGAGTCGGGTGGCTGATAATTGGCTCCAAACCCGGCGGCTCAAGGACACCTACACGAGTGGGCCACAGGGGCTCTTGCAACTGATTCACAAGGACCTGCGACTCGCGCTGGAACTGGGGCATGATGTCGGTGTCGGCCTGCCGGGCGCGGCGTTGGCCCAGCAGTTGATTGACCGCGTGTTTGCTCAGGACTGATTGCGAGTTTCAAGTTTCAAGTTTCAACTCATGGTTCGCTCATTTTAGAGCACACTTTTCAGAATTGCCGTAAGCTTAGGGCATGACTGAAGAGATCACAATCAACACCGAACGCATGGATGACATTCCGATATTGTTGGCACAACTGGACCGGATGCAGGTAGGGACAATGGTGGATGAGTATTTTCCGACGCACGGCAATTGGCAAGGCTTGAGTCTGGGGACGGTCGTGACCGTGTGGCTGACGTTTATCGTGTCGGAAGCCAATCATCGCCTGAGCCACGTGCAGACGTGGGCGGCGCAGCGCCTCACCCTGTTGGAAGGCTGTTTGGGACAGCCGGTGCGCGCCCTGGACTTGAGCGATGATCGCTTGGCGGCGGTCCTGGACTATCTGAGTGAGGACTGCGCGTGGCGGGACTATGAACGCGCCCTCAACCGGCGGCTGCTGCGGGTGTACCAATTGGTGCCCGAGCGGGTGCGTATCGATAGTACGACCGCGAAGGGGTATGTTGGGGCAAGTCCCGAGGGGCTGTTCCAGTTCGGTCACAGCAAGGATCATCGGCCCGACTTGCCGCAGATCAAGATTAACCTCTCGGTCCTGGATCCGCTGGGCTTGCCGTTGACCACCACGGTGGTAAGCGGGCAGCAGGCGGATGACCCTTTGTACGTGCCTGAGATCAAGCGGGTCCAGCAAAGTCTGGGGTATCAGGGGGTGACCTACATCGGAGACAGCAAAATGGCGGCGCTCCAGACGCGGGCGTATGTGGTCAAAAGCCAGAACTTCTATCTGTGTCCCTTGCCCGCAGTGCAGGTGAGTCGCGAAGAACTGGCCACGTTGTTGGCACCCGTGTGGACGGGAGTCCAACCGTTGCAGCCCGTGGTGCGCGAGGACGAAGAGATCGCCCACGGGTATACCTACACGCAAACCGTGTCCGCGGACATCAAGGGGGAGCCGCTGGCGTGGACCGAACGCCGCTTGGTGGTCCGCTCGCTGTCCTGGGCCCAGGCGCAAGGGCGCGCGTTGGAAGCCCGGCTGAGCACGGCGCTGGCGGCCATTGCCCACCTCAATGAGCGGGCGCAGGGGAAGAAGCGCTTTACTGCGGAGACCGCGTTGCAGGCAGCGGTGGAACAACTGGTCACACAGTATCGCGTGCAGGGCCTGCTGACTTGTACCTACCAGCAGGAGGCCCGCACGTGCCGTGTGCGGGCGTACGGCTCCCGGCCCGCCCGCACGCGCGTAGAACAGCAGGTGACCGTGGTCGCGGTGCGCAATGTCCCAGCCGTGCAACAGACCCTCCGGAGTCTGGGCTGGCGGGTCTATGCGACCAATCAGCCCGCCGAGCACTTGTCGTTGGAGCACGCCGTCTTGGCTTATCGCGCCGAATATCTGGTCGAGCACGCGATCGGGCGCTTGAAGGGCAAAGCGCTGAGTGTGACGCCGCTCTATCTGGAGACCGATACCCGTATCGTGGGGCTGATCCGCTTGCTGATGATTGCCTTGCGGGTGCTGACCTTGCTCGAATTCAGCGCGCGGCACTCCTTGCAGCAGGCAGGCGAGAAATTGGCGGGGCTCTATCCGGGCAATCCGCAGCGTGCCACCGCTCGCCCCACTACGGAGATGCTGTTGCAGACCTTTGCGGGCGTGACGTTGACCGTGATGACCGATGCCCATGGTGTCCGTGCTCACGTGACGCCGCTGTCGGCAGTGCAACAACGCATTCTGCTGTTGCTGGGATTCGCAGCTGACCTCTATCTGCGCTTGAGTTTGCATTTCTCAAAACCGACCCTTAATTTGAGCGAACCATGAGTTTCAAGTTTCAAGTTTCAAGTTTCGAGTTCCGAATAAGGTGCGCTTTGCGCACCATTCCCCGTTTCCCCCGGCGGTTAGCCGACCAACTTGGTCAGTGTCTGCTCATATTCGTGGAGGTCTTGGGTATCTATATTCACGGGATGTAGATCGACGCCGCTTTCCTCCTGGGCGTGTATCCGGTCGATGCACGCCTCGATTGTGCCCGCGCAACTGGTGGCATCAATCAGATTGGCGGGAATCGCGTCCGCGGCCGCGCGTGAATTCACGTCCCACCCTTTCTTCACGGCCTGGACTGCTTCTCCGTATCCATGCCGTGTGAGTTGCTCGGCGTAGAACGTGCCCATCCGGCCAATGTAGAACGCCAGCGTGCCCGCCGATTCCGCGCGTGCCTTGTCAATGTTCTTGGTGACGGTCACCGTGCTGGGGGAACGGACCGACACGGCATTCGCCGGGCGACCAGCCGCGACACTCAGCTTCCGTAAGGCGACGATTTCATTTTTTAGATTCGGCAGCGGAATCATCACCGGGAGCCAGCCATCGGCCAGCTCCGCCGTGAGTTTCACGCTCTTCGCATTGAGCGTCGCCAGATAGATGGGGATATGATCGCGCACGGGAGTGAAGCGGAGCGTGAAGCCGCGCTGGAGATTGAACACCTTGCCACTATGTTTCAGCGGCTCGTTGCGCATGAGGGTGTTGATGATCTCGACGTATTCCTTCATGCGCGTGAGCGGCGGATCGAACTTCACGCCATGAAAATGTTCGATCACCTGCGGCCCACTCGTCCCCAGGCCAATAATCATGCGGCCACCGGATAGCTCATCAAGAGTGGCGAAGTGTTGGGCCATGGCCGCGGGGGTACGCGAATAGGTGTTGACGATGGCGGTGCCGAGTTGAATGCGCGCAGTGCGGTCCGCGAGCAGCGCGAGAATGGTAAAGGCATCGCGCCCCCACGCTTCTGGCACCCAGGCGGAATGCACCCCAACGGCGTCCGCGATTTTCACGCGCTCCATTAGCGCCTTGTAGTCGAGCGATCCTTGCCAGTTAATGCCGACCGAAATGTTCCGGGCCATAGTGCCTCCTTGGGAGTGAGTGTCGGGCGACTCTACCACAGCGTGGTGGGGGGAGCGACGGAGGACGGGGACCGGAGACCGGGGTCTAAGCGCCTCGCTGATACGCGAACCGTCTTCTCTGGCCCCGGTCCCCGGTCTTCGGTCCCCCGTCTGCCCCCAATCCAATTGACAAAGCCTTCTCACTGAGAGAGAGAAGGAGCGTTTGTGTCCGTCATAAGGAGTGCCGCATGCGAAATCAGACACCAGCAGCCGACCGGTCGCAGTCTTCTCTCCCTCCGACGCAGAATCCTCAAGCGCACCCGGTGGGAGGGGCGTATTCGTATTACGTCCTCGGTGTCCTCTTTTTCGTCTATATCTTTAACTTTATCGACCGTCAGATTTTGGCGATCCTGCTGCAACCGATTAAAGATGATCTGCAAATCTCCGACACCGCGATGGGATTTCTGACCGGCTTCGCCTTTGCCGCGTTTTATACGGTGGCTGGGTTGCCGTTAGCGCGGATTGCTGACCGATGGGTGCGTCGTAGTCTGATTGCCGTGAGCCTCGCGACATGGAGTGTGTTCACCGCGCTCTCCGGTTTGGCGCGCGGGTTCAGCGACTTGGCGCTCGCGCGTATTGGCGTTGGCATTGGCGAGGCTGGCGCGACTCCCCCAGCGCATTCCCTCATCGCCGACTATTTTCCCCCGGAAAAACGCGCGACAGCGTTCGCGGTCTATGCCTCAGGCATTTATGTCGGTGTCGGACTCGGATTTTGGATCGGGGGCTGGATCAACGATGCCTACGGCTGGCGGATGGCGTTCTTTGTCGTCGGGCTTCCCGGCATCCTCATGGCGCTGATTGTGAGATTCACTGTGCGTGAACCTCCGCGTGGGATGAGTGATCACCTCGTGGGAAAAGCCCAGGAGTATTCAATGCAAGAAGTCGGGCGGTTCTTTCTCACCCTACCCGCCGCGCGCAACGCCAGTTTTGCCGGCGCATTTCATGCGTTCGTCGGGTACGGGCTGGGCGCGTGGCTGCCGGCGTTTTTTATCCGTGTGCACGGCATGACGCCAGGATCGCTTGGGCGGTGGATGTCATGGATTACGGCACTGGGCGGGATCATTGGCGCGTTCGCGGGTGGGTGGATCGCGGATCGCTGGGTACGGAGCAACCCGCGTGCACGTCCCTATATTGGGCTGATTGGAGCCCTGTTGTCGGTCCCGCCGCTGTTTTTGGTGCTCTTGTTGCCGGACACGGAAATCGCGCTGTTGGCGTTAATTCCGTACAACATCGCGACCACGCTGTGGCTGGGGCCGACCATCGCCGTGATTCAAGACCTGGTCCCACCGGCCATGCGCGCGACGGCCTCGGCGGTGTTTCTGTTCATCGTGACGATCATTGGTCTAGGCGCGGGACCGCAGGTGATTGGCATTCTCAATGACCTGATTGGCACCAAGGACGCGATTCGTTATTCGCTCTTGTCGATGGCGATCCTGATGAACGCGATTTCCGCCTGGTTTTTCTGGAAAACGGCGCAGACGTTGGCGCGGGATTTAGAGGCGAAAAAAGGGCTGGGGGAAAGTAGTCAGTAGCCAGTAGTCTGTAGCCAGCATGGGACCTTATTGCGTTGTCTTGCCCTCTATTCTGACTTTTTCTACTGACTACTGACTACTGACTACTGACTACTGACTACCGGCTACTTCCCGCTGCAAATCCGTCAGAAACCCCTGAATCACGCGAAAACCCCGGTCCCAAAATTCCGGCTGGTTAATGTCGATGCCGATTCGTGCCAGGGCATGTTCGGGCCGCTGTGACCCTCCGCTTTCCAACAGCCGCATATAGCTGGGAACGAATGCGTCCCCTTCATCCAGATAGCGTTGGAACAAAGCGAGCGTGAGCAGTTCGCCGAACGAGTAGGAGTAACAGTAGAACCGACTGTGAATGAAGTGCGAGATGTAGGTCCATCCCCACCGATAGGCGGGAATCATCTCCACGCTGTCGCCAAACAGCTTCCGTTGTTCTTGCAGCCAGAGGGCCCCGATATCGTCGGCGCTCAGTTGCCCGGACCGACGTTGCTGATGCCCAGCCATCTCAAAACGGGTGAGCGCGGTTTGGCGGAACACCGTGCCGTAGATTTCCTCGAGCAAGTCACAGAGTAACCCACGGCGTACCGCTGGATTCGTGGTTTCCGCCAAAAGATGACGTGTCAGCACAATTTCGGCGAACACCGAGGCGGTTTCCGCCAACACCAGGGGTGCGTCATAATTCATCAGCTTTTGTTTGCGCGCTAACGAATAGTGAATCCCGTGCCCAAGCTCATGGGCGAGGGTCGAGACATCGCGACTCGTACCGTTGTAGCTGGAGAGAATATACGGGTGGTGCGTTGGCGTGAGAGCGGCACAAAAAGCACCCCCACGTTTGCCCGCGCGCACTTCGGCATCAATCCACCGTTTCTCAAAGAAATCCGCCGCCAGCGCCGCGAACTGCCCGTTGAAGCGACCAAAGGCGGTGAGGATGAGCGATTGGGCCTGGGCAAACGTCAATTGTTCCGCTTCCGCGGCGATCGGCGCATAGAGGTCGGTATTCTTGAGGGTGTCGAGCCCCAACAGCCGCGCCTTGAGGCGAAAATACTCCTGCGCCAGCGGATAATGCCGTTCGACCGCCTGCATCATCGCGTCCACCGTTTGCGGTGCGATCTCATTGGCGAGATGGGTTGGCAGCACGACATCATCATAGTGCCGCATTTCGCACTCGACCTTGTGATCGAGAAACATGGTGTTGAAGACCGAGGTAATCACCAGGGAATGTTGCGCGTGCGTTTCCAGAAAGACAGTGAAGGCATGTTCTCGCAGCTCGCGATTGGGCTGGCGGAGCAGCGCCAACACTTCGCCATCGCTCAGGTCTTGCTCGTGACCATCGACAGACACGCGGAAGCGCAACGAGCCGGTCAACTCTTCGTAGAGTTGCTCGAATGCGCTCCGCCCGGTCAGCGCTTTCTGATTGAGGAGCTGCTCTTCTTTCTCACTGAGCGTGTGTGGCTTGAAGCGGCGGATCGATTCCACGTAATGGCGATATTCCGTCATCTCCGGCGCGGCGAGCAAGATGGCGACGCGGTCGTCGTCGAGCGCGATCAAGTCAAGCGAGAAGAAAACCACGAGATTCGAGGTTTCGGTCGCCGCCTCGCGGGTGCGATGCACGAGGTGTTGCGCTTTCTGATTCTGGGTGTCGGCGGCGAACAGCAGGTTCGCATAAAACGACGGACGCCCTTCCAACTCGGAGAGCTGCTCGTAGGTCGCCAACGCGCGCGCCAACTCTGGCCCATCAAGCGTCGCGACCTTGCCACGATACTGGTGGGCAAACGCCTCCGCTTGGCGTCGCGTTTCCGCGAGGTCCGCTTCGATGCGCGGGTCATCCGGTCCGGCATACAGTTCCCCCAAGTTCCAGCTCACGCCTTCCGCTTTCAATCCGATTTGCATCATGTTGTCCCTCTCTTTTCCGCGTCACGCCTCACATTGCTCGTTTTACATACACTACATTCCCCCCGACGCTCCACGCCCTCCCTGCATTGGCATGCCTTTTTTCCCGCGCTATAAGCAATCGCATTATGACATTCACGGTTGAAAATCTGCATGATCTGCTTGAACTCTTGGAGCGCGAACCCACGTGGCTGGCCGAAGTGCGCCGCGTTGTGCTCACCAAGGAACTCCTCACCCTGCCCGAACAACTAGCGCGGATAGAGCACGACACCACGCTCAAGTTCCAGCAACTCATGGCCGCTCAAGATCGCACCGACGAGCAGTTGCGGCTGTTGACGATTCAGGTAGCGGAACTGACTGTCGCCCAACGTCGCACCGACGAGCAGTTGGCCGCGCTCACCCAAGCGCAGAACCGCACCGACGAGCAGTTGGCCGCGCTCACCCAAACGCAGAACCGCATGGAAGAGCAGTTGATCGCGCTCACCCAAGCGCATGGCCGTGTGGAAAGTGATCTCCGTCAGGTGGTGAATTGGCAGCGTGGCGAGGCGGGACGGCGCGAAGGCGAACGCTATGAGCATGACATCATCCGCCAGGCGCCCGCGCTCTTTAATGGCGGTGAGGGTGGACCGACCCATGAGGCCACGGTTCAGCGACGACTCACGACTCTGCTCAAGGCGGTGTTGGACACATTGATGGCCAACGCCAGCGCCAATCCGTTCCTGGTTGATGTCGCCTGGTGGAAGGGGGAGGAGATGGCCGTCGTGGAAATTTCGCGTCATGTCGATCACCAAGATGTGATCCGGGTCGCACAGCGCGCCGCCACGCTCCGCCGTTGTGGGGTCGAGGTCATGGCGGTTGTCCTCGGCGAACATTGGGCGACGGAGGACACGCGGGCGGAGGCCGAGGAGCAGCAGGTTGAGTGGAAAGTCGGATCGGAACTCTCGCCGGGGTTTATTTCTTTTCGACGACGCTAAGGGATTCGCCATACGATGGCGAGTGCAGCGCCCCGCACTCGCCATTCTCCACAGTTGTCAACCAGAATGCACCTCGCTAGAGTGCGCCCCAGTGCTGGCGAGCCAGTGTTTCTTGCCACGCCGTGCGGAAGGAGGGGACTTCATGCGGGGGGTACGCCTGCTGGTCTTGGGAGTGATCTGGATCGGGTCATTTTTTCTGGTGCTGGACCGTGTCAACATTTCGCTCGCCGCGCCCCGTATCATGGACGAGCTGAAATTCGACGGCACCCAGATGGGGTTCATTCTCAGCATTTACTATTGGGGCTATTTACTTGGCCATTTCGGCAGCGGCCTCGTCAGTGACCAAGTCCGCTTGCGTAGCTTCACCTCGACAGCCCCACACGCACTCACGCTCACCACCGCCGCGGAACAACTCCGCACCCGCCAGTTGTCTCCAGTTGACCTTGTCCGCTCCTGTCTGGAGCGGATCGACCAACTTGAGGCCCGCGTCCACGCCTGGGTGACGGTGGATCGTGATGGCGCGCTGGCGGCGGCACGACGATGTGAAGACGAGATTCAGCGCGGCCAGTATCGTGGTTCCCTGCATGGGATTCCTATTGGTCTCAAAGACATCTTTTTTACCGCGGGACTGAAGACGACGGCGGGGTCACCGATTCACGCGGATTTTGTGCCCGACTTCGATGCTGGCGCGGTTCGTCGCTTGCGCGAAGCCGGAGCGATTATTCTCGGCAAAGCGCAGACCACCGAGTTCGCCGCCCTCGCGCCTTCACCCACGCATAATCCGTGGAATCTCGACCATACGCCTGGTGGTTCGAGTAGTGGATCAGCCGCGGCGGTAGCGGCTGCGATGTGTCCGGGGGCTCTGGGGTCACAGACGTATGGTTCGACGATTCGTCCCGCCGCGTATTGTGGCTGTGTCGGGTTGAAGCCGACCTATGGACGCATCAGCGCGTCCGGTATTTTCGCGCTCGCCTGGAGTCTCGATCATGTTGGACTCTTCGCCCGCACGGTCAGTGATGTCACGCTCTTGTTGCAAAGTCTCGCGGGAGATGACCCCGATGATCCGGCATGTGAAGCAGTTCCGGTGCCGGACTACACGCAGGCGCTTCGCGATCCCACCCCACCGCGACTCGGCCTGGTGCGCGAGTTCTTCCTGGAAAAAGCCGAGGACGAAACACGAAAGCATGTCGAGGCCGTAGCCGAACGTTTTGCACGGGCTGGTGCTCAGATTATCGAAGTACGTTTGCCGGAAAGTTTCGTTGGTGAGATTGATGCCCATTTCGCCATGCTACAGGCTGAGACTGCCGTTCCGCATCAAGACTCCTACACGCAACACGCGGCCCGCTACAGTCCCCAGATGCAAGACTTGATCGAGAAAGGGCGGAAAATTTCGGCGACTCGGTATATCGAACTCCGCCGTCACCAACAGCGCTTTCGCCATGACATGAATGCCCTCTGCCGCACGGTCGATGCGCTGCTCACCCCTTCAACCCCGGCTCCCGCGCCGCGTGGGTTGACCTCGACTGGCGACCCGTCGTTCAATGGACCCGCCAGTTTTAGTGGGATTCCTAGCCTCGGATTGCCGTCAGGAGTCAGCTTGAGTGGCTTGCCCTTTGGCGTGCAGCTTATGAGTGGGGCGTTTACGGAAGATCGGTTATTGGCGACGGCCAAGTGGTGCGAGGTGGTGTTGGATTTTCAGCGGGTGCCAGCACTGATATAGAAACCAAAAAAAGAAGCGGAGAACGGGATCCCCGTTTCTCCGCTTCTTTTCTAAGGCAGGAATGCTCCTGGATTTTCAGTCAGGCTGCGTGCGCCTTATCTGACGCGAATCGCGGTGTAGGTGGCGTTGTTCGCTTCGTTGCTTTCCGCGATGGCCGCCGTGGAATCGATAATCGCCCCCAACCAGTAGGTTGTTCCACTGACCAGCGTGTTCGGGATCACCAGGGCCCTGGTGGTGGTCAGCACGGAATCTCGGGACAGCGTATAGGCGGTTGAACCGAGGAAGGTATCACCGGTGGAGATGGTGTCGTTCCAGGAGACATAGTACCCAACCGTAGGAACCAAGGGGCTGGTTCTCCCCATGTTTTCGAGGCTCATTTCCAAGAGCACCGTCTGTCCTTTGGTGACATAATACGTCCGCTCCGTTGTCCCGACGCGGGCGAGTTCGACTCCGCCCGTGCTCAAGATTCGCGTACGATCATGGGTGCTATACTCTCCGCTCGCCCCGGTCCGCCGCCAGTGAGCAACGCCGAGGTCTTGAGGACCAGTCGTCCACAGGCCATACACCGCGACGACTCCAGCCGAGGCATCTTCTCCAGGGTAGGCAGTGGCGGTGCCACCATTGGCATGAATGTGGGTCCAATCCTGTCCCATGATGCTGTACACCGAGGCCGTGTGTCCGAGTCCCGCCGCATGGCCAAATTCGTGCATGGCTGTGGTTCGGAAGGGGCGATAGGAACCGCCATACGGCCACAAACTGCTCTTTGTGGTGGTGTAATGATAGGCAACCGTATTATCGAAGCGAATATCGACTTCGGTGAAGCGACAGGTGCTGGTATTGAACCACCAGTTCGCGATGGCCGGGGCCCCAAATCCCGAAGTCCACCACACTTCACTTTGCCCGTTTCCCATCCCCACACTCGTATCACCGTAACTCACGCTGACTCCGAGATTGCTCGGGTTGCTGTGCCAACGGCTGACGACTGATGCTAACGCGTCACGCCAGGGGCCGACAGGAAACCCGACGCCGGAGGCGCTGGTCGCATACGAATTCGACGTCCACTTTATATTCACGGTCCCGCATTTAATCGTGTTGTACGCGAACGTTTCGCCAATTCCGGCCGCAAGCAGCAGGGCACTCGTGAAAACACATAACTTTTTGTACATGACCGTTCTCCTTCTTTTGTTCGGTTTAGTGAACTGTGGATGATGTTGTTGGTTCTCGGTTCCCTGAGGCTTCTAGCGCGACTTCACACTTGAGGGATCGACCCCCTTGAACAGTGGGTCGCCGTCGTGTTGCTGGAGCAGTTGTTCTTCCGCGAGATTGCGTACGCCTTTTCCTCCACCCTGCGTGGGCGCGGCCGCGACTGGCGGAAGTTCCGCTTTCGTCGCGAACACGTGAATGGGACGGGTGATGTCCGCACTAGGCACTGGGCTGACGGTGGCGAGTTGTTGCGGGGTGTGGCGTTGTTGGACGAGGCTCTTAATGAACTTCGTGAAACTGGCGGCACTCGAAGGCTGCACTTTGTCGGGGAGCGCCGCTTTTTCCGAACCCTGGGCTTCTTCGAACGTCAGTGAGGTGTCCCCAAGATTGTGGGTGACAACCTCAGGTAATGGCCGATACGCGCCAAAGGCGAGTTGCTCTCCCGCGGCGACGCCGACTTCCTGGCCCTGCTCGGTATATACCGCGTTGTTAATCACGCGGAACCGCCCTTGTTCCCAGCCGACCAGTGGGCACGGCAGGTTACGATTGTGACTGACAAAGAGGATGTCCCGATCGCCAATGTCAAACATGGGCATTCCTGGGACCAGCATCGCCCTCCCCGTGCCATCGGGTCCTCCCTCAAAGCGAAGAGTGATGTGCCCGCCCTTGGCGGCGCTCCCCTTGAGTGTCTGCTCGACCGCGAAGGTCACGAAGGTGTGCGGGATGCGTGCTTGTCCAGGCGTTGCCTCCGAGTTTTTATACGCGACATCGGTGACAACCCCTTGCAGGATCAGTTGCGCGTCTTCGACTAGCTCGCGCGGTCCCACAGGGTCAATCGTGGCTGCTTGTACAGGGGACAGCGTGGTCAGTAGGGCTCCAGCGGCGACTAATGAGCGAACATGTTTGTTGAGTGACATAAAGCATTCTCCTTGTGCCGTCTGAAAATCGGCGGTGGTTTGTTAATGAATGAGCAATGGGTGCTTGTTCTTTGTTGATTGGTCCGAGTGTTGCCTAGACCGCTTGTGAGTGCGCGCGCTCACGGCGGGACAGGGCTCTTTATGATTGCGATACGCGGTGGGGTTCGATACTCCTTCCTCCTTATCTTACGGCGGTCAGTGATCTTCTTTCGCAGTCGCTTGGCTTGTCTGTCTCATGTGGGTCTGAATAGAAGAAGTGAAGGGAATTTTTATTGCGGCACCAACGAATGTGGCGTTGTTGAGCGCGCGGGCGTCTCGCCTGCCGAGGGGAGATTACTTCAGTGGGAGCGCGGACTTTGGAGTGGGAAGAAATTCGCGAGCCGAGACTGTGGAGAGCGGTCCGGCCCTGAGTCGTTTGGCGAGATTGTTGAGCAGGTCAACGGCAAGATGTCGAAGCCGCTGTTTTGCCGCAGGCTGGAAAATAGCCGTGACCATTCTCCAGTGCGATGCAAAAAGGCGAGGGGCAAATGTGGTCGGGGGAGGATAAGACAGGTGCTGCTGGCCCTCACGGGTCAGGTCCTTTGTCCTCGTGCGGGAGCGCGACAGAGAGAGGGGGCGCTCGGCATACGACGTCTGTCTCAGTTTGTACCACCGCACGCGGGTACGAATCGCCCTGTTCCGCGTGGGCGTCAAGGTCCGCGTTCCGCAACGGCGTCGGGGATCAATCCGGCTTTTCATCTCCATTCATGGGGCGTTGTAGCGTAGCCCGGCGATTGATCGCCGGGCGGTGGTGGTGTTGAGCACTTCACCCGCCGTATCCTGAAAAGGGCTTCCACCTCGACACGAGGCTCACCCCACATCGTTCTCTCCCGCCAGCAAATTGCGTAAGCACACGTATCCAGTATTCCGCAGCAGGATATCCCCACTGGTCGCCAGTGGAAGAACCAGTTGGATCGCTTGCGTCCTCTCTTGTTGGGGATGGACGGACAATTGCCTCAACGCTTCAGCCGACGCGGAACGGACAGCGCGCTCGGCGTCCCGCAGGCATGGCACTAAGGATCGGCGCATCAATTACTGTCGGATAAAGGGGGAAGGTTGGGGGATGGCGCGATAGTTCCATTTGGGGAGGCGGGCATCGAACACGATGGGGAGGGCGGCTTTGAAGGCGGCGGCGACTTGACGCCCGGTTTGGTAGACCCG
>CAMBFS010000084.1 GCA_945865755.1 Klebsiella pneumoniae
ATCATCTCGTGGCCGTTCCATGTGTTGGACTGTTGCCTCGTCAATGACGGCGGGGGCGCATGTATCGTCACGTCGGCGGAGCGCGCGAAGAATCTCAAGAAGAAGCCGGTCTATATCCTTGGCACCGGCGAAGGGACGGCGCATTGCTCGGTCAACCAGATGCCCGACTTCACCACGGCGACCGGGGCGGCGATCTCCGGCAAGCAAGCGTTCGCGATGGCAGGCGTGACGCCTAAGGATATTGACGTGGCCATGTTTTACGATGCGTTCACCATCGTGCCGATTCTGGCGTTGGAAGATTTGGGGTTCTGCAAGAAAGGGGAGGGGGGTGCCTTTGTTTCAGGCCAGAGAACAGCGCCGGGTGGCGAGTTCCCAATGAATACCAATGGTGGTGGGTTGTCGTATGCGCATACCGGCATGTACGGCATGTTCATCATTATCGAGGCCGTGCGCCAGATTCGCGGTGAATGCGGCGAGCGGCAAGTGAAGGACGCGGAAGTGGCGATTTGCCATGCGCCCGGCGGCATCTTTAGCGCGATGTCAACGATGATCGTGGCGAACGCGCCACGGGCGTGAGGGCCGCGGCGGGGCAATGGCATTCAGTTAGTGGAGTCCGAAGTTCCCTCTTCCGGCTGGGACAATGGCATGAAGTTAAGCAACCGTGTCATTGCGAGCAGCGAAGCAATCTTTGTTTTGTTGGAGATTGCTTCGTCGTCCGACTCCTCGCAATGACAGTCTTCCCCTTAACTTAATTCCCTCTCCCGGCTGGGAGAGGGTGAGGGGGATTGAGTGAATTTTCCTTTACTTTTCCGGCCCGCCTCGATCCACCAATGACGCCTGCGCTCCCAGGAAAGATGACAGCGGTCAAACAACGCAAGTGGAGCCTGACTATGGCACGAGACGAGACCTATCGAAGAGCGGAACAGCGGATTGCAGAAGCGCGGCGGTTGGGGGCGAAGGAACTCGACCTCAGCAACAACCAACTGACGGCGCTGCCGGAGTCCCTGGGCCAGCTCACGCGGTTGCAGGTGCTAAACCTCTCCCACAACCAACTGACGACGTTGCCGGAGTCCCTGGGCCAGCTCACGCGGTTGGGGGTGCTGAACCTCAGGGGCAACCAACTGACGGCGCTGCCGGAGTCCCTGGGCCAGCTCACGCAGTTGCAGGAGCTGAACCTCTCCCGCAATCCGCTGATCCCCGAACTTGCCGCCGCCTATAAGGAAGGGCTGGACGCCGTCATGCGCTTCCTTCGTGCGAAAGCCGAAGCCCAGGTGGTACTGAATGAGGCCAACTCATCCTGATCGGCGAAGGCGAGGTGGGGAAGAGTGCATTGCTCGGTGCGTTGCGCGGCGATGAGTGGGTGGAAAACCGCCCCACCACGCATGGCATTGAGATCAAGCCGGTCGAAGTGAGCGACCCTACGACCGGCACAGCGATCACGTTGAACGGCTGGGACTTCGGCGGACAGCCGGTCTGTCGTCCCACGTACCAGTTGTTCTTCAGTACTCCGGCGGTCTATCTGGTGGTGTGGAAGCCGCGCGAAGGGCCGCAACAGGGCTTCGTGAAGGAGTGGATCAAACTGGTGAAACACCGCGAGCCGGACGCCAAAATCCTCGTCGTCGCCACCCATGGCGGCCCCGGCGCGCGCCAACCGACATTGACCGGCAGGAAATCGGGGATCTGTTCGGCAAGGATCGAGTGCTTGACTTCTTCCATGTCGAAAGCAAACCACCGACGTATGATGCGGAAAATCGTACATGGATAGGAACGGGCAAGGGCATCACCGAGTTGAAGGACACCATCGCGCGATTAGCCGCCAGCTTGCCGGAAGTGGGGCGTTCGGTGCCAAAGCGGTGGCGGGATGTTCGTGAGGCATTGCAACACACCGGTGAAGCGTATCTGGCGCTGGACCGTGTTCTTGACCTCTGTGCTGAACACAAGATGGATGATGACGAAGCGAAGGTTTTTATCCGTATCTCTCGTCGGTTGGGCCACCTGATTCACTATGAGCACGATCCCGCGTTGAAAGACATGGTCGTCCTCAAACCAGACTGGCTGGCTACCGCCATGAGTTTTGTGTTGGATGACGCGGAGACGCGCACGCGGCACGGATTGGTGAAGTTTTCCCGGTTGGGCAAACTCTGGAGCGACAGTGCGCGCGCGGAGGAGTTTCGTTACCCGACCCCGGTGCATTCGATGTTTGTGGCGTTGATGGAACGGTTCGACCTGTCCTACCGCGTCGCGGGGGCGCCGCTCGGTGGAATGGGGGACCACACCAGTTTGATCGCCCAATTGGTTCCTGACGTCCTGCCAGAGGCGGACCTCGTCCGCGAGTGGCCGGAGCAACCAGCCGTTGGTGATGAGCAGTAGCTCCAGATTTGCCGCATCGTGGACGCGAACGGGCAGTCCGCCACCGCGGAGGGGTTGTTCTACCAACTGATCGTGCGCCTCCACAAATTTTCGCTCGGGCGCCTGGACTTCAAGGCCAGCGTTCATTGGCAACGGGGGCTCGTGCTTGATGACGACTACAACGGACGGGCTTTGCTGGAATATGTGGGCACTGATGTGCGCATCACCGTGCGGGCCGCGTATCCCGGGAACCTCCTCGCGGTGCTGACCAATGAAGTGAAGTGGTTGGTGGAGGACTTTTGGGAAGGGTTGCGATGCGAAGTGGTGGTGCCGTGCATGGACCCGTGCGGCAAACGGCGCCCAGGCACGGGCGTGTTCGAAGTGCAAAAGCTCGTTGCGTTTAAGCGGCAGGGCATGACGGGCTTTCCTTGCCTAGTGTGTCCGGTTGCGACCAGCTACAGGACATCCTGGGACTCTTGCAAAATGCCCCGGCCTCGCGACGGCCTGCGATTGAGTTGCTTTTGGCTGAAGGCTTCGCCGACATGCGAGCGCGACTGGATGACCTCCGCCAGCAAAACCTGACGTTAGACCAAAACCTCCGGCGGATTATGAGTCAGGTGGACGATGCCTTCACCGGTGTGATGCGGACGTTGACGGACGAAGCCAAGGACGGGCCACGGTTGTTCAGTGTGCACCCAGTCGAGCGTTCGGCTTTCAATCCGAACGGGTGGACACGGAAGCGATTTCGCGTGACGCTCTGGTGCGAGCACTCGCGGTTGCCGCTCCCATTGCTGAACAAACACGAAAAGGAAGGCGTGTATGAGTTTGACGTGACCCGGGAATGGTTCGCGCGGGCAGCGCCTTTCCTCAAGGTATTAACTGGGACGCTCAGTCTGGTGCTGCCGGTGGCCGCCTCCGCCACCAAGTTGGCGCTTGATGAAGCCGCCTATAAAGCGGTAGAGAACCAGCTCGATTTCGGGAAGGACTGCGCCGAAGCCATGTTGAGCGCGACTGAGAAGAGCGCGGATTGGCTGGCGGAACAGGAAGGCCCTGAGGTGGAACGCACGGGAGTCATGTCAGCTCGCGGGGGAGTGCTCAGGGAGTTCCAGGCGTGGCTCAAGAAGGAGGATGCGAGCTTTGGCGATCTCCGCCGGGTACTCAACAAACAGCGCGAGTTTCTGTGGGTACACCGGCAATTCGAGGGGCAGTATTGAGAAGTGAACATCGGGAGGAAAGCGGTCGCGGAAAAGGATTGACAACGCTCCAAATTCGCCGAAAATGGAGCGCGTGGAAAACATACCTCGAAGGATCGCATCACGAGTGCGGCAGATATTGGACCGCCAGAAGTCCGTGCTGCTGCTAGGGCCGCGCCAGACTGGCAAGACGACCTTACTGGAGCCGCTCCAGCCCGACCTCTTATTGAACTTTCTCCGGCCAGAGGTGCGTCTGCGGTACGAGCGGACGCCGCACCTGCTTGGTGCGGAACTGGAGGCACTGGCCGCGCGCACTCCCGGCCGTAGACCGTTGGTCGCGCTTGACGAAGTACAACGGGTGCCCGAGCTGCTGAATGTGGTCCAGGACCTGATTGACCGTCGTCTGGCGCGGTTTGTCCTCACGGGTTCGTCAGCACGCAAGTTGCGACGGGGCACCGGGATCAACTTGTTGCCGGGTCGCCTCGTGCCGTTGCGGTTGGACCCGTTCTCCCTGGCCGAGCACGTCCCGCCTACATTGGAGGAGGCCCTTGTCTATGGGAGTCTGCCAGGCATAGTGCTGGCGGCTGACAACTCGGCGCGCGAGGAGGACTTGCAGGCGTACACGACTCTGTACCTTGAGGAAGAAGTACGGGCCGAGGCGCTGGTACGGAACTTGGGAACATTTTCCCGGTTCCTCCAACTGGCCGCGCTCGAAGCTGGCGGTATCAGCCATTTTCGCGGGATCGCTCAGGAACTCGGCTTGTCCCACACCACGGTCGCAGGCTACTACGAAATTCTGGAGGACTGCCTAATCGCCGAGCGCATTGAGGCGCTCTCCGAGAGCCGCACCCGAAAGAAGCTCACCAAGTCGCCCCGCTATCTGTTCTTCGATCTTGGCGTGCGCCGAGCTGCGGCCGAGGAAGGCACGCGTCCGCCGACCCGCGTGCTTGGCTCACTGTTTGAACAGTTTGTTGGGCTGGAACTGTTGCGCGCGACCAGGCAGAGTGCCGGGAACTTGCGCCTCCGGTTCTGGCGCGATCCCGACGGACCAGAGGTCGATTGGATTGTGGTAGCCGATGAACACTGGTTACCCGTGGAAGTGAAATGGAGTGACTCGCCAACCGAACGGGACGCACGACATCTGCAAACGTTTCTGTCGGAGTATCCTCAAGCACGCGAAGGCATTGTCGTGTGTCGCACGCCCAGGCGCTTCAAGATCAGCCCAAAAATCACGGCGGTTCCCTGGCAGGAGATTCTGGAACTGATGGCGACAATGACAGGAACGAATGAATTGTGACGTCCAAGTGCGGGAATCATAGCGAGGCTGCTTCCAGGGGCCCGTGAGGAAGAGCACGGTGTCGTTTGCCGATTTTGATTGTCAAAACTCATGAGAAGCGCCCCAGCAAGAGAAGGGTAACGCCTCGTTTTGGCCTGGACACGGCACACTATAACCTGTTCCTTGTAACCTTCCGTTGGCCGCCTCCTGTGATACTATACCGCGCGATGAGAGATGCAATTTTTCTTCGTGCGTGTCGTCGTGAAAAGACTCCCTACACCCCCGTCTGGCTGATGCGTCAAGCCGGGCGCTATATGCCAGAGTATCGGGCACTACGAGAGCGGGTCCCGTTTCTCACCTTGTGCAAAACGCCCGATCTCGCCGCGCAAGTCACTGTCGAAGCGGTCGAGCGACTGGGCGTTGATGCGGCGATTCTTTTTGCTGACATTTTGTTGATCCTCGAACCGATGGGTGTCGGCCTCGAATTCTCCAAAGGCGATGGCCCAGTGATTCATCGTCCGGTGCGTTCGGGCGCGGATGTGGACCGACTGGTGGAGAGCCCGCCCGCGGAGACCGTGCCGTTTGTGTTTGAGGCCGTGCGCAAAGCACGCGCGGGACTCCCGGCGCATATTCCGCTGATTGGGTTCTCCGGTGCGCCGTTCACCGTGGCCTCGTATCTGATTGAAGGCGGCAGCTCGCGGAATTACATTGAGACCAAACGGATCATGTACCAAGACCCCGGTGCGTGGCGCGCGCTGATGGAACTGTTGGTGCGCAACATCACGGCCTACGTGAATGGGCAGATCGCCGCGGGCGCGCAAGCGATTCAGTTTTTTGATTCGTGGATTGGCTGTCTCTCGCCAGCGGATTATCGCACGTTCATTCTGCCGCACATGCGGTCCTTGTTTGCTGGCATCACACCGGGCGTGCCAGTGATTCACTTTGGCACGGATACCTCCGGGTTGTTGGAACTGCTGGCCGAAGCTGGTGGGGATGTGATTGGTGTCGATTGGCGGATTGATCTCGACGTCGCGTGGCGGCGCATTGGCCATGACCGCGCCGTGCAAGGGAATCTCGACCCAGTGACGCTCTTTGCTCCACGGGGCGAGCTACGCAAGCAAGTCCGACGCGTTCTCCAAGAAGCCGCTGGCCGACCAGGCCATATCTTCAACCTTGGTCATGGCATCCTGCCACAGACGCCGGTGGAGAATGTCGTGGCGCTGGTGGAGATGGTGCATGAAGGCAGTTAAGAGTTATGAGTTAAGAGTTAAGAGTTACGAATAAAAATCATTCCTCCTTTTAACTCATAACGCATAACTCATAACTCATAACTTTCCCCGCTATGCACGACGCTGTTCTCCTCATCGCCTTCGGTGGCCCGGACAAGATGGACGATGTCCGTCCGTTTCTGGCCAATGTGTTGAAAGGGCGTCCCGTCCCTCCACAACGACTGGAAGAAGTTGTCCATCACTATGAATTGTTCAATGGGCACTCGCCGCTGAATGAGATCACCTTCCGACAAGCCGCGGCTCTGCAAGCGCTTCTTGAACAGGAAGGTCCACGCCTGCCGGTCTACGTCGGCATGCGCAACTGGCATCCCTATTTTCAGGAAACCCTGGAGCGAATGGCACAGGATGGCGTGAAACGTGCCCTCGGTTTCATCCTCTCCGCCCAACAAAGCGAAGCCGGGTGGGAGCGCTACCAAGAGAACATTGCCGCCGCACGCGAGCAGATTGGGCCGAGCGCTCCGATTATTGAATATAGCCCAGAGTGGCATGCTCACCCGCTGTTTATCGCGGCGGAAGTGGAACTGACTCAGCACGCGTTCGCGCAGCTTCCGTCTGAACGACGAGACCGGGCCGCGCTCTTGTTCACCGCCCATAGCGTGCCATTGGCGATGCCAGGCACCCCACGCTATGTCGAGCAGATTAGTGAAGGCGCGCGTTTGGTGGCCGAGCGGATTGGACATGCGCAATGGTCGGTCGTCTACCAAAGCCGTAGTGGCGATCCGCGCATGCCGTGGTTGGAGCCTGATATTGGCGCGGTGCTGCCGCGCTTGGCCGCGGACGGGGTGCGCGATGTAGTCGTGGTCCCGATTGGCTTTGTCTGTGACCATATCGAAGTCCTCTACGATCTCGATACCGAGGCCGCGCGTATTGCTGCTGCTTGTGGTGTGAACATGGCTCGTGCAAAGACCGTCAACGATCATCCGACCTTTGTGCGGATGATGGCTTCTGTTGTGCGTGAGGTTGTGGGCTGAGCTTTAGGAAAAATCAAAAGGCAAAAGTCAAAAGTCAAAAGTCAAAAATATGAAAAAACATGGGGGACGGTGACGATGGCGAATCCGCGGCTTCCTCATATTGTTGTTGTCGGCGGTGGCATCGCTGGCCTCGCCGCCGCTCATCGTTTGCAAGAACTCAGTCGCGAACGTGAAATCCCGCTTCGTTTCACCGTGCTCGAAGCCAGTGGCCGTGTCGGCGGAACCTTGGGCACTGAACAGCGTGATGGATTTTTGCTGGAGGTGGGACCGGATTCCTTTCTCTCGGAAAAGCCGTGGGCATTGGCGCTGTGTCGCCGCATCGGGTTGGAGCCGGAGCTGATTGGCACGCGCGATGAGCACCGCGCGACCTTTGTCGCGCATAACGGCAAACTCGAACTGCTGCCGGAAGGGTTCATGCTGCTGGCCCCCACTAAGTTCGGCCCACTGCTGCGGTCGCGGTTATTCTCGTGGCCAGGCAAGCTACGCATGGCATTGGACCTCGTGCTGCCACGCGGCCCACAGCGAGATGATGAAAGTCTGGGCTCGTTCGTGCGCCGCCGCTTTGGTTATGAAGTGCTGGAGCGCGTCGCGCAACCGCTTATCGGCGGGATTTACACTGCCGACCCCGACTCGCTGAGTTTGGCGGCGACGATGCCACGATTTCTCCAGATGGAACGTGACCACCGCAGTGTGATCGCGGCGATGTGGAAAGCTGCCCGCAACCGACCACAAGAGGCAAAGAGCGCGAGCGGTGCGCGGTGGAGCCTCTTTGTCTCTCTGCGTGACGGCATGCAAACGTTGGTCGAGACGCTGGCGGCGCGTCTGTCGCTCGGCCAGATTCGTCACCACTGCGCGGTGTCCCAACTCGACCGTACAGAGGATGGGCAGTGGCGTGTGACTTGTCTTGATGGCAGCACATTAGCGGCGGATGGTGTGATCCTCGCGACGCCCACTTTCCAGACCGCGCCTTTGCTGCGGCAGCTTGATCCTCAACTCGCCGCGCATCTCGACACGATTCAGTATAGTTCGGCGGCGACGGTTAATCTGGCTTTCCGACGTGACCAGATTCCTCATCCCCTCAATGGTTTCGGGTTTGTGGTGCCGGCTGTTGAGCACCGCAAAATCATCGCCTGTTCATTTTCCAGTGTGAAATACGCAGGCCGTGCGCCCGAAGGCTATGCGCTAGTGCGCGCGTTTGTCGGTGGATCGCTGCAAGCTGAGTTGTTCAATCTTGATGACGCGGCGATGGCACAGGCCGTGCGCCAAGAGCTGGCGACCTTTCTCGGTATTCAAGCCGCCCCGCTGTTTGTCCATATCGCACGCTATCCGCGGTCGATGCCGCAGTATCGCGTCGGACATCTCCGTTTGGTCGAGACCATTGAACAGCGGGTGGCGCGACACCCCGGACTTGCGCTCGCGGGCAACGCCTATCGTGGCGTGGGAATCGCGGATTGTGT
Source organism: Klebsiella pneumoniae (assembly GCA_945865755.1). Lineage (GTDB taxonomy): Bacteria > Desulfobacterota > Binatia > Bin18 > Bin18 > JABFSC01. Next base: position 8,536 of record CAMBFS010000084.1, read on the forward strand.
CCGTGGTGGCGAGGCGGCGGCGGAGTTGGTGCTGACGCAGGTTTCTTACAATGCTGCTTCAATGAAGACGACGGGCTAGCCACTTTTCCTGGACTGGCACCCTACTGCTTCGCTGGAAGCTTCGCTTGCCAGTGCTCGGTAATGCGCTTCTCCTCTCCGCCTGGTGCCCAAATCACCAGGGCATGCACGGGTTCCTTTGACGTGACTTTGTGATGAGTGGTCGTATTCGCCGGCACCACGCAAGCCATACCCGCCGTCAATTTTTGCACCTTTCCTTCACTCGTCTGTTCCAGCTCGCCTGACAGAATGTAGAAAATCTCGGTTGATTGATGGACGTGGTCGGGGACATCAACGCCCGGCGGGATGACCAAGTCAGCGATGGAAACGTCTTTGGTGCCACCGAGCCGCTCATCAATGAGGACGGTAATCTGACTCTTACTCTGAGGCTCAATGTAGGTTGTGGCTTGCTCGGGGCGGACGAAGCGAGAGGAGTCCTCCGCGTGAACGGGGGTGAGCAGGAGCCAAGCACTCCATCCAAGCACGGCGAGGCCCACAATAATCTGACGGCATGGTCCGATTTTTTGCATGAACAATTCTCCTTGGGTCGAATTTTTGCCGTTGTAGCGGAGAGTTTCCCTGCTGGTCAACTGTTTCATTTGAGTGAAACTTTTTTCTGAGGCTGGTGTTGGTAACGGCTAGAAAATTGACCAGTCTCATGGAAAGGAGTTGTGTATGTCTATTTCGTTGAAGAAAACTATCCTTGCCGCTCTGCCACTGACGGGCTTGCTCATGTTGCCACCGATGGTGATGGCTTATGAAGACGATCATCGTCGGGACCGTCACGAGCAATTTCGCGATCGACGGGGGGACGACCACCACGACTATCATCACGGACAAAAAGACCTCCATCGCGATTATCACCATAATCGCCCTTCCTCCGACCGGAGTCACCAGCGCTTTCACCGCTGGCTTCAGCGAGACCATTACGATTTTCACAATGACCGACGCGATTCCGACTATGGTCGCCATGATCGCGGGCAGCACCGAGGCTGGTACCAAGGGGGACGCAAGGGGTGGTATGGCAACCAGGACGGGTATGGTGGTAGGAGGGATCACCCGCGACGGTATGACCACGGTCGTGGCCATCGTACCCCTTGGGATCAGTAGTGTCCCTTCCACTGAGGGGACGTGAGCCGCTGTCGTGTCGAAGGAGAAACGATGGGTGTTCTAGAAACTCTGAGTTTTTTGATGGGGACGGCCTGGACTTCTGGCATCAATCTGTATGCCACCGTTGCCGTCCTCGGACTTGCTGGCAGCTACGGCATGATTCAGCTTCCGCCAAATCTTGAGATTTTGATGCACCCGCTCGTCATTGGAGTTGCCTGTTTGATGTACGTGGTTGAGTTCTTCGCTGACAAGGTCCCCTATGTCGATAGTGGCTGGGACGCCGTGCATACGCTTTTCCGTATTCCCGCCGGTGCTGTTCTTGCCTGGGGAGCGGCGGGCGATGTGAACCCAGCCCTGCAACTCGTTGCGATACTTGCGGGTGGTGCGGTGGCGACGGCTGCTCACGGGACGAAAATGGTCACGCGGCTCGCGATTAACACGAGCCCCGAACCGTTCAGTAATTGGACCGCCAGTGTCGCGGAAGATATCAGTGTGTTCGCCGGACTGTGGGCGATTTTCAATTATCCGTTGCTGATGATTCTCTTTGTGCTCGTTTTTTGCGCGGTGGCGGCCTGGATGCTGCCGAAAATTATTCAGCTTGCAAAACGTGGATATCAGGCGATCCGTTCGTGGTTCAAGGGGAGCCCGGACTCGCAGGAGCCGATGAAATCCCAAGTCTCGGTCCCGCCAGTGTAAATCAAGGATTGAGAACTTTGGGCTTTGGACCTTCGACTTTGGACCTGGGATTTTTTCACCGCCACAAATGCCAGGCCAGGGCGAGCACTCCAGCAAGCAGGAACTGGCCGTCCACGAGAATCTCTCCCGCCGCTCCTTTCGGCAAGAGCCGCCGGTGATACGAGACACAGACCGTACAAATGTAGGGCACGACGAGAAACAAGAGCGCCGCGAGCGGGAGGGAATGCCAGGGCAAGGTTAGGCCCAATAATAGGACAGACAGCGTTGCCACCGCACTGATGAGAACAGCTTTCGTCCGCCGTTTGCCGACTACCTTAAAGATCGTTTCCATGCCCATGATCTTGTCGCCTTGCACATCGCGCACCCCAATCAACGCCGAACGCAGAAAAACGAGTACAAAGACAAAGCCCAGGACTCCTGTTGCCCGCAAAGGAGAAGACGCGCCGATGGTCAGCAACGGCACGATGGCGGTGGCGACTGTCCACCCTAATGCCGTGGCAATATCCCGCGACGCAGGGAGGTCCTTGATGCGGCGAATCCCCATGATGTGACGTGCCCATTGGAGTGGGACGAGTTTGACATTGTAGAGTGCGCCTAAGAGCCCAAAGGCGGCCAGCGCTAGGAATTCATTCCACCCAAGAACCGCCGCGATGCCTAACGCTGCCGCGAGCGCGGTCACTCCTACCCACAGCATGATCTGCTGGAACCGCTGAAAACTGCGCGGCGAGAACGTGCCCCACCCACTATAGTGCGACCGTTCCTGATAGCGGTTGACCGTGTGCATGGCGAGAATGAAAAGTCCCGCTGTTCCCAGGAGTGGCCATAAGTGTTCGCGTCCAACCGTCGGTTGCAACAACAAACTCGCCGCCAAGGTGAGTGACGCGGCCCCCAATCCGACATAGACGTTACTGGCGACCAGGACCCCCAGCGCATGATTGAGCCAGGTGGTGAGCCGACTGGTGGTCTCAGGATTGAACGCCTCTAGTTTGGTCACGACGCGGTTAATCATCCACTCCGGGGTGGACGCACCAGCAGTGACCCCCACCGTCGCGCACTGCTCAAAGTGCCCTTTCTGTAACTCCGCGTCCGTTTCGATATGGAGCACCCGTGCCCCTTCTTGGGCCGCGAGGTCCGCTAACCGGCAGGTGTTGGCGCTATGTCGCCCTCCGACCACCACCATCAAGTCGACTTGCTTCGCTAAATCAATCGTCTCGCGCTGATGGTCACGGGTTGGTTCACAGACGGTATTGGTCGCGCGAATGACCCGCGCTTTGTTTTTGATAACCTCGACCGTGCGCGCGAAGGTGTCGTCATTTTGGGTTGTTTGCGACACGACACAGACGCGGTCAAATTCGGGGAGCCGCGTCGCTTCTTTCTCATCCGCGACGACGAAGCATTGCTGCTTCGTGTATCCACGTAAACCGGCCACTTCAGCATGATGATCGTCGCCAACAATGACGACATCATAGCCATCGTCGCCGTATTTGGTGATAATCTTTTGCACTTTCCGCACGAGCGGGCAGGTGGCGTCATAGACCTCCGCGCCCGTTGCCCGGAGTTGGTCAAACATTTCTGGACGGACACCGTGAGCACGGACAAGAACGGTTCCTCCGCGAATGTCGGCGACCTGCTCGACCGGGTGGATATTCTGTTCCGTGAGTTCTTCCATGACTTGAGCGTTGTGGATGAGGGGGCCGAAGGTTTGCACCGGACCGTCAATTTTTTTGGCGAGGTCAACGGCTTGATCGAGCGCGCGGCGCACGCCCCAACAAAAGCCGGCGGTTTCCGCAACAAGAATTTTCATAGTGTAAGAGTCCCCAGAGATACAGCAGAAGATTACCGCATTATACTGACGCCTGCATTCCTCGGAAGGGCTGCTTCCCTCCACATCCAACTCCACTCGGCTACGGCGATCTTGACAGCGGAAACGTGACCCTTGTATGCAGCGGTGAGACGCGGAAGATACGGTTCTCTTACGGTGTGCGTTTTACGCTTTTTGTGCAAAGGAGATTTCGATGACAAGTGTCGCGCAGTTAGGATACCTGGGATTGAGTGTAAGCAACGTCGATGACTGGGAGCGGTTCGCGGGCCAGATTCTGGGGTTACAGGCCAACGGGCGAGATGCGGACGGTTCCCTGTTCCTCCGCATTGATGAGTATCATCACCGGTTCATCGTCCACCCCATGGGGAAGGATGATATCGCCTATATCGGCTGGGAAGTTCCCACCGAGGAAGCCTTACAAGCGATGGCGGCTCAACTGACCGCCGCCGGTGTCACAGTCCAGCCTGGCACGTCAGAGGAGGCGGCGGCCCGACGGGTGGCAGGGCTCATCAAGCTGCATGATCCGAGTGGCATTGCTTCGGAAATCTTCTATGGCCCGCTGGTCACGTTTGAGAAACCCTTTCAATCGCCACGGCCCATTAGCGGTTTCAAAACCGCTGACCAGGGCATGGGCCACTTTGTCCTCTTCGTCGAGGATCTCGACCGCAGCCTGCATTTTTATCGCGATGTGCTGGGTATGCGGGTCAGCGACTTCGTCAACATCACCCCCGCACTAGGAGTGACAGTGAAAGTCGCGTTTTTCCACTGCAACCCGCGTCATCACTCGTTGGCGTTCGCGGCCATGCCGAAGGCGCCCAAGCGGTTGCATCACTTCATGCTGCAGACGAACTCCCTCGACGATGTCGGCTCGACCTATTACCTGTGTCAAGAACAGCAAGTGCCTATCATCATGAACCTGGGCAAACATACCAACGACCACATGGTGTCATTCTATTTGCGGACTCCATCTGGGTTCGCGGTCGAGTATGGCTGGGGCGCGCGGGAGATTGATGATCGTACCTGGCAGGTGCAGATGCACACGTCGGGCAGTATCTGGGGGCATCAGGGGCATCTGTAGGGCGTGGCTTATGGCAGATGGCTTATGGCCTATGGCCTATGGCTTATGGCCCGTTCGCTACGCTCACTCTATGGTCAAAGGCTCCTTCTATAGGCCATAAGCCATAGAGCGAAGCGAGCCATAAGCCGCAAAGGAGAAAGACATGGGAGCACGGACCGGAAAAGCATACGTCGAAGGGCTGCGGGACGACCGTCGTATCTACGTCAACGGCGAGCTGGTGCGCGATGTGACGCAATATCGACCCTTTCAGGGGGTGATCCGTACACTGGCCGATTTGTATGATCGCCAATCTGATCCGACCTACGCGCCGTTGATGACCACGCCGTCGCCAACGTCTGGACATCCAGTGAGTACGTCGTTCGTCCTCGCCAAGACCCTGGACGAAATGGCCCAACGCGTGAATGGGGAACGCGCCCGCTGCGAATTGACGTATGGCTTGATGGGGCGGTTACCCGACTTTATGAATGCGTTTGCCGCCGACACCGCGGCGATCCGCGATTTGCTGGGTCGCCAGAACCCGCGCTTTGGCGAGAACGCGTGGACTTACTATGAGCTGTGCCGCGAGCGGGACCTGTGTTTGACGCATACCCTCGTGGACCCGCAGATTGATCGCTCCAAAGGCGTCGAGGCGCAAGAGGCATTGCGCGTCGTCAAGGAAACCGATGCCGGACTGCTCGTTCGCGGCGCGCGCATGCTCTCCACCCTTGCCCCAGTCAGTGACGAACTCTGGGTCGGACCGTACATGCCCCGCAAGCCGGGGGAAGACGACTACGCGTTGAGCTTTGCGATCCCGGTGGCGACGCCTGGGCTGAAATTTATCTGCCGTGAACCCTACGATAGCGGGCAAAATCAGTTTGACCGCCCATTGAGCGGACGCTTCGACGAGGGAGATGCCATCGCCATTTTCGATGATGTGGTGGTGCCGTGGGACCGGGTGTTCGCCGCGCGTGATGTCGAGACCTACAATCTGATGGGGCCAGCTTTTCCGGGGTATATCACGTTACAAGCTGTCATTCGCGGCACGGTGAAATTGCGCTTCTTGGCTGGCCTGGCGTGCATGGTGGCGCGCGCCGTGGGCCGCACGCAGATGCCGCGCTATCAAGAAATGCTCGGCGAACTGATTGGCTCCGTTGAACTGGCGGAGGGACTGATCACCGCGACGGCGCACGACGTGCTGTATAACGCCAATCATCCGTTAGGGGCGGAAGAAGCGAAAACCGACACTTCCGCATCCTCACGTGGAGTGATGCCAGGGTTGGGAATGCTTTTTGGTGTGTCTGGCCGTGGCATGGTGGGCATTACCGCCATCCGCTTGTTTTTCCCGCCCGCGATGGCGCGCGCGATGGAAATCCTGCGTCTGATGGGCAGCAGTGGCTTGATTATGACACCCACCGAGAAGGATTTCGCGCATCCTGACTTGCAGGAGCTGTTGCCGCGTCATCTGCGGGGGCGAGACATTGAAGCGCATGAGCGGGTACGGATTATGAAGCTCGCGTGGGAGATGGTGGGCACGCAGTTCGGTGGCCGGCAGTCGATGTACGAAGGGTTCTTCGCCGGTGATCCGATCGCGAGCCGCGTGATCTATTACGGCACCAACCGACGTCGAGAATGTGAGGCGTTAGTGCAGCGACTGCTGGATTCTTCTGGGGACATGAAACGTAACGAGTAAAACGTAAGGGGAAAAGTCATATCCTCGGATTACGTTTTACACTTTACGGTTTACGCCCCCCCGACGGATTTTCTGACACTGGAGAAAGAGTATGAAATCGCACTGTCCCATACAATTCGCGGGGATTGATCACGTGGTGCTCTACATCACCGATAGTGAACGATCTCTTCAGTTCTATACCCAGACCCTCGGCTTGACGGTTGAGCGGGTGATTGAAGATTTGCAAATTTACCAGATTCGCTGCGGTCGGAATCTGATCGACCTGCGCGTCTTACCGCCGGGCAAGACGCTGGCGGAGAAAGAAGGACGGGGGATGGATCACCTCTGCCTGATGATGCAGGGGGACGTTGATGAGATCGTCGCCTACCTCAAGGAACACCAGGTGCCGATCGTGTCTGGTCCCGTCGAATTATACGGCGCGACGGGGTTTGGCACCTCCATGTATGTGCTGGACCCGGACGGGCATACGCTAGAGCTGAAGGCGAACCACGCCCAGTATCCGATACGCACCACGGCGAAAGAGGCGATGGCGGGGGTGAGCCGACCGCCGAAAAAAACGTAGTCGGTGGCTGTGGCTGAGACCAGGTCATGCGAGAGGCGATTACCCGCGAAATACCTTGGCGAAATCCACTTGGATTCCCTCACTGGTCACGACCTCTTCGTGAAAGAGTTGCTGGCCAGTGTGAGAAAGCACAAAGACACTCCTGCCGCTGATGTCAGGACACTTATTTCAAGTTACTGAATTTATTAGGCTTCTTCGCCGATTTCGCCCAGCACGAAAATTATTTTGCCACACCCAGAAAGCAACAAGCAGTTTTCTCAGCAGAATAATCAAAGGTTCGTACGATAACAGCCAA
>CAMBFS010000085.1 GCA_945865755.1 Klebsiella pneumoniae
GTGAAGAGCGTGCCATTGCGCGCGTTACGGGTCGGCAGCACGCAGTCGAACATATCGAACCCCAACGCCACATAACGCACCAATTGTTCCGGCAGCCCGACACCCATGAGATAGCGAGGTCGGTCTTCAGGAAGAAACCGCACGGTATGACGCGCGACGGTCAGCGTAACTTCTGGGCCTTCTCCGACGCTGAGGCCACCAACCGCATAACCAGGAAAATCCAGGGCAACCAGTTCACGCGCGCTTTGCTCGCGGAGGTCGGGAAACACACCACCTTGGACGATAGCGAACAGCGCTTGATCGTCACGACTCCGCACCGCGTGCGCGCGTTGCGCCCAACGGGTGGTGCGATCACTCGCTTGGAGCGCGGCATCATACTGTGACGGCGCCGCCACGCATTCATCCAGCACCATCGCGATATCGACGCCAAGCTGTTCCTGCGTGCGGACCATCGTCTCCGGCGTAAGAAAATGCGTCGACCCATCAAGATGCGAACGAAAGCGTACGCCCTCTTCGGTGACTTTGCACAGCTCCTTGAGACTAAACACTTGATAGCCTCCACTATCCGTCAAAATCGGCCCATCCCAGCCCATGAACCGATGGAGGCCACCGCATTGTTCGACCAAGCCCGCGCCGGGCCGCAGATAGAGATGATACGCATTGGCCAAGATAATTTCGGCGCCAAGCTCACGAAGCTCGCGAGGAGAAGTGGCCTTCACCGTGCCCTGCGTGGCGACCGGCATAAACGCGGGAGTGGCGACCGTCCCATGCGAGGTTTGTAGCACGCCGAGCCGAGCCTGGGTTTGCGTATCTTGCGAAGTAACGGTAAAGCGAAACATGAGGTGAGCACTGGCGCTAGCGTGGAAGAAATTTCCGTATTGCCGGGCTGTTGTATGCGCTTTTCCACTAGCGTGCAACCGCCGCTACACAATCAACATCGCGTCGCCATAGCTATAAAACCGATACCGCTGAGCCACCGCTTCCGCGTATGCCTTGAGAATCAGCTCGCGGCCAGCGAACGCCGACACGAGCATCAGCAAGGTCGAGCGTGGCAGATGAAAGTTGGTGATAAGACCGTCAATCACCTGGAACCGAAATCCCGGATAGATAAAAAGCGCGGTCCGCCGACGGCCAACTTGGAGCACGCCGTTCTCGTCACAGGCCGATTCCAAGGCGCGGGTCGTCGTCGTTCCGACCGCGATAATTTTTCTGCCGCTCTTTTTCGCGGCATGAATCCGTTCCGCCACCGCCGGCGAAATCTCATACTCCTCTTCTTCCATCGTGTGGGCTTCCACCTCATCGACGCGCACCGGCTGAAACGTGCCCGCGCCCACATGCAAGGTAAGCAGTGCCGTCTCGATGCCGCGTTGGCGCAACGACTCCAACAACTCAGGGGTGAAATGGAGACCTGCGGTGGGCGCGGCGATCGCACCGGGATGACGTGCATAGACGGTTTGATAGCGCTCGCGATCTTCTGAACCCGAACCAGCGGCACGTTTGATATAGGGCGGCAGCGGCACTTCACCGTAGCGTTCCAGTAAGCTGGTGAAGTCCGCACGAGGGAAGAATTCCAACACACCGCGCCCCTCGGATGGAGCCATACGCCAGAGAGCGGACAATTCGGCGGAAAAATGGAGACGACTGCCCACGCGCATGCTCTGCGCGCCTTTGCACATCACTTCCCAGATTTCACCGGTTCCTGGGAGACGATGAATGAGTAACACCTCAATCCGTCCACCGCTCGATTTTCGTCCGTGCAAACGCGCGGGAAAGACCCGCGTGTCATTGAGCACTAACAGGCAATCGGCGGGAAGCAGAGAGCCGATGTCAACGAAAGTGTGATGAGAAAGGAGCCCAGCCTGGCGGTCCACGCGCAGCAGCCGCGAGCGCGACCGTTCGGGGATCGGTTCTTGGGCAATCAAGTCGGGTGGGAGGTCATAATCAAATTCAGCAATGCGCACCCCGTGGTTCTAGCAGGTGCGGCGGCGGCCTGTGTAGGGCACCTGGAACTTGATTTTCGGAATGCGTCTCATGTATTGAGAGCCTACCATGACCTCCAAAGATGATCGCTTCGCCTACGGAGGGCGTAACCGTTCAGCAGTCCCGCCGCACCAAGCACAAGAGAACCCGTACAGACCGAGGTCACGTACTGCGCTTGCAATCCCTGCTGGCGGACAAAGGCAATCACCTCTTCATCATCCATAAGGCGATAGCAGTAAGCCAGCCGATGGGGAGAACCACAGCGGCTACCGCGGATGTTACTCTGTTTCATCCGGGCTACGGTGCAAGTGGAAAAGTGGCGCACAACCGATCCCACGCGTCAACGCGTTCATCTTCTTCCCCCATGGCATCGACTACCCAGTGGCGAATATACGACCGATCCAAATTGGCCCCCTGGAGCGCGAGAAGCCGCTCGACATCAACCATATCTTTTCCACGAAAGAAGAGGAGCTTCAGAACGGCAATATCCTCGGAGTAAGGAATCTGGGCGGCTGCCAACGCATCCGCGAGCTGACGGGCAACCTCAGCGGGATCCATCATCAGTTGTATCTCGTTGCCGCGCGCGGTATCTCGCTCGCAGCGCGTTCCACTTCGCGGCGAAGTCGGCGGGGAGAGGGTCTTGATAGGAGACCGCTTGATGAAAATCTGGTCGCGACCGTAATATCGCCCACGCAGCACGACAAACAGCCACAAGCCGCTGCCCCCGCTCTTCGGAGGAAAGTCCCCGCGAGGAAGCAACCTCGGCTTCGATACTGCTTTGTGGCGAGCGCTGCATCTCGCGCAGCGCTTCGATATAGCGACGTTTTCGCGCCTCATCCATGTCGCGATGGTAACGAAATCATCTCGGCGTCGCTATAGCCGCTTTTTCCGCAAAGGGTCGGAAAGCTTCTCGACTGCCCATTCCAGACGGGCATAAAAAAGGGGCGGCCCCAGTGGAGCGCCCCTTTTTTCGTCTTCAGTCGGAACGTCACGCGCCGTCGCTTTACGCCGCGAGCTGCCCGACCACTGGATCACGTTTCCCAGAAGCCGGGAGCGGACGCGAGCCGGGCTGCACTTCAAACGGACCAGGGAGACCAAACTCTTTCGCCATCTCCCGCATCGCCGGCAGCACTTCCTCGCCCAGCAGCCGCAGGCACGTCATACGATCCTGCAAAGCTATAGGACCATGATGATACCAGACGCCAAAGATGCCCGGCCTCAGTGTCTCTAGCATGTAGCGAATCCGCTTGAGCACCGTTTTGGGAGTCCCGACCAGGATTAATCCCCCTTCCTGGGAAGATTTGTACCCTTTCTCGATACTACGCTTCACTTCCTCAACGTCGATCTCACCTTGAGTGAAACGCATAATTTCCACGCCCGTGCGCGGGTCGGTGAACGCTTTCGCCAGGCGCTTGGTTGCTTCCTTGGAGTTATAGCCCGGAGGAAACATCCATTCGGGACGGGCGAACGACCCAAAGCCCCCGCCGTACACAAACCCCCGACCCAGCTCCTGTGCCTTCTCTTCCGTCTCGGCCACAAACACGTTCTGCAGATACCCGAAGTTCTCCGGCCCGGCCTGATAGCCTTCTTGCTCGGCCACGTTGGCATAGAGATTCGACATCTCGAGCGTCGCTTCGAGCTGAGTGGTCAAAGCGACATACGGATAACGATGCTTGGCGCACCATATCACTGTCTCTGGGCTGATGAGACCGGGAATCCACATCTGCGGCATCGGCTTCTGGACCGGTAGTACCCAGGGGTTCACATAGCGGTAGTGATAGTGCTTACCCTCATAACGCCATGGCCCTGGCTTGGTCCAGGCTTGGACGATGAAGTCATGGGCTTCGTTGAACCGTTCGCGGTTGAAGGCCGGGTTCACGTTATTGGCAAGCTGTTCACTGCCTGCGCCACGCACCCAGCCCGGCACCAGCCGTCCGCCCGAAATCATGTCAATCGTCGCCAGCTCTTCAGCCAGCCGCAAAGGATCGGCCACCGGCAGTGGATTGCCCAGCAATATGATCTTCACCCGTTTGGTGATGCGGGCGAGAATCGCCGCCTCGACATCCATCACTGAGCCGCCACAGAAAGGGGTTTGGTGATGTTCGTTGAGCATCACGCCATCAAAGCCCAGCTCTTCAGCATAAACCCGCTCATCCAGATACTCGTTCATAAGTACGCCGCCCTTGTTCGCGTCGAAGTATCTGTTGGGGATGCCGAAATAGCTGTTCTGGTTGTTGATGATTTGGTCTTCGGGAACGTGGAAATACATCCGTTCCGAGAACGACATGATGTGCATAACGGTTCCTCCTTCCGGTTAGGCTAAAAAGCGTTGGACGCGTTCCAGAAACGTGGAGGTCTGCTCCACTTCTGGCCGATGTCCACAATTGTCCAATAACACAAGGTCAGAACCCTTGATCGCTTCGTTAAACAGATGCGCCGCGCTCACCGGCGTGATTTTGTCTTGCTTTCCCCAGATGATCTGGGTAGGCAGGCCCACGACATTTTCGAGCAGTGGTCCGAGGCTGGGGTTGAACATATAGGGTTGCCAGGCAACGCGTGCAGTCTCCGCTCGTGCATCTTCCCAGGCCTCGAACTGCTCGGCGCTTTGCTCGCCGCCGTACAGTTTGGCGAACTCGGGACTCAGGGCAATATTGTCCACGCTCGCGTCGAGGTAGGCTCGCGCCGTCACGATGAACAGATCGGCGATGTCGCCTTGCGGCGGACGAATGCCGGTCGGTGCCACCAACACCATCTTGCTGAACTGTTTGGCATCACAGGCCGCCATCTCCGCGGCAATCCAGCCACCCAGCGAAAAGCCAATCACATCAACCGGACTCCAGCCCTGCTCACGGATCACCCGCGCATAGAAGCCGGCCAGGTCCCGAATGCCACGCACCCATTCCACGCGTGGGCTTTTGCCAAAGCCCGGATGCATCGGAATGATGACTGTGCGGTGTCGCGCCAAGTCCATGTGCCACCGGAGCCAGCCTGGATGTCCTAACTCTTCATGCAACACGAGTAATGGTTTGCCCGTGCCCCTTTTCAATAAGGTCAGATCGGTCCCGGCAACCTTGACCGTTTCTTCCCGCCATTCTTGTTCTGCCATTGGTGTGAATGCCCTCCTTCCCTTCGCCCTTGCGAGAGGGGCTACAACGGCACGCCGCCCTTCCCGTCGGTTGTTTTACCACGGGGTGCTCGGCGTTCCGCCAAGTCTACTATTGCCTGAATGCTCATTCAGTAGAGTCCTACGGATGAAATTTCGGCTAGGGATAGCACGAGCAAGATGCGGAACGCAACCTCTGAAAATTGAGTCATCGGGTCAATGACTCAATCCTTTGATGAGTCAATACCTCCACCTCTCCCAGTTGACTGGCTCCGCATTGAGATAAAGAATGCCGCGCGCAACTCTAGCGCGGAAAGAGAGGAGTAGTACATGGCACGTATCGGCGTTGCGTTCGCAGGCGGGATGTCACCCCCTGATATTGTTGACTGTGTCAGATTGGCTGAAGATTTGGGCTACGAATCGGCATGGATCGCAGAAGGCCACGGCGGAGACCAGTTCTCCATTTTGACTGCCTGCGCGGTCCAGACGAAACGGATACTGCTGGGGACGAGCATCAGCAGTATCTTCGTGCGCAGTGCACCGACGCTGGCGATGGCAGCCGCCTGTGTCGATCATTTCTCTCATCAACGCCTCATTCTCGGTCTGGGGTCGAGCCATAAGGTACAGGTCGAACCAGAACACGGCATTCCGTATAGCAAACCTGTCCAACGGCTACGCGAGACAGTGGCAGTTATTCGCACGCTGCTCCGTGATGGAGTAGTTTCCTACAAAGGTGAAACCCTTACGATTGATCGCTTCGACTTGTGGTTTGAGCCGATTCGCCGCGAGATTCCGATTTACGTTTCAGCGGTGTTCCCGCAGATGCTTGAAGTGTGTGGTGAGATTGCCGAAGGGACGATCATGGTATGGAGCACGACCGAAGCAGGACGTAAGGCTGCCCAACATATAGCAATTGGGGCACAGCGTGCTGGTCGTCGCCCGGAAGACATCGATATTGTCTCGCTCCTCTCATGCAGCGTGTCCACGAATCGCCAAGAAGCGATAGAGCGCCTTCGCCCTGCCGCCGCGTTCTATGCTGGGTTTTTTCCGCGTTATAACCGACTGATGGCCGAAAGTGGATTTCCAACGGAAGCAGCAGCCGTGCGCGCGGCCTGGCAAAAAGGGGATCAAGCAGGTGCGGCCAAACTCGTCCCTGACGCGATGGTGCAAGCGTTGGGCATCGCTGGGACCGCATCGGAAGCTCGCGAACGGATTGAAGCGTATCGACAGTCGGGGATTCGCTTGCCGATCATCTTCCCTGTCGGCGGCGGACCGGATGGAAAACAGCGAGTGATGGAGACGATTCGGGCGTGCGCGCCCGGGAAAAGTAGTCAGTAGTCAGTAGAAACAATCTTGGACCTTGGACTTCCGCAAACTCCGAACTTGCCCTCGTCCCCTCAATACCGCCACGCTTCATGCCGCGCGGACGGTGCATGAGTCTTGTACGGCTGGATGGCTGACGAGAGCAAGCCTCTCATCAGCATGGCGAGGACAGCCTTCTCACTAATTGGCGGGGAGTAGAAAAAGAAATGCGCCCTAGAGGATTTGAACCTCTGGCCTACAGATTCGTAGTCTGCCGCTCTATCCAGGCTGAGCTAAGGGCGCATAATGAAATCAAGCACTTACAAGGCGGGTGGTGCCAGGGGGAAAGTCGTATGTGCACCATGTGGGAAGGTTTCTCATCGGGACCCTCTCTGTAGCATGAGCGCAGGGGTGCCAGCAACTACCTCCCGCAAGTTCTCCTCGCTGGGGTTGTTGTAGCGTTGGAAGACCGCGAATGTCTTGTGACCGGTAATGGCCATGATCCGTTTGTAATCGAATCCTTGCCGGACCTTCATAGTCACGAAGGTGTGCCGCAGGTCGTGAAAGCGGAAGCCGTCCAGTCCCGCCTTCTGACAGGCCGTGTGGAACGCCCGTTTCCATCCCTTGCTCGTGGCTCTACCGCCCCAGGTGAAGACATGGCCACCGATGGGAGCCACCTTCGCTTCGCGCTACTCCTTCCTGATGTCGTCAAGGATGGCGCGCAAGGCCGGTGAGATCGGAATGGCGCGTTTCTCGTTCGACTTCGTATCTATCGCCGCCAGCCGCAGAAAGCCCATCTTGAGGTCGATCTTGTCCCACGTCAGATTTCGGATTTCTCCGGCGCGCATACCCGTCTCGTAGGCGCATGTGATGATCCGCTGGAGATGCACGGGCGAGTCCGCGAGGAGTCGCTGATACTCTTCAGGTGAGAGTGTTCGTTCTCGCCCTCCCTCTTCCTTATGGAGCCGGACCAGAGGAATGGTCTCCACCAGTCCTTCCTCAAGGGCCAGTTTGAGCATGTGGCGCAGGGTCGCCAATTCTCGGTTGCAGTAGGCATCACTCACCGGCATGCCCTTGTAGGAGAGCCGCTCTTTGCGCGCTTGCTTGAAGGCTTCCACATGCGCACGGGTAATCTGTGGCAACGTCATGGTCCCAAAGAAGGGACCGAGCGCCGCCACATGGCGCGCATCTTCCGCGTGTGAGCGTTTCTTGCTGGCGTATCGTTCCAGGTAGATGTCTGCCCACTTGGCGAAGGTCATCCCTTGCACTTTGGTCTTGTCGAAGTCTTCCGATAGCGCGTTGCGGTGTTCATACTCCGCGCGCTTGGCCCGTGTCGTCTTCAACATGTCCCCGGCTGGCCAGACACGACGGATGCCTTTCCAGTCCTTCAACCGAATATAATAGCTACGGGACCACTCGCCCGTGGTCGTCTGGTACTTGCGTTCGTAGAGATGTTTTTCAATGCGTTTCTCTTCCATGTTCATGCCTCTTTGTTGACGGTGATGCTCAGGACACTTTCGCCATTACGAAGATGGGAGGCGGGCCACGGATGCACCACGGCCACAGACAACATGAAAAACGTAAATATCTCTTATTGTGATATATGGACGGGAGACCCGTCCTTCGATAGAAACGAAGGAGCGTCATCAGCACTTATTCTGCTGTCTGGCGTGAGATCGTTCAGAATGTTCGTACCCGTTCACGGGTTATGAGCGGAGGAGGCTGGGGGCGGGGCGATTGTCGGCTTTGGCCTTGAGCGCGTCGTACAGGAAGGAGAAAAAGTTGTGCTGCTGCTTTTTGCAGGTCGCGATCGCCGCCCACATCCGCTCGTGGTAGCGTTGGCCCGCCACGCCGCGCGTGCCTTGGGTGATGCGGCGGTCAATCACGCAGTGACGGATTTGTTGTTCGCTGTGATTGTTCGTGGGCTCCATACCACTGCTGTGAACACCATTGGCTAGGCCGCCGCCTTCTGCGGACGGGGGGACCGTTGAGCGGCGGTTACCAGAGGGTGCATGGAGGTGTGAGCACCCGACTGTTTGGCCTTGGTCATTTTCGGGCGGGGTTTGGCATTGACCGCTTTGCGCCAGCGGGGGGTCCACACCGGCGTTAACAAGGCGCGCAGCCGCTGGCAGAGCGCTTCCGGCGCCAGCGGCTCGGGATAGCCCCCGACGAGCATCGCCGGGGGCACCAAAACACTGACCGTCGTCAGTTCCCGCTCCACGTCGTAGAACAGCTGCTCCGTCGACACCTCCTCCGCCACCGTGATCGTCGGCGCGGCGACCGCCACCTACCCCCGCAGGACCTGCACCATATGATAGAGGAGGAGACAAAACGCCGCCTGGAACACCGAGGCCTGGGGGGTACTGCCGATTAACCGGCGCAACGCAAACACCTCAGTGATTTGCGGGAAGACGCGCTCAATCCCCCACCGGGTCAGGTACACCGCGAGCAAGTCCGCCGCCGGATAGCGCGGCGCGTCGAGTAGGTCGGTCAGCAGGATGATCGTCGCCTCTCCCGGTCGGCATACCGTCAGCCGCCGCACGGCCCGGCGGCGGGCATCGCGGGCGCCGCCAATCCACCCCTAGTCTTCCCGGATGATCCGCCCCTGCGCATCGAGTGTCTCTTGAGCCAGGCGCCGCCAGTCCGGGTGAAAATGCACCTTGGGAGGATCCCGCATCCGCCAGTGATCCCCTGCCTCACTGCAGCGTCCGGTCTGCACCCGGTCACAAAACTGCCGGTCCAACACCCACAACCGGGGGCCCGCGACCACCGCGCGGACTTGCTCCACCACCTGCGGCACCAGCCAACAGTCGTTGCGCTCCCCTTCCGGGTCCGCCGCCACCGCCACCACCATCCCCTCCCGGGGCAGAACCGCCGCCAGAATCTTCCCCCCCCCCGTCCCCCGCGCGGGCAGCAACCGCTTGGCCATCCGGTTGAGCGTCTTGCCATCGCCCACCACCACCGTGAGGGCCGCCACACTGGCCGGCAACGCGGTCGCGATGTGCTGAGGCGGCAACAGCGCCCGCAATCGCGCCGTGCCCTCCACAACGAATCCCAGACTCAGCGACAACGGCACCCGACGCAACTTCCCGTACACCGCTTCCGGGGACGTCGGCAACGTGCCGTGTTCCTGCGCCCGGGAGAAACTCTGCCGCCCGCTCCCCTCATGGGTCAACAACGCATCGCCAATCAGCTCCACAACCCGCGCAAACGTCAGCGTGTCCTCAAAACTGCGCCCCCGATACTCCGCAAACACTTGCCCCATAAAGGACGGCTCCAAGACCTGCGCCCACACCGACAGGGTGGCATCGGCCAAGGGACCCGGGCCAACGTCTCCCATGCATACGCATCTAACGGCATCGCTGCTTCGCTCATCGCTATCATCGGGGGCCTCCAACTCGTGAATTTCCTTACGGTGATACCCTATTCATCGTGTTCACAGCAGTGGCCTCTTCGGCCCCCGCTTGTTGAGCATGATTGGGGGGCTGAAGTCCGTCGGGCACTTGAGCTACTCCGCCATCGAAGCGTGGAGGGAAGACGTGCTCCAAGTGCCGGTGTCGCGAGGGTACTTGGCCCAGCTGTGCACGGGGCCGATTGCGGAGGCGCGGGCGGCCCCCTATGCGGAACTGCGCGCCGCGATTCCCCACCAAGCCCAGCTCGGCAGCGCCGAGACGAGGTTGAAGGACAACGGCAAGAAGCATTGGATTTGGGGCATTACGGCGGCGACCTGGAGTGTCTTTCACATTGCCGCGACGCGCTCGCGGGAGGTGTTGGAGAAACTGATTGGCCCGGAGTTCGCCGGCTACTTGAATTTCGATTATTTCTCGGCCCCTTGCTCGGTCGCCTGGAATTTCTGGATCAAGGCGCAATACTGTTGGGCGCACTTGATCCGCGACATCCGGTTCTTGGGCACCCACCCGGACCTGGGCACTACGCTGTGGGCAGAGCGGTTGTTGGAGCGGGCGCGTCGGCTGTTCGCGGCCTGGCACCGGCGCGACCAGATGTCGGCTCTGGGCTTTGCGCGCTCCATGCGCTTCCCGCGCGACCAGTTTCTACAGGGGGTGCGCCAGCCCCCGCCCACCCCGGAGGCCCAAACGCTGGCGGCGCGCTTCGCCCTGGTGCCCTACACTCCCCCGGAGTCCCCCGTCCCGGAGACCTACGACCGGTCGCAAGACTACTTCCGCTTCATGTTCGCTGAGGGGGTGGAGCCGACGAACAATCACCGTGAGCAACAAATCCGCCACTGCGTGATCGACCGTCGCCTCACCCAAGGCACGCGCGGCGCGGCAGGCCAACGGGACCACGAGCGGATGTGGACGGCGATCGCGACCTGCAAAAAAGAGCAGCGCAACTTCTTCTCCTTCCTGCACGAGGCGCTCAAGGCCAAAGCCGACAATCGCCCCGCTCCGAGCCTCCTGCGCTCATAACCCGTGAACAGCTACATCGCTTCTAAGGTGAGACTCTTGAGAGGTCGCATGCCCAGAGGTTAGCAAAGCGCAAAAACTCCCGCGCCTCCACCCCCATTTTGCTGGCCTTTTTACGCAACCGGGAATTGCCGCGGAGACCCCAGAACCAGGCGGGACTCACGCAGTTTCCAGAGAAACCAAGCAAACGATTTTTTCACAGCCTCTCAGCTCTCCGCCAATCCTGCACCACCACAATAGGTTGTGGTCGGCACGGCAAATATCAGAGAGCCTCATTTCTTTGCCGCCTTGTGCGGCTTTGTCAAATTGGAGCGGTTGAAGATGAGGACCAAACTCAATCATTTTGCCCTGAAGTCCAACCTCCACGTCAATGCGCTCCACTTTCGCCACCTTACAAACCCTCTCGCCCGCACTTGGAGGCTCCGCGTAAGGTGAGGATATCACTCTCCGCATAGCCCGTCTTCTCGCTCGGATCGGGGGTCCTTTCTTGCGCAAAAGCAAGGAATCGCCCCATCGCGCACCGGTCGCGCCGCTTGCGCAATATCCACGAGTACGATAGGAGCGGTTGCCTATCATAACGAGAGTCTCGCAGAGGGGGGGCATCATGCAAAGGCATTGGCATCGATGGTGGTTGGGTGGTTTCGTCGCGCTGTTCATCTTGACAATGGGAGCGCCAGTACGGGCGGAAAACTGGTTACCGAAAGCCGGCACGTGGGAAACCGGTATTCGCACGGGCTATATCTGGGGCTTGCGCAAACATGCCGAGATGATCCCGGTCAACCTGCGCGCCGGGTATACTGTCTTCAACGGAAAATGGTGGCTGATGCCCGCCGGAGCGTTTGAGATTAGCGCCGAGCCGTTCGCGTCCGTGATTCATTCGAGGCGGCCACATACCGATGGCTCAATGGAATTGGGGCTTGGGCTACCGGTGCTCACCTATTATTTTGATACTGGGACTCGGTTCGCGCCCTTTATCGAAGGTGGCCTGGGCCTGTTGTATACCGATTTACGCGGATACAAATTAGGGGGACATTTCAGCTTCATGGAAAATATCGGCGCCGGAGCGAGTTTTTTCTTGAACGAAAATCTCGCCTTCACTGCCTCGTGGCGCTACCGTCATGTGTCCAACGCGAGTCTGTATAAGGACAACCAAGGACTCGATTCCAGCGTGGTGCTCGCGGGGTTTTCCTACTTTCTCCCGCAATAACACGCAGCTATGCGTATGATTTGCCCGCCACTCCGTGAGCGGTGGACAAATCGACAACGCGCGTTCTCGTTTCCTTTACACCGTAAGATCGCGCACCGCCGCCAGGCAATCCCCTGTCTACGTGCTGTCGATAGGACTCCTCTTGGAAGGTGGATTGAGCTATCATGTCCGACTGATGTCGAGCCACGCCTCACCAGGCGGCTCGACAAGGTAAGCTGCTCGCAACTCCTAAATGAAGTGAGGAACCCCAAATGCCTAATGATGAACGAAGCGATCAAGGCGGAGATACGAATTGGTGGGTAGAGAAGCTCAAGTCGAAAGAGCGCGCCAAACCAGAAGAACAGCAGGCACTGGCGGGCGCCAGTTTTTTCCGCAGTGTGGAAGGGTACGATCAAGACCAGGCCACGAAAAACTTGACCGACCTCAATATGAACTTATTGACGGAAGCCAACGCGACACTGGGGGCATGGGCATACTTGCCCCTGATTGGCGACCGTTGTGCCCCGGAGCAACTTGAGCGTGTCAAACGAGCACTCCCACTGCCTCGTGAAGCCTACGGAGTCTTAGTAGACTCCGGTCATGCGTTACGCGCCATTATTACGGGAACACCGAAGGGAGAACGCGTCCTCGAATTCAATTTCATGGACGAAGCTTCGTTTGATTGTTGGATCAAGGGGGAATGGGTATGCGAGCGCGTCTACCGGGGACGACGTGAACTCCTGCGGCGTGCCGCCGAGCTGTTGCGCCACTATATGGCCAAAGACCTGATGCAGGAAGACGGCTTCTTCTCGGCTCCGCATGCCCAAGGCGCACTCCCGCCCGCACGAACGGAATGGTGAGACGCAAGAAAAGACCGTCTCTTATATTTTCTTACTGAAGGAGAGCAGCGTATGCAAAGCGAGGGACAAGACACTCCGCAAACCACGGAACAGCCGACAGGAGTCCCTGTGGCTACCGTACGCCTCACGCCGAGTAGCGCGCGTATTGTCGTTGTTGGTGGTGGGACAGCGGGGATTACCGTGGCCGCTCGGCTCTGTCGCGCGATTAAGAATCCCAACGTCACGATTCTCGAGCCGTCCGAACAACACGTGTATCAACCGGGCCAGACACTGGTTGGTGGTGGGGTATTCACCCACGATCAGATTATCCGCAATGAACGGGACTACATTCCCAACGCGGCCCGCTGGATGAAAGAATCGGTGGTGGCGTTTCAGCCAGAGCAGAATAGCGTGGTCACGTCTGGTGGACAGCGTGTGGGGTATGACTATCTCATCGTTGCCCCGGGCTTGCAGTTGAATTTTGATCAGATTGCTGGCTTGGAAGGACACCTCGGCAAGGATGGCCTATGCAGCATTTACACCCTCAATGACGCTGTCCGCACGTGGCAGATGATTGATGGGTTCAGCGGAGGCAATGCCATCTTCACCTTTCCGGCCACGCCAATTAAATGCGCCGGGGCGCCGCAGAAAATCATGTATATGGCCGACGATACGTTCCGCCGCCATGGGGTACGGGTCGACTCGCACGTGACGTTTGCCACGGCGGGACTCCGCATTTTTGGCATCGACGCGTATGTCGGACCGCTCAATCAAGTCGCGGACCGCAAGAAAATCGAACGGAAGTACCAACATCAACTGGTGGAAGTACGGCCAAGCAAAAAAGAAGCGGTCTTCACCGTAACCCGCGAGAAAATTCAAGGGGATCAGAAGGTCCAAGAAAAAGTCCAAGAAGTGCTCCCGTATGATCTCTTGCACGTGGTGCCACCGATGAGTGCGCCAACGTTCGTGCAAACAAGCCCATTGGCGCACACGGAAGGACCAGACAAAGGGTGGCTGAAAGTTGACCGCTTCACCCTCCAACATCTGGATTATCCCAACATCTTTGGTCTCGGTGACGTGATTGGCGTGCCATCGACGAAGACCGGAGCGGCGATCCGCAAGCAAGCGCCCATCGTCGTTCACAATATCCTCGCGACGATTGACGGCAGAGATACCGCCAGTTTCCACAAGTATACGGGCTATACGTCGTGCCCACTCATTACGGGGTACCGGAAATTGATTTTGGCTGAGTTTGATTACAGCGGAAAACCGGTGCCGTCGTTTCCCTGGGACTCAACTAAGGAGCGGCTCAGTGGGTGGTTCATTAAAGTCTACGCGTTACCCGCCCTCTACTGGCATGGCATGCTGCGCGGGCTGGCGTGAGGAAATGAAGAATGAAGAATGAAGAGTGAAGAATTGAAGACCTGGCGGCTGAACGAGAAAGAACGCTCAGTCGCCACTGTGTTGCTCTCTCGTTTCGTCTCATCTTTACTTTTGCCTTTTGCCTTTTGCCTTTTGCCTTTTGCCTTTTGCCTTTTGCCCTACTGAATAATCGAGCGGTAAGGGCGTCTAACCCCTCGTACTTCTTAGATTCTTCCTTCCTTGGCCTCGTGCTGTCAGCCAGACAGCGTCTGTTTTCGTGCCTGTTGCCTCTCGGTTCACTGTCCGCTTCCGCTCGAAAGACGAGCGAAGAAAGGAAAATTTCGCTAAGGAGCATCTGGGAGCCTTATGGAAAAACACTGGTACACTTTGCAGGTCTACGTTGGCTTTGAGAAGCGAGTCAAAGCCGTCCTCCAACAGAAGCTCCAAGAGCTTGGCCAGCAGGAAGCGGTTGGCGAAATTATTATTCCCACGGAACAAGTGATAGACTTAGTCCGTGGCAAAAAACAGACGATCGAACGGCGACTTTTTCCCGGCTATGTCTTTGTCGAGATGGCATTCACTGACACGACTTGGCACCTCGTCCACTCGATTCCCAGAGTCGTCGGGTTTATCGGCGAGTCGGAAGCGGTACCGACCCCCCTCGCTGCGGAACAGGTGGCACAAATCAAGCAACAAATGGAGTCCACGCGCCTCGCGCCACGACCACGGATGATACTCACGATTGGCGATAAGGTGAAAGTCACGGACGGCCCGTTTCGCGACTTCGCGGGCGTAGTCGAAGCGGTGAAGCCCGAACGGTCGCGGGTTCGAGTCGCGGTGACCGTCTTTGGTCGAGCGACTCCCGTGGAGCTAGACTTCTTACAGGTCGAGGCCGCGTAGCGAGGGCCACGAAAATTTGTAGCGATAGGAATCTGATTATGTTTGACAATGCTGAATTTTCGAGTTCATTTTCGTCCGCTCCGTTTCGCACTCCGCCGCCAGGGGTGATGGAGCGGATTCGGAAACAACCTGAGTGTGAGTTATTGTGGGCGGTGTTCGAGAACGGACTCACCGATTATATGAAATACGCCACCGCCGTCGGGCGACGGGGGAAACGCTTGTTCCGCGAAGCCGAGGAGTGGATTATGACTGATGATCCCACCTGGCTCTGTAGTTTTCTCAACATCTGCCACGTCTTGGGTATTGATCCAGGGTATGTACGATCAGGGTTGCAACGCTGGCTTGAGCGTCAGCTCCCGCCCCTGAAACATGCCGCGTAAGAGAAGTCTCAGGCAAGTCTCTGCAAGTCGAAAACTAGTCTCGGGCAAGTCACTGCAAGTCGAAGACTAGCTTTGGACTCGTCCTGGACTGGCCTGAGACGGGTGCGATTCAAAGTGCGGGGGCAGAGCCCCATCAGGCTGCCGCCGCGAGCTGTCCCCAATAGGAGTCCCACTCCTGATTCGCTCGGACCACCCGCAGGGCGAGCATCGGTTCCACATGCTCCGTTTTCCACCAGGCCCCGGGTAA
>CAMBFS010000086.1 GCA_945865755.1 Klebsiella pneumoniae
TTATCAAGAAGCAGGTGGTCCGAAGCTGGAGCGCCAAGATGCGCGCTACTGCCCTGAAGTTGCTGTCCTGTAAGACACCCGGGGCACGATTGTGAAATCCTGAATCCAAAAACCGGCTAACGGCTAACCTCCGATTTAGACGCCCTAGGCCAGGACCCCTGGCCCGTCATTATTTTTCAACCGCCCCTTCTGGGTTTCCATCCAGGTGTGGACGGCAGCGGGCGCACAGGTGTTGGCCGCCGCCGCCAGATAGTCGCACACGTGGTAAAAATCGACCAGATAACTCGCTTGGGAGCCGAACGTCGCGGCGAATTGCTCCGCGATCCACACCGCCCCATCCCCGACCCCATGGACTTGGGTGGTTGTGCCAAATCCGGCGGCCACCGCACACCGAAGCAGGGCGGCGCCACTCGCCTCGACACTGCCGCCAAAGGTCGCGGCAAACTTGGGGGTCACACTGCCTGGGGTATGGACCAAAACTAAGCGCGCTTCCTGCCACTGCAAGGTCTTTTGTTTGCGTTTATCCCCTACTTCTGCGCCGATCGTGACAATCGGGACCATTGAGCCATCAAGCTCGCCAATTTGTTGCGCACAGCCTGGGGTGCTGACCGGCAGGACCGGGCGTTCTTGTTGCTTGCGCATCTGCGCCCCATGGCCTTCGGTGATCTTGCGTACCGTACTGACCGCCAGCGTGATCCCATAATGTGCCTGCAACTTCTTCGGGACCCGACCAAACGCATGGTCCGCGCCAAAGTCCGTAATGGCCCGTTGCAACGGGCGTGAGCAACTCCGGGCGCTCACATCGGCCGACAGCAGGAACGGTCTCACCTGGTGGTCAAGGCCACGCAAAACCGGTTCGCTCACCGCGATGATCCCGAAAAGCGTATGCCACCAGACTTTTTTTTCCCGTTGCCTTGCAGAGCGGGCTGCAGGTGGCGCAATGTCGCGGTCGCTTTTTGGACCGCCTGTTCTGCCCAACATTGTAACGCCTCATTCCCCATCTTGCGTAAGGCTTCAATCACGGACTGCTCCGCCGCATCCGCCTTGGTGCAATCGCCGGCGACGTTTTCCACGACATTGAGCAAGGTTTCCATGCGCTCTCGCAGTTGGGGGTGTTGGTTAAGGCGCGTGAGAAAAAACTGGTCATTCGTGGAGTTCATAGGGGAGTTCATAGGGGAGTTCATAGGGGATGTCACGGCAAATCGCCGCATTTCACACAAGCCCCGCACTTTTAATCACACCCAGCGCTCAACACCACCACGTACACCGCCCACCAGCAACTGACACTGGGACCGCAGAGCGCGACGTATGACCTCAACGGTAACCTCCAAACGTTGACGGACTCCGCAGGCACGACAACGTACACGTGGAATGCGCGGGCTCAACTGGTGAGTCTGAGTGGGCTGAGTGTCACCGCCAGTTTCCAATATGATGCCGTGGGCCGCCGGCAGAGCAAGACAATCAACGGCACGCCGACGCACTTCCTGTACGACGGCCTCAATGTCATCCAAGAACTCACCGGCGGCATCCCGACAGCCAACCTGCTCACGGGTCTGGGCATTGATGAAACCCTCCTCCGCATTGACGCCGCTGGGCCACGGTCCTTCCTCACGGGGCCGGGGAATAGGGGACGTTGCGGCATTAGAGGCATTGCCGAGCTGGAGTCATGGCGGAATGAGGGTCACGGAATGGGGGTGAGGTTTTTCCTTGACATACCGGCGTACCGCTAGCGCGCACCACCGCCACTTAGGCAGCGTCAATAAATAAAGGTAGCAACTCGGTTAAATCAGACCTCCAAGGATTCGTATACTGCGTCACCTCTTGTCCCCTCCTCAGCCCGACGATGAATCATCGGGCTGAGAGTACAAAGCCTGGTAACCCAGGCTCCCAGGGGGCTTCAGTCCCCTTTGTTGCGTGAGCCCGGTGCTTGAGCGCCGGGCGGCGGCTGTGCCAGTGTCGCATGGTTCGGTTAGTTGCCACCTTTATTTATTGACGCCTCCTTACAATGCGGCCAACCAACAACTGACGCTGGGGCCGCGGAGTGCGACGTATGACCTCAACGGCAATCTCCTTGGAAAATTTTCGCGCACGGTTTAACTGTGCGTTAAAAATTGGGAGCGACAGCCTCTGCATGCTGCCGCCCGATCACCCGGTACGCAAGCTGCGCACGTAATGGTAGTTTGGTTTGCGGGCGGGGGTGTTCAGGTGCCGAGGGTGCACCTCGACGATAATAGAGAGACTGCGGTAAGCGTTTGCTGATGCCTTTTCTACTCTCCGCTTCCCCGTTTCTCCGACTCTCCGTCTCTTTTTTGAGCGGTGGTAAACTCCAGCTCTACTAGCAATTGGCCAAGGTCAACCAGGTCTCCAACCGAGACGTGGACTTTTTTCACCCGGCCGGCCCCCTCTGCCATGAGCGCATTCTCCATTTTCATGGCTTCCAAGAGGACCAGCACTTGTCCCGCCGCGACCGTGTCACCTGTAGTGACTCGTACGTCGAGAATTTTCCCCGGCATCGGTGAGCGAATTTCCGGACTGAGTCGCCCGGCTTCGCGTTGCCGACTCGCGCCTTTTTTCTCTCCCGCCCGCGAGAACTCATAGACATGACCATTGATGGCGGCGAGTGAGCGCTGTCCCTCGTGCACGATATGGACGCGGAGCGGCTGCCCGTTCACAAGTAAGGTGACCGCGCCGTGCTCTTCGGACAGGATCTGAACGCGTGTCGCCTGCCCGTTGACCTGGGTGTCGTACTCATTCCCGCGTTGCGTGTAGGCGACGGCGAAGGTGGAGCCACTGACAGAAAGAAGGGTGGTTTTCATAATTTCTGGATTTCCCGTGTTAGCCGCCGACTCGCCAGTTGCCAAGTTGTTGCCAAGGAGAAGTGGCTACCGACGACCTCCCTCCGGATGAAGTCGCGGGCGTGGCCCGGTTTCCACGGGAATGCGTGAGGGCAACGGCGAGAGCCGCCTCAAGATCGTGTCCGGCTGATGCCGCGGGGTGCCACTGTGACAAGTGTTCAGTGAGAAATCCCGTATGCGTATCGCCAGCGACAAACGCGGGGTGCATGATGAGGTCAAGCAGAAACGGCAGATTCGTGGTCGGGCCAAGAACGACGCACTGTCGTAGCGCCGATTCCATACGACGGCGCGCCTGCTCGCGATCCTGCCCCCAGGTGGAGAGTTTGGCGATCAAGGGATCGTAGTAGACGGACACGGCGGTCTGTGCCGTGATCCCCGCATCGACACGAATGCCCGGACCAGTAGGCGGGTTCCATGTCAGCACTGTCCCTGGCGAAGGAAGAAAACCGCGTGCCGGGTCTTCCGCGTACACTCGACACTCAAACGCATGGCCACGGCGCTGAATATCACTTTGCGTGAACCCCAATCGCTCGCCCGCCGCGATGCGAATCTGTTCGCGCACGAGATCAAGCCCGGTGATCAATTCGGTGATCGGATGCTCGACTTGCAGCCGAGCGTTGACTTCGAGGAAGTAGAACCGCCCCTGATCATCGAGAATAAACTCCACCGTGCCGGCGTTGTAATAGCTCGCGGCTTTGGCCACGGCCAGCGCCGCCGTGGTCATCGCGTCGCGCAATTGGGGGGACACGGCGGGGGAGGGCGTCTCTTCGAGAATTTTCTGATAGCGCCGTTGGATCGAACATTCACGTTCGCCGAGATGGACCAGCGTGCCATGTTGGTCGCCAAGAATCTGCACTTCGACATGGCGCGGACGTTCGATATACCGTTCGATATAGACCGTGCCTTCGGCGAACGCGGAGATCGCTTCCCGTTCCGCCGCCGCCGTCGCTTCAAGCAAATCCTTCTCATCCCGCACGATGCGCATGCCTTTGCCACCACCGCCAGAGGCCGCTTTGATGAGAACCGGATAGCCAAGCGTATGCACTTGTTCTCGGAGGACGGCAGGGTCACGCGAGGGCTGCTCCAGTGCCGGAACAACGGGAACTCCTAACTTAGTGACTGTCTGCCGCGCGAAAATTTTGTTGCCCACCGCCGCGAGCGAGTCCGAGGATGGGCCGATAAAGGTCAGTCCCGCCTCGCGGACAAGCTGGGCAAACGCGGCATTTTCCGACAGAAACCCATAGCCCGGATGGATGGCCTGGGCTCCCGTCTGTCGGGCTGCTGAGATCAGCGCTTGCGGATTGAGGTAGCTCTGGCTTGCCTGAGCCGGACCGATACAGACGGCTTCATCGGCGGCGAAGAGATGGGGGGAAGAGAGATCGGCTTCGGAGTAGACAGCAACAGTAGCAATACCGAGTTCACGACAGGTGCGGGCCACACGAATGGCGATCTCACCACGATTGGCGATCAGAATTTTCTGGAACATGGCACGGGATTTCCTCCAGCACGTTACCGGGCAGTCTGAAGCGAACGGTGCGTCTTTCTCTGGCCGAGGTCACTTTGCCGTTGTCTTCCACCTGCTCGTTGTCCCACAGTCCGTTTGGGGCTTTCCGATTTCCCTTGATGGATGGGGGGTTTTTGGTGCTGGCGGTAATCGTAGCCGATTGCCATGGCGAGGAGAAGGCGGCCCATGCCGCCGCTACGCTCTCTGCGCAACACTTGCAAGCGCTCGAAGAATTCCCGGAAGTCTTTGTTCACGCGCTTGCGGTCATCCATCGGATGCAGGAAAAAGTCCTTGAGGCGGGTGACCGTGAACCGCAGGGCGGAGAACCGGAGTTCATTGGGAAAGGCATCCCATTCGATGAGGGTCAGCGGACGCCGACTTTGATAGCCAGCGAGCAGCGCCTCGAATCGTTCGATGACGAAGTGTCCCTCGCCATAGCACAACGCGTTCACCGCGGTCGCGAGGTCGAAGAGAAATTTTCCGTAACAGGCCGCCTCGAAGTCCAGCAGACCCACGACCTTCTCTCCCCGAAAGAGCAGGTTATCGGCGAACAGGTCGCCATGAATGAGGCCCTTAGGGAGTCGGTCATCCTGGTATTCCTGTTGGTAGCCGATCTCGTTATCTAGCGCGTGGATGACCTGCTTAAAATGTCCAGGCAGATGTTCTCGCACTTCTCGATAGAGTTCGACAATGCGAGGGAAGCTGAAGCGATTCTCTTCGCTTTTCGGGGCGTGCTCGCTCAAGAGGTGCAGTGAGGCCAATGCCTCGCCGGCGTGGGTGAGATGAGCGGGCGTCAACCGTGTTTCGCTCACGGCCTTTCCGGGTAGCGGCAGGGAGAGGGAGAGCGGTTTGCCATGATAGAGCCGCAGCACCTGTCCATGCCGATCCACGAGCGGCTGGGGACAGCGGAGTCCACGGGCACGGAGAAACTGAAGAAGTCCCAGCTCCTGTTGCACGGCCATCATGCTTTTCGCTTCGTCAATCTTGAGGAAGAACTTGCCGCGCGTGGTTTCCAGAAGATAGAGCGTGTTGACCGAGCCGGCGGGGATGCCGGTGACTTTGGTCAATTTGCCCAGGCCATAGCTCTCGGCGACGCTTGTGGCTGTGCGCCGATCCAGAATTGTGTACACCGCCATGATTTGCTCGGTACCCCGGTTCGCACCTGGAGGCCGTTGTGACAAAGGAAAGGGTGCGGAGGAAAAATTTTCCCACTACTTATCGCCCTTTGGTGGACGCTGTCAAGTAAATTCTGACTGAACGTCCATTCAGGATAAGAAAAAAATCAGTGGCTCAACATAAGCGAGCGAAATTTCTCGAATTTTAGGACAGTCACGATCTGAAATTTGCAGAGGCGACTTTTCCAAACACTCATGTCTCGTCGTCTTCCTGATCGCTGTACCGTTCTTCGGTCCACGGATTGCCGCGCGTGTGATAGCCACGCACTTCCCAGAAGCCGCGTTTATGGTCGGTGAGGAATTCCACACCGCGTAGCCATTTGGCGCTTTTCCAGGCGTAGAATTGAGGAACCACGAGTCGCAATGGCCAGCCGTGGTCGGGTTCTAGGTCCTGCCCATCGTGTCGATGAGCGAAAATCACATCACTCGCCAGAAAATGTTCCAATGACAGATTGGTGGTATAGCCACCATCGCAGTGGAGCATGACGTGTCGGGCTTCGGGCTTGAGCCGCACTAAGGCGAGCACATCCTTGACCATCACGCCTTCCCAGCGATTGTCCAGGCGTGACCATGTGGTGACGCAGTGAAAATCGGTGGTGAGTTGGGTCTGTGGCAGGGCGCGGAATTGTTGATAGGTTAAACGCACTGATTGTTCAACCGCACCGAAGAGTCGAAAATCCCAGGTCGCGGGATTGAAACGCGGCGTGGGGCCGTAGCTGAGGACCGGCCATTTTTCGACGAGATATTGTCCCGGTGGAACCCGCTCAGAGGTAGTCTGGTTTTTGTTCATGGTTCCCTGTCTTAGTAATTTCTCCCCGTTTTCGCAACCCTTGCGCAAGTCTCGAATTTATTCTGATCCCCCTCACCCTAGCCCTCTCCCAGCCGGGAGAGGGAACTCTCAGACGGAAAGAGCAGCGCGATTTTGAGGTCCATCACATTGGTGCCAGTCGGGCCAGGAGAGAACAGGTCGCCCAGCGTCCTGAAGAACCGGTAAGAATCGTTCTCGGCCAATACCCGCGCGGGGTCGAGAGCATACGCCCGCGCACGATGAACGGTATATCCATCAACGAAGGCTCCAGCGGCGTCGGTGGGGCCATCAATGCCGTCAGTCCCAGCACTGAGCAGCGTCCAGCGCTCTTCTCCAGCCAGTTCCCGCGCCACCACTAACGCGAACTCTTGATTGCGCCCCCCTTTGCCTTGTCCGGTCAGTCGGACCGTCGTTTCTCCTCCAGCCAGGATACAAATGGGATCACGAATGGGGATAAGCTGCCGTCGCAGCTCGGCGGCGAATTGACGGGCAACGTCGGTCGTATCACCAACCAGCGGGCTCGGTAACACGACCGGGAGAAATCCCGCGGCTTTCGCTGTGGTCGCCGCCGTCGCGAGCGCGATACGATTGGACCCGAGCAGAAAGTTGTGAACATTCGCAAACACCGGATCTCCCGGCTTTGGGGTTTCTGGCCTCGTCCCACGACACCCAGCGGCAAGATACGCGAACACGGAGGCCGGCACCTGCTCAAGCAACTGGTATCGGTCAAGAATGTTCCAGGCATCTTGAAAGGTGCTGGCATCCGGCACGGTCGGGCCAGAGCCGATGGTGCTCAGGTCATCATCAATGACATCGGACAAGATAAAACTGACCAGTGGGGTCGGAAAGGCGAGGCGAGCAAGATGCCCACCTTTGATCTGAGAGAGATGTTTGCGGACCGTGTTGAGTTCGTGAATATCCGCGCCACAGGCCAGCAACAAGCGATTGACGGCGATTTTGTCGGCGAGGGAGAGGCCCACGGCTGGACTCACGAGCAGGCTTGAGGCTCCGCCGGTGAGACAGAAGCATAAAAGGTCTGATGGGTGCGTGCGTGCAAGAAGAGCCTGGATCTGTTCCGCGCCACTCACGCTCCCTGACCCTGGGAGCGGATGTTCCCCATGCACGAGCGTCACTCGTTGTGTATCCACGGAGACACCGGTGGGAATCACCACGACTCCGCCGCGCACGCGTGCGCCACGGATGCGCGCACCCAACACGGCTTCAAGCCCCTGTGCGAGCAGTCCAGCTCCTTTACCGGCTCCGATAATGAAGACGCGGTCCGGCAATGGGAATCGGGAGGTCCCGGCCCCCGACTTGTAAGAGTGGACCAGGAGATCGTTATGGTCTACTGAAATTGCCCGCGCGATTAAAGTGCGGGGATCGACCGCGGCGATGGCGGCGGTGAACAGGGTGTGGAGCTGGGTGCGGATTGGTTGGATGAGGACCATAAGGAAAGTCTTTTGATCCCCCTCACCCTCAATCAATTTTGACGAACAACTTCTTCAGTAATAGCAGGAAGGGTGCTTCCAGGTCCCCTCTCCCGGATGGGCAATGGCATGAAGTTAAGGGGGTGACTGTCATTGCGAGGAGTCGGACGACGAAGCAATCTCCAACAAAACAAAGATTGCTTCGCTGCTCGCAATGACACGGTTGCTTAACTTAATGCCATTGCCCGGATGGGAGAGGGTCAGGGTGAGGGGGATCAGGTGATTACCGACTGATGGCTGAGAGCTGAATGCTGACTAGAGGTTATCATCATCGAGATCGACCAAACTTGTCCGGCGGTGACTCCGGTCTTCGTCTCCGCGGCGGTGTTGTTTGGCCTCTTTCTCAAGATCGCTTTGACAGGAGACACACAGCCGTGTGAATGGCAACGCTTCAAGCCGTTCCGTGGCAATCTCCTCTTCGCACATGTCGCACATGCCGTAGGACCCATTGCGGATACGATCCAGTGCTTCTTCAATCGCCAGGAGTTTTTCGCGATCGCGGTCGCTCAGGATCAGGTTGATTTCGCGGGACCGCTCTTCGCTCGCCAAGTCGTAGGTGTCCATTCCCTCGTCGAGAGCGGCTTCTCGTCCCTCTTTCACCTCGGCGTTGAGCTGTTTCAGGACCTGGTCTTTCCAGGTGGTGAGGGTGCCTTGCGCCTTCTTCAGGAATGCCTTCCGCATGCCGCGCTCCTTTTTCCAAAAAAGTGATAGAGGACATTAGAGGGGGCTGTCCGTGAAGTCAATCGGTTTTTCCCACTTTATTTCTTGTGGGCGAGGGCGCGTCGCGCGCAGGTCGTACCCGGATACGGCTTGGATACGCGCCGGAATGATTTCTCCGATCTCAGCCGCCGCGCGATTCAAGTACACAATGCCGTCAATATCCGGCGCTTGCCCGGAGGTGCGGCCCCATAACCGACCACGGTCATCGTGCCCACACACGAGCACTTGCTGCTCACTCCCAATGAACGCGAGGTTCTTGCGGCGGACCACTACGGCTTGCCGTTCCATCAACCGTTTCCATCGTTCTTGCTTCACTTCGTCCGGCACTTGGTTCGGTAGCGTGCCCGCCGTCGTGCCCTCTTCTTGGGAATAACGAAACACGCCCACGTGGTCGATTTGCGCTTCATCCACGAAGTCGAGCAGTTGTTGGAAGTCCTCCTCTTCTTCACCCGGAAAACCGACAATGAACGAGGTGCGTAAGACCACGTCGGGAATATGAGTGCGGATGCGGTCGAGGAGGCGACGAACACCATCGCCACTTTTCTCGCGGCGCATGGTCCGCAGCATCCGGTCACTAATGTGTTGCAGCGGCATGTCGATGTAGGGACATACGTTGGCTGTTTCCGCGATACAGCGCAGCAACGGTTCATCCAAATAATTGGGATAGCAATACAGCAAGCGTAGCCAGGCAATCCCATCGACTGTGCTCAGCGCGCGCAGGAGCGCCAGGAGCGTAGTGCCGTCACGACGTTCGCGGCCATACGCCGTGAGGTCCTGGGCAATCAGGTTCAGTTCCTTGACGCCTTGGGCCGCCAACATGCTGGCTTCCGTCACCAGCGAATCAATCGGGCGGCTCTCTTGCAATCCGCGAATTTTCGGAATGATGCAGAAGGCGCACTTGTGGTTACAGCCTTCGGCGATCTTGAGATAGGCGGTGTAAAACGGCGTGGACGCGATCCGCGGGGTCTCGTGGTCCGGCAGAATGTGCGACGCGCCGATGTACGTCGTGGGACCATCAAGCAGGGTGCGTTTTTGCTTGAGAATGTCGGTGATCCGCAGAAACTCGCCGGTGCCGACGAAGACGTCGACCTCTGGCAGGGACTCGCGCAATTCTTGTCCATAGCGTTGCGACAAACACCCAGTGACAATAAGCTGTTTGTTCGTGGTGTGTTCTTTGTAGCGCGCGAGGTCGAGAATCGCCGCGATCGATTCTTCTTTCGCTTCGTTAATGAAGCTGCACGTGTTGACCATCAGCACCTCGGCCAGCTCCGGGTCGAGGCTGATGGTGTAGCCCTCGCGGGCGAGTAATCCAAGCATGACCTCGCCGTCCACCAGATTCTTGGGACAGCCGAGGTTGACCATGTATACCGTTTTCTTCATTGGGTGCTCATTCCGTACACGACTCGTCTACTCGTCATCCTTGCGATCCTTCCGCTGCCGCAAGAAGCGTTGCAACTCTTCTTCCATATCCTTGCCGTTGGCGTGGCCATTACCGCCGCCGTTGCCTTTGGGCGCGGGCGCGGCCGCGGGCTCGACCTCGAAACTCTCTTCTTGATCGCGCGCCTCCAGTTGGCGCACATACGCGGCCATCTGCGGATTCTCGGCGATGGCTTGCGACACTTTCGCGTCGAAGGCGAAGGCTTGATTCTTTAACTCGGTGGTCTCAATCGTGAAGTGGAGAAACGTCTCAACTCGGGTGATTAACGCGAGCGCGGCCTTGGGATTCGGAGACGCCGAGATGTAGTGCGGGACGTTGGCCCAAAAGCTCGCTGAAGTAAGGCCCGCGCGCCGACAGGCGTCATTAAATACGCCGACAATGCCCGTGGGTCCTTCATAGCGCGAGGACGTCAGTTGTAACCGCGCCGCCAGCGACGGATCGCTCGCGAACCCCGCCACGCGCACCGGGCGGGAGTACGCGACATCGGCGAGCAGCGCGCCAAGCGTCAGGACGAGCTTCACCCCACATTGTTTGGCGAGATCGAGAATCGCGGCGGAGTAGGTTTTCCATTTGAGCTGGGGTTCGATACCGATACCAATCACCAAGCTCTGTGGCAGGATGGTGGCGCTGCTGGAAAAGAAATCATTGGCTGGCCAGGTGATTTCGCGATAGAGCCCATCACGCAGGCGAACATGCGGGCGGGTTTCGCTAAAATTGTAGAACTCTTCGGGATCAATACTGGCGAAACGGGGCGCGCGTAATTGTTGGACGAGAAACTGCGCGGCATGGGTGGCGGCTCCGCCCGCGTCGTTCCAACCCGCGAACGCCACAATCAAAACGGGATCGGTTAATGTTGGGATTTGCTCAATCGTCAGGACGCTCATGGCTTTCCCTCCTTCCCAGGTACCCACGGGGACATCAGGGGAACTCTGAAGAGGGGTGGAGTCTAGCTGCTTCTCAAGAGGTTGCCAAGAGATTTAGCCGTGCTGACTGGATATCCAGAAAAACACCAGCAACCCAACGCCAGTCAGCAACAGCAAGAATACCAACCGGCGCGACAGCGTACGCCGTGGGACTTCCGGGGCCAACCCCACGGCGCTTTCTCGGCGCCGCACCGCGATCACGAATTCGGCGACCGCGGACGAGGAATCAAGGTCAAGGAAGGTGGCGTAGGTGCGAAGGAAGGGCGCGAGGTACAATTCATCGGATAAGAGATCTGGGGGGCCATCGCCCTCGAGATGCCGCAAATACCGTAGCGGGACACGAGTGGCCGCCGCCGTGGCTTGGAGCGACAGCCCTTTCGCTTCACGACGATGTTTCAGCAAAAGCGGGATCGGCTCCTGACCGACTTCCTCTGGTGGCTGTTCTTGCAGGTCGCTGTGCTGTTCTTCTTCCATCATGGCCTCTTCGCCGAGCTTATCACTCGCGACGCTCTCTCAGTTAGGCGGCAATGCTTTGCAGTAAATACGCTTCAATGAAGGAGTCAATACTGCCGTCTAATACCGCATCAGTATTCCCGACCTCAACCCCGGTGCGATGATCCTTGACCAGCCGATACGGGTGCAGCACGTAAGAGCGGATTTGGCTTCCCCATGCGTTATCCTTCTTCGTCTTATGGAGATCATCCATCTTCTCTTTCTTCTTCTCCATTTCTAGCTCATAGAGGCGGGCGCGCAGGATTTTCATGGCCATGGAGCGATTCTTGTGTTGCGAGCGTTCGTTCTGACACGCGACGACAATCCCGGTCGGGAGATGGGTGAACCGCACCGCCGAGTCGGTTTTGTTGACATGCTGGCCCCCGGCTCCGCTGGAACGATAGGTATCCACCCGTAAATCCTCGGTGCGAATTTCAATCGCCACATCGTCCTCGACTTCTGGATACACAAAAAGTGACGCGAACGACGTATGCCGGCGCGCGTTGGCATCAAAGGGCGAGATCCGCACGAGACGATGAATCCCCGCCTCGGCGTGGAGATACCCATACGCGTAGAGTCCTTCGACCGTGAAGGTGACGCTTTTGAGACCACCGCCATCGCCAGGCTGGTAGTCCACGATTTCGGCCTTGTAGCCTTTGCGTTCAGCCCAGCGTAGATACATGCGAAAGAGCATCTCCGCCCAGTCCTGCGCTTCGAGGCCGCCCGCGCCGGGGTGGAGGCTGACAATGGCATTGCCCGCGTCATGCTCGCCACCGAGCATCCGCTCTAGCTCCGTTTGGGAGACCTCTTTTTCAAGCTGGGTGAGCTGTGTCTCGCATTCGCTCTCGGCCTCGGTGTCTCCCGCCTCGGCCATTTCCAGGAAGAGGGCGACATCATCCAGCCCGCGTTGATAGGTCTTCCATTGCGTGATGGTTTCCACCAACGGCGAGCGCTCCTTGAGCACGGCTTGCGCTTTTTCTTGATCGTTCCAAAAGGTCTCCGAGAGGGTTAATGCCTCCAGTTCCGCGGCACGAGTTTCCTTCCCGGCGATGTCAAAGACGCCTCCCGAGGGTGTCCACGCGCGCGCGCAAATCAGCGATTCGTTCCTTGGCATTCGTAAGCATAACAATTCTCCAGTTGCCCCCTCTATGGGCGGCGAAAATAGCAGTACCCTAGCATGAGGCCACAGCTCACGACACAGAGCCAGACAAAGACATCTCCGTACATCGCATAAAAGCTGCTGACCCGTGGCCAGGCGAGGTCTTCTACTAAGAGTGTGGTTTCGTACAAATTGGTGCGACTGCGCACGCGGCCATCGAGATCGACCACGGCGGAAAAGCCAGTATTGGCCGCGCGCACGAGGGGCACGCGATTTTCCACGGCCCGCATCGCTTCCATCACCAGGTGTTGATAGGGCGCGGAGCTGCGACCAAACCACGCGTCGTTGGTGATATTGACCAGCAACTCCGCCCCACGGCTTACAAATCCACGCGCGAGACTCGGAAAGATGCCCTCGTAGCAAATGAGGACACTGAACCGCGCTTGTGGGAGTGTGAACACGGTCTGCTCGGTGCCTGCGGCGAAATCGCCAATGCCGACCACCAGTTTGTCGAGAAAGAAGAGGATACTGTGAAACGGAATATATTCTCCAAAGGGGGCCAAGCGGATTTTGTCATACGAAGCGATGATCTCCCCGTTAGCGGACATCAGATACGCGCGATTGAACAGCGTCACGTCTTGTATGCCATTGATCTTGAAAGCTGGGCTGCCGAACAGAATCGGCGTTTTGACTGTGGTGGCGAGCTTGAGGAGTCGGTCGCGATAAGCGGCGTCGGGCAGCGTCTCCGCCTGAAAAAAGAACGGAGCCGCGGTTTCTGGCCAGATCACCAGATTGGCGCCACGCGCGACCGCTTCGCGCGTCAGTCGCTCGTAGCGCGACATGGTCTCTTCCTGGGCATTGGGATGCCATTTGGTATCTTGCGGGATATTGCCTTGAATGAGTCCGACCCGCAGATGATGAGCTGGGGGCAAGGCGGCAATTTGCGTGCGTCGCCATGAGCCCCAGGCGGCGAGACCGAAGATCACGAGCAGTGCGGTCGCCAACAATTGTCCGCGTTGGCGATTGGTGGCTTTCCAGCAGGTGAAGACGATGAGATTGCCAAACATCACCAACGCCGACAGGCCATAGACGCTGGTGAATTCGACGAACTGGATGAGATTGAGCTGGGGGTGTTGCGAATAGCCCAAGCTGAGCCACGGGAAGCCAATGAAGAAAAACGAGCGTAGCCATTCGCAGGTGACCCACAGTGGTGGGCCGATGAGCAGAATGGCCCCTTTCTGTTGCTGGGCGAAGCGCAAGCCAGCGGCGAACAGCCCGGTATAAAACGCGAGGATGGCGCACATCATTAGCAGCGGAGCGACGGCGACCAGCGTGGGAATATTGCTGTAGAGTCCGATGGTGTGAACGACCCAATAGACCGTGCACAGGTAAAACCCCATCCCGGCGGCCCAGCCAAGGAGGAACGCGCGTTTCGGGGAGTGCTCGCGGATCAACCACAGCAGCGGAACGAACCCGATCCACGCATAGAGGCTCAGATCAATGGGAGGGAATGCCAGCGCCAGCAGACAGCCGCTGATGAACGCCAAGAGAAGAGATTGAGACCAACTCATGAGGGGGGAAATGTAGCGTGGGGAAGAGTGAGACGAAAGTCCGAAAACGGCCCTGGGAAAAATTTTGTTATCTTGCGACTCTCAGGTAAGAGGAGAGGAAGATAAGTCCGTGGAAAAGGAGCTTTTGTGAATACGTCACGATCGCGGATAGGAATTGTCATTGCGCTGGTTGTTGTTCTCACTGGCTGTTCGCAACCACTGAATACCCGTGAAAAAAGCACCTTGATCGGCGGTGGCTTAGGAGCCGCGACTGGGGCAATCATTGGAGCCGCGGTTGGCGCGCCCGGTCCTGGCGCGGCGATTGGTGGCGGGTTAGGGGCACTCACGGGTGGCTTGATCGGCGACCAGTTCCTCGGCATGGAGAATCGCCAATACGCCCAACAACAGCAGATTGACGCTCAGGGGCGTGAAATCCGACGCCAACGCCGTGAGATTCAACGCCTCAAACAGCGGAAGAAGACCACCACGGCGAAGAAGAAGTATCAGTACGAGTAGAAGAGCGGTTGACCTTTTACGGTTAGGCATCCCTGGCGGCGTGAATTCGAGAACCGCCCGCGACGATTGCACTACCTTTCCCTGATCTCTGACGCCTTTCCCTAATCTGGGAATTGCCTTTTGTTGGAGAATCCCTCATCATAGAATTCTCAAACTTTAACGTGAGGGAATGCTCTATGATCGACACCCAACATATTCACCCATTGACCAATTTTTTGCGCAATCACAAAGCCCACGTCAACCGACTCAAGAAGAGCCGCGCTCCTGAAGTACTCACGATCAACGGCAGAGCCGAGCTTGTTGTCTTAGACGTGAAGAGTTATCAAGCGATGGTGGAGAAACTTGACCGCCTAGAGACCATCGCCGCTATCAGGGAAGGAGTAGCGTCCGCTGAGCGCGGCGAGTTGAAGCCTGCTGAACAAATCTTTGCTGAAATGCGGGCAAAGTATGGCCTACAAGGTTAAGCTCACCGCGCTTGCCGAGGCCGATGCGTATGCTGTTTTTGAGCGCATCCGCGGCGCCTCCCCGACGCATGCGGAACGATGGCTGACAGGACTCTTCCAAGCCATGCTCTCGCTCGACGAGATGCCTGCCCGCTGCCCCCTTATTCCCGAAGCCGAGGAAATAGGCCGGGACATTCGGCAACTGCCCTATGGCAAGCGCTCTGGGATTCAGAGAATCATCTTTGACATTCAAGAACAGTCAGAAGAAGGGCCGCGTGTCCGCATCCTGCGCATCCGGCATGGTTCACGCGACCGCCTGCGAGCGGAGGATATAGAGAGCGAGGAAACAGGATGACCTAATGAGACCAATCCTTTCCAAACACGCGCTGTGACATTCGTTTTTAAGCGAAGCACGTGTGTCATTCCGCGGTTGCATTTTCCGGATGCCCGTCCAAGCTGGTATCGAGCCCTTCGACATGCTTAAGACAAACTGCGCTTCAAACACTGCTGGACCAGCCAGCAGTGGCACCCTACGCCGATAACCGAAATTTCCGGGGCAAAGGAAAAAAGTCTTGATGCGACGCGGGATTGATACTGCACGCGAGCGGGAATTGCGCGTTGTTTCCGAATTAGGGTGCGCTCGGCGCACCAACACCCCCGGTT
>CAMBFS010000087.1 GCA_945865755.1 Klebsiella pneumoniae
AGAAGCTGGGCGTGAGCTTTTATGATTACGTTTACGACCGGGTGACCGGCCAATTCAAGCTCCCATCCCTGGCGGATTTGATCGTGCAAAAAGCGCAAGCGGTCCAGACTTGATGGCGGGGCCGCCTTGGGATTTAAAGTAGATACGAAGAAGGCGAGATCAGAACCTCTTTTTTCCCCGATTTTCCGTTTCCCCTTTTCTCCGTTTTCCCCTTTACATTCTCACGCCTACACGCCGCGCATGCCCGACGACTTATCGGGATACAAACTCGCGGCGGCGCTGGGTCGACTGTTTACACGGGCAAACCATGCCGTCATGTTCTTTAAGTCGGGATTGATCGTCTGTCCGACCCCCACGCCAAAATCGAGGGCGGAGAAGAGAATCATATCCACGAGCGTGAAGCGATTGCCCGCGATGAACTGTTTCCCTTCCATTAGGCCCTCCAACCAGGCCAATTTTTCTTGGACGAGAGCTTTGAGCCCAGCCGCCGCTTCTGGGAAGCAGTGCATCCGATCCTTGAAGAGCGGCAAGCCTTCGGAATAACGGAACCCGTTATACAGATGTTCGGTGATGTTGAGTTCAATGCGACGCTGCCACATGCGGGTTTCCGCCCGTTCTTCCGCCGTGGTGCCGACCAGCGCGGGTGTGGGGTGCTTCTCTTCCAGGTATTCACAAATGGCGACCGTCTCGGCGAGCAAGCTGCCGTTGTCGAGTTCGAGCGCGGGCACCTGACCACCGGGATTCTTATCGGTGTAGGGTGGTTTCCGGTTCTCCGCCTTTAGGAGATTCACCTCGACTGACGGGAGGGTAATGCCCTTTTCCGCCATGAACATACGGACACAGCGGGGGTTGGGGCCGAGTGAGTTATAAAATTTCATTGATCTGCTCCTCTTTGTGGTGAGAAATTGTTGCTTCTATCTATCCGGCATCACGAGGTGGTGCAACCGAAGGAGACGGAAAACAAGAAGCTCGCGGCGGAGGATAAGGATGCTCCTTGAAGAAAGTTCCCTACTACCGTGCGCTTCTCTTTCCCTGTTGGTATATTTGCCTGACGGTCGAATGAAATTGGGAGAAAGGAGAACCCATGGCAACATCGGTCAGCCGAGACCTCATCGAAGTGATTACGGAAGGGCAAGCGCGGATGCTTGAATATCTCAAGCGTGCTGACGAACGAGGAGAGCGGCAAAGCCGGGCAACCTTAAAGGCATTGACGACGCTGCAGGAAGGGCAGAAGGCAATGCAGGAAGATCTAAAAATTGCGCGGGAAGGACTAAAGGAGATGCAGAAAGGGCAGCAGTCGATAGCGCGCATGCTTATCGACATGCAGGCAATCACGGTCCGTGCTCTTGAGTTGACACGCGACATCCACAGTGAGGTACTCGATAAAAAATCCTCACGGCACTAGGGGAAAGGGCGTAGCTGACTGGCATCAGCTACGCCCGTGGAGCCCCCCTCACCTGTTACGAAAGGTGTGTTGGTTATTGGTTATGCCGCACAGGAGGCGGCAAGGCTGGAGAGCGCTACCCGCCGTCGGCCTTCGCGCAGATCGTTCCGATCAAACCCATTCGTGAGGTAGCTGAACGAAATACCAGTCGCCGGATCGGCCCAGCCACTCTGCCCACCAAAGCCAGGATGACCAAAAGACTCCGGCGAATTCGTCCGTCCAAAACTCCGCATGTTGCCCTTGCCATCATCGCCAGCAATGACAATCCCCAAGGCCCGATTCACCAGATAGCCTTGAAACGGATCGACCATCTTCCCGGTGCGAATCCGGCGCGCCTCGCGCAGCATTTCCGGCTTCCAGATTGGTGTGCCGGTGGAAGAACGACCATCATTGAGCAACGCTTGATAAAAGAGCGCGATATCACCGGCGGTGGTGATGCCACCGGCGGAAGGTGCGCCCGCCTGCCGAGTCACGGGTTCGTTGAGTTCCAAGACGCCGTCGTCACTAATGGCGGTAAAACCCGCGCGTGGGGGCTTCATGCCCATCTTCTGGTATTCCTCGGCGCTCATCGGCTCTCCCACGAATTGGATGTCCGCGACGCGATCGTTGAGCGCCGCGGGAATGCCGACTCGCAAGTCTGGTAACCCCAAGGGCTCCGCGATGCGCGTGCGGACAAAATCACTGAACGTTTGTCCACTGCTCTGCTCAATGATCTCGGCGATCGGCCAGAAGTTCGCGGAGATATGATAGACGAATTTCTCCCCAGGCGTGTGGTCCGCCCGCCATTGGGCCAGCCGTTGCATGCGTCGCGCGCGGTCCGCCCACTCCTTTTGCCAGTGAGGCGCATACGGAATGGCGGATGTGTGAATCAGCAACTGTTCAATCGTCGTATTCTCCTTGCCGTTGGTGCCATACTCCAGAATGTATTGCGTCACGCGATCTTCCGGGCGCAGTTTCCCTTCCTGCATCAAGAGCCAGGAGGCGGATGCGGTGATCGCTTTGGTGGCCGACATCATCACGAACAAAGTGTCGTTGGTAGCGGGTTTCTCGACACCTCCTTGCACGGCGCGTCCGAACGTTTGCATCGCTCCGAGTTTCCCATTACGGGCGATGGCGACTTGACAGGCGGGGATCAAGCCCTCGCGCACGTCACGCTCCGCACGCTCGAACAACGCCTGAACTTTCGGTGCGTCGAGACTAACTTCCCTGAGATCGTTTGCGAAAAAATGTGCTGCTGGCATGTGGCTGTTCCTCCTTCTGTCGCTCTCTTATCTCGGATACCCTTGACGGTGCAAGGCTAGGACGCCTCTCTCGGATGGACAACACCATTGAACCGGAGAGAGGTTGCTCCGCGACAAATTGACCTCCCCTTCCACCTGGACGAGAATGCCAGCGCGAAGAGGAGAATCAGCAATCAGGAGTGGGACGATGAAAATCTGTTATCAGTGTCAGCGGGAAATTCTCATCAAGGATCGGATCGGGCGACGAGATACGTGTTCAGGGTGCGGCGTGGACCTGCGTTGTTGTCGGAACTGCACGTTCTACGATCCGCATTATGCCAGTGCGTGCCGAGAGCCACACACCGATACCGTTCTCGATAAAGAAGCTGGAAACTTTTGCGACTTCTTTGCCTTCGCGGAACGCCAGGGACAGCCGGCTTCCGTGCCTGACACCGCCGCGCCCTCGGCGCGGGCGCGGCTTGAGGCGTTGTTTAAGAAGAAGTAAGCAGGCGGTTGTCAGTCATCAGTTCTGAATGCTCAATTCTCCGTCGTCGTCCTGCCTGCCGCTGGCACGTAGAACCGTTCAATATATTCCTTGACCATGCGCCGCGCCGAGAAGAGTGGCGCAATGGACGCAATGGAGGATTTGACCACACGCATCCAACCGCGCGGGACATTGTCCGTATCACGCTGATAGAACAGCGGCACGATCTCCGTTTCAAGCAAGTGAT
The DNA here is from genome assembly GCA_945865755.1 of Klebsiella pneumoniae. Taxonomy (GTDB): domain Bacteria; phylum Desulfobacterota; class Binatia; order Bin18; family Bin18; genus JABFSC01. The sequence goes on from CAMBFS010000087.1 coordinate 3,396, forward strand.
AGAGCAGGTCCGCGTCATGGACATCGCGATTCTCAATCTCCGCCAACGGGTTGGTTGGGCCAATCGTCCACCCGTTCTCCCCGTTGTATCCTTCGCACCACCATCCATCAGAGATACTCAGATTCGGCACGCCGTTGAGCGCGGCCTTTTGCCCGCTGGTGCCACTGGCCTCCAATGGTGGAATGGGATTGTTGAGCCACACATCAACACCACGCACCAAGAATTTCGCGACCCGAATATCGTAGTCCTCGACAAAGACGATTTGTCCGCCAAGTCCATATTCTTTGGCCAACGTGTACACCTGATGGATGAGGTGCTTGCCTGGCTCATCCGCCGGGTGGGCTTTCCCGGCGAACACCACTTGCACCGGTTTCCAACGGTCTTGCAAGATCGTTTGCAGGCGAGCCAAATTTTGCAGGAGCAGGGTAGCGCGTTTATAGGTGGCGAAACGGCGCGCGAAGCCGATGGTCAATGCTTCCGGGTCCAGTAATGCGCCGCTGGCCAGGACCTGCACGGGATCACGGCGTTCCGCGCGCCACAACTGGCGCGCGCGTTCCCGAATGAAGTGCATGAGTTGATATTTGAGCCGCAAGCGCGCCCACCACAATTCTTGATCGGGAATATCGTGAATCTTCAGCCAGATCGCCGGATTATCGTGCTGCTTTTGCCAATCGGGGCCGAGATAGCGGTCGTATAGCCGATGGAGATCCGGGTCGAGCCACGTCGGGGTATGCACGCCGTTGGTGATCGACGAGATGGGAACCTGTTCGAGGGGCCGTTCTGGCCACAAATGGTGCCACATGCGACGTGAGACCTCACCGTGGGTTTTGCTCACTCCATTGCAATGGCCGGTGAGTTGGAGGGCCAAGACGGTCATGTGGAAGACCTCGCCCCAGGATTCACGGTGCGCGCCAAACGCGAGAAACCGTTCGCGATCAATGCCCAGTTGGTGCCAATAGGGATGCAGGTATTTTTCCACCAGATGAAAAGGAAACGCATCGTGACCGGCGGGAACTGGCGTATGGGTGGTGAAGACGGTAGTCCGTTGTACTTCAGCAATGGCCTCGGTGAGGGGCTTCCCCGCGTCGACGAATTCACAGAGGCGTTCAATCGTGACGAAGGCCGCGTGTCCTTCGTTGAGATGCCACACCTTCGGGGTGATTCCCAGAGCACGCAGGACGCGCACACCACCAATCCCAAGGACGATTTCCTGGAGAATCCGGGCTTCTTGATCCCCTCCGTACAGCCGTGCCGACAGCTCTCGGTCCCACGGCGCGTTTTCTTCGACATCGGTGTCCATGAGATAGAGTGACGCGCGCCCGACCCGAACATGCCACACCGTCACATAAATCTGTCGGTCACCAACCGGCACCGCGACCAGGGAGCGTTGCCCTGCTGGCGTCAGCGCGGGGGAGAGTGGCGCCTCGGCGCGCGCCAAATACTCGTACACCGCCTCTTGGCGGCCATCGGCCGAGAGGCGTTGATGGAAATACCCTTGCGGGTACATAAAGCCCACGCCAACCAGGGAAAGGCCGAGATCACTGGCTTCCTTACAATGGTCACCCGCGAGAATGCCCAGCCCGCCACCATAGATCGGTAGCGAGTTATGGATGCCAAATTCAGCGGAGAAATAGGCAACGGGGACGTTCACCAGAGACGGGACTGCTTGCGACAGCCACGTATCGCGGGTGGATAAGTCGGCGTCAAACGTCATCAGCACGGCATCGTAGCGACGGAGGAACGCCGGGTCGCGCGCCAGGGCGGCAAGCTGTTCTGGTTTCACCTCCCAGAGGAGTTTCACCGGATTGTGTTGCGTGATGGCCCACAGCGTCCGGTCAATAGCGCCAAAGAGCGCTTCCGCTTCAGGGTGCCAGCTCCACCACAAATTATGGGCAAGATCGTTCAATCGCTGAATGCGCTGGGGAAGCGACGGCATCGCCAAATCCATGAACAAGGTTCCTCCTGCACGAGAGATATTTCAAGAAAACATCGGTTACTGACGCCGACACCTTAACGGAGAATGCGAGGGCTGTCTTGCGCGGAACCCCTACTTTCTCTTCCCTGCCCAGGGCAGTATATAAGGAACGGTTTTGACCGCCTCACTACCACCCCCGTAATGAGAAACGACAAGAGGGAAAGGAGACCGTAGTATGGAAGCACAAGAACGACAGCCGATTCCGCGCATTGGCGACCCCGCGCCGGACTTCAAGGCGATGAGCACGCATGGTGAGATCACCCTTTCGCAGTACACGAAAGCCGGGAAATGGGTGTTGTTATTCTCCCACCCGGCGGATTTTACCCCGGTCTGCACGACGGAGTTCATCGAATTCTCCCGGCTGAATCCCGAATTCGAGAAACGCAACGTGCAACTCGTCGGGCTGTCCGTCGATAGCATCTTCGCGCATTTAGGCTGGGAGCAAAATATCGAGAAAAACTTTGGGCAAAGGATTCCCTTCCCGGTGATCGCGGACCGCGGCATGGCGGTGGCGTCACTGTATGGGCTGATCCATCCCGGCGCGAGTGATACCGCCACTGTCCGCGCCGTGTTTCTGATCGACCCCAATGGCAAAGTGCGGTTCTTGATTTACTACCCGCTCAGCATGGGGCGGAACTCACAAGAAATTCTGCGGGCCGTGGATGCCGCCCAAACCGCGGACAAACATGCCGTCGCCACCCCAGTCAATTGGATGCCAGGGGACGACGTGATCGTCCCGCCACCGGCGAACGAAGCGGCTCTGCGCGAACGGCTCGAAATGGGCAAACGTGGCGAGGTCACGCAGACGGATTGGTATTTCTCGAAGAAGAAGATTTAGTCAGGGGAACCGAGAGTCGCCCCCTTTGCCAGGCTCAGGACGAACGCAGCATCCGCGGCGATTGCAACTCCCGCCTCGTTCGTCCTGAGCTTGTCGAAGGGGGCGCAACGACATTGCACCCAAGCTCTTGGTTGTATGAAGCGAACCTCACGTGCCGCGCCCTCCACACGTCCACCACCGTCTCCGCCGCGCGGACGCGGTGCTGGCGTCGCGCATGAGGACATCCGCGCCATCGACCTCAACGCGCAATTTCTCCAAGCCCGTGATTTGATTGAACGCCAAGGCGAGAGCCTCTTCATTACCGGCAAGGCCGGTACAGGCAAATCCACGTTGTTGCATTACCTGCGTTCGACCACGAACAAGGAGACGGTGGTGCTCGCCCCCACCGGCGTGGCGGCCCTGAACGTGGGCGGTCAAACCATCCATTCCTTCTTCCAATTCCCCCCAACGCGGATTGATCCCCAAGCAATCCCGCAACGGCGTGACACGAAACTTTTCCAGAAATTGGAACTGCTCATTATCGACGAAGTGTCCATGGTCCGTGCCGACGTGATGGACGGCATCGACGCGGCGTTGCGCCAGTATCGTGAGAACCCGGCCCCGTTTGGTGGCGTGCAGGTCGTGCTCTGTGGGGATCTCTTTCAACTGCCGCCGATCGTGCGCGATGCCGACCTGCAACTGTTCTTCAACCAACACTATGGAGGTCCGTACTTCTTTCTCGCGCATGTCTTCGCCGAGCTGCGGCCCTACGTGCTGGACCTCACCACCGTCTACCGACAGCGGGACCCCGCCTTTATCGAGGTGCTGAATAAAATTCGCGAACGCAGGCTTGACGCGGAGTTGTTCGCACTCCTCAAGCAACGCGTGATCCCGCCCGATGGGCAGCCTCACGAGGGCAACTTCCTAACCCTGACGACGACGAACGAGACCGCGTGGCACACCAACCAGGCCCGCCTTGATCAGATTCGCGCTCCCTCTCTCACGAGTTCAGCGGTGATCACCGGAATTTTTGATCCCTCTTCGTACCCAACCGAGGCGGAATTGGAACTCAAGCGCGGTGCCCAAGTGATGATGGTCAAGAATGATCCAGAGAGACGGTGGGTCAATGGCACGTTAGGAACTGTGAGTATGCTGAGCGAGAAGAAAGTCCGGGTGAAGATCGCCGGGACCTCCCATGAGGTCGAGCCGGAGACCTGGCAGAATATCCAGTATCACTACCACCGCGAGACCAACCGCATTGAGGAAGAAGTGATCGGGACATTCACGCAGTATCCGATGCGGCTCGCGTGGGCGATCACCATCCACAAAAGCCAGGGCCAAACGTTTGATAAAGTCCTGATTGATCTGGGCCGCGGTGCCTTCGCGCACGGCCAAACGTATGTGGCGCTGAGCCGCTGTCGCTCGCTGGAGGGCCTCGCGTTCAGTCGCCCCGTGCTGCCGCGCGATATTCTGTTCGATGAGCGCGTTCACGGCTTCACGCGAGTCTTTCAGCCGGTGCCGAGAGACTGAATGCGCGCCAGGCAATCGCGAGGCGTTGTTCCTGCCGCGCCACCAGCACCAGGTTATGATGCTCCGCCGCGAAGCAGCGACTCAAGGCATAGCCAATACCAGTGGACGCTCCGGTAATTAACGCGATATTCGCCACGAGACGTGTCCTTTCATGTTCCCATCTTCAGAACGTCACAGGCAGTGCCTGAAGTCCGCGCAAGGTGAACGCGGGCCGCCACTGGACCGTGTCGGTCTGGAGCGCGAGACGCGGCATACGACGCAGCATCGTCCCGATGGCGCTTTGCGCCTCCAGACGCGCAAGCGCGGCACCAAGACAAAAGTGAATACCATACCCAAACGCCAAGTGGCGATTCTCGTGGCGTGTAATATCGAGACGGTCGGGGTTGGGGAATTGCGCGGGATCACGATTCGCCGCCGCCACGATCGTGAACATCCGCTCGCCTGCCTTGATCCGCTTGCCACCGATCTCGACGTCTTGCGAGGTGCCGCGCCCCGTGAGTTGGACTGGCCCTTCGTAGCGTAAGAACTCTTCCACCGCGCTCTCGATCAGCTCGGGGCGTTCCTCTAGTTTCTTGCGCTCGTCGGGATGGCGCAGCAACGCGAGCATGCCGTTGCCAATGAGGTTGACCGTTGTTTCATGGCCAGCCGAGAAGAGCAGAATACAGTTGGCCAACAATTCTTCTTCCGTGAGCCGGTCCCCTTGCTCCTCGGCGACGATCATCGCGCTCAGCAAGTTGTCTTTGGGAGCGTGGCGCAGCTCCGCGATCAACTCCCGGAAATAGTCGCACATGCGGGCCACAACGGCGTGGCCGCGCTCGACCGTTTCTGGCGTCTGAATGGGGTCCAGCGTGCGCGCCACATCGCCCGACCAGGCTTGAAAGATGTCACGATCCTTCGCGGGCACTCCCAGCATCTCGCAAATCACGAGCACGGGGAGTGGGTAGGCAATGGTGTCCATGATGTCCATGATGTCCATCTTGCCACCACCCTGGACCGTGTCGAGCAGTTGATCGACGAGGACCTGAATGCGTGGCCGCAGGTTCTCAATGGCGCGCGGCGTGAACGCTTTACTGACCAGGGTGCGTAACCGAGTGTGATCGGGTGGATCACGAAACAGCATCCACTTCGTGTAGACATCAACCACCGGACCATCCCCAAAGCGTTCTTGGAAAAACCGGGCCGCGTCTTGCCGACCGAAGCGCGGGTCGCGCAGGACCATCGCCGCATCCGCGTAGCGGGTGAGGATCCAGGAGTCCGGCAACAGCGTGCTGCGGTGCACGGGGTCTTCGGTTTGCAACCGGCGATAGAACGGATATGGATTAGCGATAAATTCCGGCAGGAGGGGATTGAACTCGACGGGCGAGGACGGCGCGAGGTCCGCCGTCCGGGCGGAAGGACCGGAGGATGCTCCAAGCGACATACACACTCCTTCGCAACCCTATGCGTGCAGGGGTTGCATTTTTTGTTTATCAAAAGTCGTCAGTGCCCGGTTAATTCGACGACGACATGACCAAGCGGCAGATAGCTCTCGATCTTGAGCGGCGTATGGGCCGCATCGGCTGTCACCCAGAGTGTTGTTTCGGACGGCAACAAATTATCCCCCGATGCTTTGTCCAGCGAGAACACTTCCGGCTGCAAACGAATCGCTTGGCGGTGCGTGGTGCCAAGCATGATTCTCTCTTTCCCGATCACTCGCGCCCGCACCCGGAAATGATCTCTGCCAGTAAAGACCTCGGCTTCCAATATCGCTCCCGGCAGGAAATCCTGGCTCCGTAACAGATAGAGAGCCGACGCGGGGTCGTGCACGGTTCCCGCCGGGAGTGTCCGTTCTTTCACGCGGTCTCGCCGCTTCACCTGGCCAATGAGAGTCTCGGTCTGGGGATCGTACTGCACGCCATATTCACGTTGGCGCTCATTCTCTTTTGACCGCAGACGAAAAAACAGGGGCGTGTAGTTGGCCGCCGTGAACGTGGCTTCCGCGGTGTCGCGGCGGCGGTACAGATAATCGACCAGCTCATTGGAACGCGCCTGGGCGGTGAACCGATACACCTCGCGTCCGTTGTCGTGCTCCTTGCGCAAAGACAATTCTCCCTCGCCAGCCGGGAGTTCATTAAGGGTCGCGGTGTAGGCCAGCCGTTCGCCCCGCGCGAACACGAGCGGGATAGGCGGGGTTGGAGTGGGGGCTTTGGCCGCGGGTTTCTTGGGAGCGGTCGTCGAACGCCGCTGCCGTTTGGTCTCCGCGAATGTCGGCAGGCTCACGCACACGCTCACCAAAACCACGAGGGACAGCAGTACGCGCTGGTGGAAAAATAACATGGGGGCACTATACTGACGAATGAAAGCAAAGGGTAGAGCGGAAGCGCGAGGCGGACACGGAGCCTGCCTCGCGGAAGAAGTACTCGAAGGAACTACCGAGGCATCCCAGGAGCGGCGGGAACCGACGGCTTCACGGCGGAGACAGGATTGCTGCCCGGCATAGTCGGAGCCGAGACGCCAGAAGGCTTCGCGGCATCCATCACCGCGCCTGTCGCTTTCTCTTTCACCGCCTCCGTCGCTTTGTCCTTCGCCATATCGGTCGCTTTATCCGCCATTGTGTCCGTCCTGCTTGGCTGGCCTGGGGCCGGAGCCACCGCCGGCTTCGCTTCGGTAGGAGCACCGGTTGTCGTCGGCGCTGGCGCTGGGGCTGGCTTGACCTCTGTCGGAGCGCCTAGTGGGGTAGCTATTTTTTGTGGCTGGGACTCGACGGGCGGCTGAGGTGCTACCGCGTTTCCAGTGGTTCTGCCCGCTTCCACATTTTCCGTCGGCTGGGTTGCGACTGGCTTTTTATGCGAGTGTTTCCGCTTCGTCTTATGCGCGAGACTTGGGGAGGTCATCGCCGCGAGAAAAAAAACCGCCATCGCCGTTATCACTAATCGTTTCATCGTCCGCTCTCCTTCGTTCGCATACTGCCTGAAAGCCGTTCTCCTTTCAGGGGGTCACAAGATTGGTTGTTCAGTCTCGGCTATTTCCTCGTGTCCTTTTCAACGTCCGCATTCCTAAACGAGGCGAGACGAAAAAAGTCGCGTTCGCCTCACGCCGTCGCGCGACCGCGCTACTTTCGCCCCATACCGCGCGCTGGTACCATGCCGTCCGGGAGTACCACGCGTGCGACGCATTCGAGACCTACGCAAATACGGCCTACCGGACACCCTCCTGCAAATCTGGGAACAACAACAAGGACAGTACTTGCTCCCCGTCCAAGAGGCGGCGGTGCAACGGTACGATCTCTTCGAGGGGCGCAGCTTAGTCATCTCCTCGCCGACCTCGTCGGGCAAGACCTTTGTGGGCGAAATGGCGGCGATGCGCGCGACCTTTGCCGGCAAGCGGGTGCTCTACCTCACCCCACTGCGCGCGCTGGCGGAGGAAAAGTTCCACACCTTTTCCGCCCGCTATGGCACGTATGGAGTGAAAGTCGTCGTCGCGAGTCGTGACCGACGAGAGTTTGATCGCGACATTGAGCATGGGGATTTTCATCTCGCCGTCCTGGTCTACGAAAAACTCGCGCAACTCCTGGTCCGCCAACCTCACCTGTTGCGCACGGTCGCGCTCGTCGTTGTTGATGAGCTGCAAATGCTGGGCGACCCGGACCGCGGGCCGGGCCTGGAACTGTCATTGACCAAATTGTTGAGCTCCTCGCCGCGCCCGCAGTTGCTCGGGTTGTCCGCCGTGTTGCGTGAAGCACAGCAAGTGGCCGATTGGCTCGAAGCCGATCTCTTGTTTCAGGAAGAACGTCCGGTGGAACTGTATCGCGGCGTTTTACTCGGAGATCGGTTTCGCTATCGCACCTACAATACCGGCGAGGAAGGCGAAGAGCGGTTGGCGACAGCCGATACGGATGATCCGCAAAAGATGTTGTTCGCCAACGTGGGACATCTCGTCAAAAACAACGAGCAGATTTTAATCTTTCTCAAGGGGAAGCGAGATACCGTCCACTGCGCGCTCAGCCTCGCGGAGTCCTTGGGACTACCCCCAGCACGGGAAGCCCTCGCGGCGTTGGAGCCGCTGGAGGAAACCGCGCTCAAAGCGCAACTTCAGACCGCCTTTCGCGGCGCGGTGGCGTTTCACCACGCGGACCTGACGGCGGAAGAGCGCACCGTCGTCGAAACCCACTATCGGAACGGGTCACTCCGTGTGATTGCCTGCACCACGACGCTTGCCTTCGGCGTCAATCTGCCCGCTTCGACCGTTTTTCTCGAAGCGGTGAAATGGGATACCGACCCACGCAGTGGCGCGGCCATTGAGGTACCACTGACCTGGGCGGAATATGAGAATATCTCCGGACGCGCGGGTCGTCTGGGACTCCGGGAAACATTCGGGCGCTCCATTGTGATCGCCGCCAACCAATTCCAAGCGGACCTCCTGTGGCGCGCGTATGTCATGGGAGAGCAGGAACAGTTCACGCCAGCACCGGGGCAAACCGGCTTTCTTGATCGGGTCCTCAACGTCGTGGCCTCAAAATTATGCGCCAGCAAGGAAGAGGTGCAGGCTTTTTTCACGCTCACCTATCTCGGATTTCAGCAACGCAAAAAACCCGAGGGGTTGCTCGCCGAAGTGAACAAGGCGCTTGAGGCCCTCGTGCGCGGCCAGCTCATCACCCTCAGTGAAGATGGCCGGATCGCGGCGACCACGCTCGGCGAAGTCGCCGCCCGCAAGGGGATTCGCGCGGTGACCGCCGTGAAGTTAGCGCGCTTCTTCGATTCGGCCCATGCTCGCGAGGTCCCGGAACTCGAACTCTTCTATCTCCTCAGCCTCACCGAAGATGGAAAACGGATGTACCTGCCGCTCTCCAACGCGGAACATCGCAGCCGGGTCTACGAGAGCAAACTCAACGAGTGGGCACAGGACAAAGGGGCCACTCCTGGGGAAGAACTCGGTCACGTCCTCAATGCGCGGATGCTGCCGACAGCCCAGGATGTGCGCTCGGCGAAACTGGCGCTCCTCTTACTCGCGTGGATTAACGGCGGCCCTCTCTCCGAACTGGAGACCCAATATCAATGCTATGCGGGCATGATTAAAACTCAGACCGAGGAAGTGAGTTGGCTCGTGGATGCGGCGGCGGAAGTCGCTGAAGTGATGGGTTGGCCAGGGGCGCGCCGACTCGGTGAGCTAGCGGAATGTGTCCAATTCGGCATCGACGCTCCAGGACTCGTACTGGCCCGCGCGCAACTCCCCGGCATTGGCCGCGACGAGATTCGCGCGCTGGTCGCCGCCGGATTCGATTCGGTGGCCGCGCTCCGCGAAACGTCACCAGAAGTGCTCTCGCGCTATCTCTCACCGAGCCAGATCGCGGGAATCCGCCCGTGATAGGAATACCATGACTCCCGAACTCTCACGCGCCCTCGTGACTCCCGCCCTCGCGACCCTCGCGGCTGAGGAAGGCATGGCGGACGTGGCGGCGACCCTCGTCACCGCGCTTGAGCATGCCACGCACCGAACCGAGCCACGGAGCGCATCCCTTTGTGTCGAGCAGCACCCTGTCGTGACTCGTTCGTCACACGGCTCGTTGACGTTCTTCATGCCTCCACCTTCCGAGAACGCTTCGCCACGACGGGTGGCCATGTTTGATCGTCGTGGGCACCTCCTGTTGCTGTGCGCGTGGACACCGGAAGGAACCTTGGCGCGTTTCAAAGTCCGCGGACTCGACGGACGATTTTTGGGAGTGTTTCGTGACGCGGCATCCCATTTAGGCTGGGGGCGGTCTGACAGTGTCGTGCTGTTAGCGGGTGAGCACGGCTTCGTGATTGACCACACGCTCACGATATTCGCGTCAGTCGAGTATGAGAACCTCGAATTCCTTCCACCACTGGATACACCGGCGAGCCTGCCGGTCGGTGGAGGCTCCACGGTCCTCAACCTCTTGGCCGCGCTAGGACAAGATCAGCAAAAAACCGTCATGCGCTATCGGGGCCCCTACCCAACCGAACGGTTATTCGCCACGCTCTGCGAGTCGTTTCGGTATAGTGGTGAGCCAGGACCAACGCGCGAACGGTTTACCCAGAGCGCGGAAGAGCGGGCCATGCGACTCTCGATGGAAGAGACGACGATTGATTGGCGACCCTCGCCGCACGAGCGCTTTTTTCCAGCCCCTGGCACCTGCGTGCAACTGCGGGATGGTGTCGAGAAAGTGTACGACCGTGGGCGAACCTATTACCGTCCCGACCTCGCGGTCAGTGCCTACGCACTCCTCACCGAGCGCCTTGATGCGGGGGAGACCCGCTATACCGCTGGCCTGACCATCCTGGGGCAAACCGTGGAAGAACATCTGGTCCTCGATACGACCGGAGAGATCATCGAGCGCCGTAACATCCCCCCTGCCCCCTATCTTCGCGGCTCGACACAGTTGTCGGACGAATGGAAGGCGGTGTTGGTACGGCTGATCGCGACCGAGAGCACTCCACTGTTGCGCTCGGCGTTATGGCCGGTGATGGATGAGTTGACCTTGGTCTGGGGCGGAGTGCAGGGCAATCTCTGGGCGCACGCGGGCACGGAAATCTTTCTCCATGCGGGTATTGTTGCCGCGTTTCGCGCCGCGGTGGCGAAAATCAGGAGCGCGGGTGAAGGATTGCTCTTGGCCGCGCGCTTCACCTCGGAACTCGCCCGGTTGCTAGGGCCATTGATCCGCACGCTCGCGCAGGAACGCATGGGAGCGCTTTCTCCCGAGGCCCAACAGGTCTCTCTGCTTTTCTCCTCATCCACCGCGCATGGAGTATCAGACAACGAACTCCGCGCCTTTCTCTCACGGCTTGTGTTAGGCGAAGAATTGCCGACACCGGAGTAAGAAAGCTTTTAGCTCTGAGCTTTGCGAGTGCGCAAAGCTCACTCGATAGATTGAAAACCTGCAATTTACGGCCGCCGGCACTATGGGTCAGAGTTCCGAGCTAACAGCTAAGAGCTAACAGCTATTAGCCAATAGCCGTTAGCTCTTGAGATACGTTTCTGTCACATAATGATGTTGGCGAATCAGCAACTCCTCATCTTGCAGCATGATTTCCTGCTTCGCGCCGGACGCCAACATGAGTTGGGTGCGCTCCAGCGTACTGCCATCTTCGAGCAGCGTGTCCCGAAAAGAGACCTTGCCATATTCCTGGCTGAACCGTTCAGCCAGTGTTTTCGCCTTCGGTGAGTAGGTACGGATCTCCCAGCGCGTTCGATTTTCCGCTAGGGGCCAAAAAATGTGCGTCAGATAGGTTCCGTTGGAAACGTAGAGGAGGCAGTTCGGGAACAACGCGAGTCCATCGAACGACCAATTCGCATACCGCGTCGGATTCACCCCTTTCGGCAGTTTCTCCGTATCGGTGTTGTTCTGTTGCAGCACCACCGAGCCAAAGCGTTGGGCCAAGGACTCCACCGGCGTGGGTTGTCGGTCGGGATTGGCCGACAGCGAGATGCGACCGTGGGGAGGAAACAGCGTGAAGTCGAGCGCATTCGCGTAAGGATTGTCCTTGCTCCCGAACACATTGCCAATGATACGGCGATGCAGAGTGGAAATGTGATACACCTCTTGGAACGCATCCTTGGCGACCTTCCAGTTGGCATTCACGTCGGTGTGCCAGGAAAAGCAGTTGTCAGAGACGCCCGCGAACGGATACCCCGCGATGCTCTCCCGCAGTTCTTTTCCCAAATACTCCGCTATAGCACTTTTCAAGTGTCCACGACCTCATATCCGCAGTGCGCGAACCAGCCGCGAATGTCGCTCACAGTGACTGTGGCAAAGGCATCCACCAACGCTTGCAGTAAGTCGTCGGGCGTGCGGGGTTTGAGCGCCCGGAGGCGCGTTTTGACTTTG
>CAMBFS010000088.1 GCA_945865755.1 Klebsiella pneumoniae
TGCCCATGTGCCCACGGCAGCACCTTTGCGATATACTCTACGAGGCGGGTAGTTTCTGCGTCTTGGTGTATCATACCCCCAAGTCTCTCATGAGTGAAAACTCGTGGCTACCCGCCCCTTTAGCAAATGTGTCCTGACTTCAGGTCCCGATCATAGACCGACACACACTAGGAAGGAGCGGAGTCAGTGTCAAGGAAGGGAAAAAAGGGTTCCCAGAAAATGCCGTACAAGTGCGAGAAACGGCACAGGCCGTCAAGTTTCCTTGACGGCCTGTGAAAAGCGAGCTCCTCGGGTGGGACTCGAACCTACAACCTATCGGTTACGAAAGCCCTGGGATTTCTCTCAGGTTCGGACTATCTCATCGCCCGCCTAGCATGTGGATGTTAGGGGAGGGCGCCGGGCGCTGGTGAGGCATTATTGGTTGGGTTCCTCAGCCTCTAGTCTCTGCACGTTCCTGCTTACTTGACCACCCTTCAGCAAGCTTCGCTCAGGATTACCGTTCCAGAAGAGGTACTTCCGGGGTAGGCTTCCCTGAATTCACCCAGTTTTTCAACCACGGTTTCCCGTGGAAGCTGCAACTACATCTTACAGCCGATTGCTCTGCCGATTGAGCTACCGAGGATCGTGGACAGGTCGTGTTGTAGCAAAGGGATTCTGAGAAGGCAAGTCTCAAACCAGTCTCGGACTTGCCCGAGACTGGCCTTCTCACATCTCTCGGCGTCCCTCGATCGCGCGGCTGAGCGTGATGGAATCAACATATTCGACATCCCCGCCCATCGGGATGCCGTGGGCGATGCGGCTGACGCGGATACCAAGGGGCTTGATGATTTTAGCCAGATAGAGCGCGGTGGCCTCGCCTTCGACGGTGGGATTGGTGGCGACTATCACTTCGCGAATTTTTCCCTGTCGTAACCGCTCCATCAGGGGGGCAATCTTTAGTTGGTCTGGACCAATACCATCAAGCGGCGCTAAGACGCCCTGCAACACATGATATCGTCCATGATAGTCCTGCGCCCGTTCGACGGCCAAGAGGTCGGCGGGTTCTTCGACCACGCAGAGTGACTCCTCGCTCCGTTTGGGATCACGGCATACCGGACATAAGTCCCCTTCCGCGAGACCGAAACATTGTTGGCAGTGCGTGGTCTCCGCTTTCACGGCCCAGATCGCCTCGGCGAGATTCTCGACATACTCTCGCTCCGCGCCAAGAATGAAGAGCGCGAGGCGGGTGGCGGTTTTCTCGCCAATGCCTGGCAATTTTCCTAACTCCTCGACGAGGCGCGCGAGCGCGGGTGTGAGTGGCATGGGGGAATAAAACGTAAAGCGTAAAAAGACCGGAGACCGAGGACGGGAGACCGAAGCCTGAAGACGGGAATATCGAGAAAACTTCTTGATCTCTTCGTTCTCGCGACGCTTACAGCCCTGGAATCTTCAGACCACCGAGCAGTTTGCTCATGTCGTCTTCGACCATCTTTTGGGACTTGCGTATTCCTTCATTGACAGCGGCGATCACCAGGTCTTGCAGCATCTCCGTATCATCCGCGGACACGACCGAGGGGTCGATGCGCAAGGAAACGACTTCTGGGCGACCGCTGACGACCACTGTGACCATATTGCCCCCGGCGGAGGCTTCGATGGTTTTTTGCGCGGCATCTTCCTTGGCGCGCATCAGGCGGTCTTGCATTTGTTTCGCTTGCTTCATCATCTCATTCATGTTCGCCATACTGGCTCCTTCCCGCCGCTTCGCGCGGAGGTTCGCTCGACCCGCGATCGCGATGCGAGAGCGTCGCTTGGACTTCGCCGCCGAGCACGTCAAGAACAGTTTTCACTAAGGGGTCCGCTTCCGTGGGTGGCTTCTGTGGCTGCGTGGAGGGTTGCGCGGTGTTGTTGCGTGGTTGCGAAAGTGGTTGCGGTCGTGAAAATGGCATTGCCACGGGGCTGGTGAACGCCAAGGGCGAAGCAACGGTTCCCCCTTTTTTGATTTGCACCGTGACCGAACGCCCCAGCAGTCGTTTGGCGGTTGCCTCCAACAGCGTGATGTTCTCTTTGCGCACGAGTTCTTTGTAATACGGGTCCTTATCCATCCCGATCAGCAGACTCGTGTCAGTCAGCTCTAACAATCGTCCCGACTTGAGGGCGAAAAAGAGAGAGATTTTTTCCTTCTGGATCGCGGTCAGAAAACTTTCCCACACCGGTTGCTCATCCGAGTTGAGGGATTTGACCTGTTCTTGGACGCGAGGTTCTTGAGGTTCTTCCGGGTCATTGGGGATGGCCGCGCGTTGCACCGGCTGGAGCGGTGGTGCTGGTCGTGTCGGAGGTGGTGGCTCCTGGGGCGGCGAAGGTATTGACGGACGCGGAGGAGCAACGCGCGGACTCGCCTGTCGTGGAGGTTGGGGTGGTGGGGCGAGTTGCGGCGATTGGCCCTGCGACTGTCCGTTGAGGGCGCGGGTGAGCGTGTCCAATTGCGCCAAGACATTTTCAATGGAGACGATCGCTGGTTGACTCGCCAGTTTCACCAAGGTCATTTCGACGACCAGTTGGGAATAGGCGGTCTTCTGCATATCCTCTTCCGCGCGGAGTGTGAGTTGGAAAAGCCGTTGCACGTCTTCCAACGAACGGGTCTCCGCCTGCCGTTGAACGACGGCGATTTCGTGGTCCGGCAAATCCGTCAATGAGGCCAGCGCTGGATTGACCTTGACCAAGGCGACATTGCGAAAATGTTCGAGCAGATCGTGACACAGACGGCGGGGATCATAGCCATGTTCGTATAAATCCCCGGCGAGCCGCAGGGCGGTGGCGGCATCGCGCGCGAGAATCGCGTCCACGACCCGCAAGAGGGCCTGGCGATCGGCGACGCCCAGGGATTCTCTCACTGTTTGTTCAGTAACGTTGCCGCTACTCCACGCGACGACTTGATCGAGTAGGGATTCGGCGTCACGCAAGCTCCCGTCCGCTTCGCGCGCGAGGAGCGCGAGTCCCACGTCATCGACGATCAGCCCTTCCTGCTCGGCGATGCTTTTGAGCTTCTGCATCAGTTCGCGCAGCGCGATGCGCTTGAAGTCGTAGCGCTGACAGCGTGACGTGATGGTCGGGAGAATCTTCTGGGATTCCGTGGTCGCGAAGATGAACTTCACATGGGCGGGCGGCTCTTCAAGCGTCTTGAGCAGCGCGTTGAACGCGGCGTTGGAGAGCATGTGGACTTCGTCGATGATGATGATACGAAAACGGCTCTTGACCGGGCGATATTGAATGCCTTCGGTGAGGTCACGGATGTTATCAACACCAGTGTGCGAAGCGCCGTCGATTTCCAGCACATCGAGTGAATGACCCGCGGTGATCTCGGTGCAATTGCTACAGGTATTGCAGGCGTCCGCGGTGGGTCCCTGCTCGCAATTCAGGGCTTTGGCGAGTAAGCGGGCGGTGGTGGTTTTGCCGACCCCACGAGGGCCAGTGAAGAGAAAGGCGTGGGCGACACGACCGCTGGCGATGGCATTGCGGAGCGTGCGGGTCACATGTTCTTGACCCACGACGGTGTCGAAGGTCTGTGGACGCCATTTGCGAGCAAGAACGAGATAGCTCATAACGAAACACGTAACGAGTCGGGGCAATGATTGGGGGCGAAAGAGAGTGTAGAAGACGGCGCGGAGAAAGCAAGAGCTGCGAGCCGGGGGTTGAAACCCCCGGCTACCCTCAAATGCCGCTCCGCGGCATATTCGGCCTCGCGCGGCGATGAGGGTAGCCGGGGAGTTCAACCCCCGGCGAGAGGTGGTGTGGAGGCGGTCTCTACCACGACAAATTTTTCCTTAACTTAATGCCAGTGCTCTCGCGCGCCACCGACGCGTTGCTCCCGCTATGACATTTTCCGTGTCTTCGCGTTTTCCTTAGGATGAGGTGTTGAACCACCGTCACTGGTGGTAGCTAGGCTTCCCTGCGGCACAGGGGTGGTATCGGTACCGTTGCTTCCTTCCGGACCTGGCGGGGTTCCCGACCTCCCTTGCGCAGGACCTAGCTACCACCACTGACGGAGAGGGAGGGATTCGAACCCTCGGTACCTTGCGGTACTCACGATTTCCAGTCGTGCCCAATCGGCCACTCTGGCACCTCTCCTCATCATCTCCTCATCATCAAGGTGTCCGCATGCGCGGAGCGCGGCGCAATATCCTGGCCTTTGCGCGTGCGAGTTGTAACACCTCCATTGTGCTCTCGCAAGGGAAGAGCCGCGCGGTCACCAGCGCGAATCCTCCAGTGGCGCGTCGAGAAAGGGCGACGGCACCCGGAGTTTTTTGTCACAAAAACCAGGGGGGCGCTTTCTTTTTTGCTCATCACTCGCTACTCATACCCCCGCTGTATATTTTTGATGAGTCAGTCACCTTGATTTTAGTTGTGCATCTGGCATAAAGGTGCCGGATTTTTTATGACGCAATATCTTCCTGTACTAATCGCGATCGTGTTGTGTGGACTGCTAGCGACGTTGATGACGTCCGCCAGTCGGCTGCTGGGAGCCTCGAAGCACACCCCGGTGAAAGATGAACCCTTCGAGTGTGGCAACCCCTCCAGTGGGTCGGCCTGGGGACGGTTCTCGGTGAAGTTCTATCTCGCGGCCATCCTCTTCATCGTTTTTGATGTGGAGGTCGTGTTCCTCTACCCCTGGGCCTTGGTGTTCCGCCAGCTTGGTTTCTTCGGCTTTGTCGAGATGTTGGTGTTTGTCGGAGTTCTCGCGGTTGGGCTCGTGTACATTATTAAGAAAGGGGCGCTTGAGACCGTGTGATCTCAAACGTGAGAGAACTGGATGCCTGACGCGGGACTCCTTACTACACTCGAAGCAGCATTTCCTGGAAAAATCACGGAAAGCTTCACTTTGCATGGCGTATCGTCCGTTGTGCTGCAACGTGATGACGCCCCGGCTATTTTTATCGCGCTGCACGACAATCCAGCCTTCGCCTTCAATCTGCTCTCCGACCTCACGGCGGTTGACTTGTTGGGACAAGAACCCCGGTTCGAGGTGGTCTACCAACTCTACTCCATTCCGCTCAACCAACGCATGCAAGTGAAAATCCGTGTTCCCGAGGACGATGCTTGGGCGCATACCGTTTCCTCGACGTGGAAATCGGGAGACTGGCTGGAACGAGAAGTCTGGGACATGTTCGGGATTACCTTCAAGGGGCACCCGGATATGCGACGGATTCTCATGTACGAGGAATTTCGCGGATACCCGCTCCGTAAAGATTATCCGGTGGCCAAGCGGCAACCCTTGGTGGAAGAGCGGGACCCAATCACGAACCCTTGGCCGAAAAGGTAACCGATGTCAGAAGCGGCGCCGCAATTCACCGAAATGCACCTTGATCCCACCTCGGAAGTGATGTCCCTGCAAATGGGACCGTCGCATCCGGCGACCCACGGGACGATCAAGCTCAATCTCAAACTCGACGGGGAGAAAATTCTCCACTGCGACGTGGAGGTCGGCTATCTGCACCGCGGGTTCGAGAAAATGTGCGAGCAACGCACCTGGAACCATGTGGTCCCCTACACTGACCGCCTCAATTACATCTCGCCATTGATTAACAACGTCGGCTTCGCCCTGGCGGCGGAAAAGTTGTTGGACATCGAAGTGCCGGAACGGGGGCAGTACATCCGCATGATTATGAGCGAGATTTCGCGGATGACCGACCACTTTACGTGTTTGGGGATGGCCGCGGCCGAAGCGGGTGCGCTCTCGGTGGCCTTTTACGCGCTCGAAGCACGAGAGACCTTATTTGACATCATTACCGCGGTCACTGGGGCCCGCCTGACGGTGAGCTACACCCGTGTTGGCGGGGTCATGCAAGACCTGCCCGAAGGATTCGCGGATTGGATTCAGCGGTCCTTCGTTGACATCCGCAACGTGATGTCCGACTGCGACAAGCTGCTCTCGAAAAACCGCATTTTTATTGAGCGGATGTCCGGTGTGGGCGCGATCTCGACAGAAGACGCGATTTCCTACGGGGTGACTGGACCGTTGCTGCGGGCCTGCGGCGTCGCCTATGACGTGCGCAAAGCGAACCCCTATTTGTTCTATGATCGGATGGACTTCATCGTGCCGACAGGAACGCAAGGCGACAACTGGGACCGCTTCCAGGTGCGGTTCGAGGAGCTTCGGCAGAGCATGAGCATGGTCGAGCAGGCGCTCAAGCAACTGCCGGATGGACCGATTCGTGTCGATGATCCGAACATCACCATGCCGCAGAAGAAAGATGTCTACGGCAACATCGAAGGCTTGATGAACCACTTCAAGCTGGTGATTGAGGGTGTGAAAATCCCCAAAGGCGAAGTGTATTCAGTCGTTGAAGGGGCGAATGGGGAGTTAGGGTTCTATCTGGTGAGTGACGGCAGTGGCCGTCCGTATCGAGTGCGCGTGCGGCCGCCCTGTTTCTTCGGTATGGCGGCCCTCGGTCAAATGCTGCAAGGACACCTGATCTCTGACGTTATCACCACGTTTGGCATGGTGAACATGATCGGTGGAGAATGCGACAGATGATTGAGCCATTGAATCATTGAGCCATTGAAGAAACGTTTGAACAATGAGTCAATGACGCAATCACTAAATGAATCAATTGAATTTATGGCTGTGCAATTTTCAGAAACGAATCGTAAAAAGTTCGAGGAAGTCCTCACCCACTACCCGACCAAGCGGGCGGCTATCCTTCCTACCTTCTGGCTCGCGCAGGAGCAGTTCGGCCACCTGAGCAACGAGGCGATGGAATATGTCGCGAAGCTGTTGGAGTTGTCTCCGGCCTACGTGCGGGGAGTGGCGACGTTCTACACGATGTTCAACATGGCACCGGTTGGGAAACACCATGTCCAAGTCTGTACCAACCTGTCCTGCACCCTTCAGGGAGCGGAAACCATCCTGGGGTGTGTGCAAACGAAATTAGGGATCGGGGTGGGAGAAACCACCGCTGATAAGAAATTCACCCTGAGCGAGGTTGAATGCTTGGGGTCCTGTGGTACCGCACCAATGGCCCAGATCAATGACGATTATTACGAAAACTTGACGCCCGAAGGGGTCGTGCAGTTAATCGACCGGCTGGCGAAGACCGCCTAAGAGGCACTGCCTCATCGGCACCGCCTCACCGCTCGCTGCGTAGCTACGTGAGACCATACATGGATTCGACCTCGCTGCTTATTGATGTTGTCCTCGTGCTCGTGGTCATCGGCATGGTGATGAACCTGGGCGGACTGTTGCTCTGGGTCGAGCGCAAAGCAAGCGCGATCTTGCAGGATCGGATTGGCGCGAACCGGGCGTCGATTCTGGGCAAACTGCCCATCAACTTAGGGATCGTCAACACCTTGGTGGCGGACCCGATCAAGCTGTTCACCAAAGAAGATTTCATTCCCCCTGGCGCGGATAAACTCCTCCATACGTTGGCGCCAATCGTGGCGGTCGTCCCCGCCTTAATCACCATGCTCGTGGTCCCGTTCGGGGACATCATCGTGATTGGCGGGCGAGAGATTGAACTGCAAGCCGCGCGTCTCAACGTTGGTATTCTCTACATCCTCGCGATGGTTTCGCTCGGGGTGTACGGTATCGTCCTCGCCGGTTGGTCCTCCAATAGTCGTTGGGCGCTGCTTGGCGGCATTCGCGCCTCGGCGCAAATGATCTCCTATGAGATCGCGATGGGCTTAGCGCTGATTGGCGCGGTGCTGACTTACGGCACCATGGACTTGCAAGAGATCACCCGTGCGCAAAGTGGCATGCTCTTCGGAGTGCTGCCGAACTGGGGCATCTTTTACCAACCGCTGGCATTCCTGATTTTCCTCACCGCGGGGATCGCGGAAAGTAAACGGGCACCGTTTGACTTACCCGAAGCCGAGCCGGAACTGATCTCTGGATACTTCACTGAGTATTCTGGCGCCAAACAAGCCGTTTTCATGTTGGTTGACTTTCTCGAGTCGATCATCGTCGCGGGTTTAATCACCACCTTGTTTTTCGGTGGCTGGCAAGTGCCCTTGTTGGACCGTGGCGGCATCCAGTTTCCGTGGGGCGGTGGCATTCCGCTTCCCTCCCTGGTGGTGACGTTGCTCCAAGTCGGCGCGTTTACGGGAAAAGTCTTTTTCTTCTGTTGGCTGCAAATCATGATCCGCTGGACGCTTCCACGGTTCCGCTATGACCAATTGATGATCCTGGGGTGGAAAATTCTGCTACCCGCGGCGCTGCTCAACGTTATGCTGACCGCGCTCGCGGTCCTCATCTCGGAGTCTCTGAAATAACTATGGACGCGATTACTTTTACTGTCCTCAGCGTGCTGATGGTGACTTCGGCCATTCGGGTCGTCCTGAACCGCAGCCCGGTATACAGCGCCTTGTCACTCGTGGTGTTGATGAGCTTGCTCGCGGTTTATTTCCTTTACCTTGATGCCCACATGGTTGGGGTTTTGCAAATTATTGTGTACGCGGGCGCGGTGATGGTGCTCTTTCTCTTTGTCATCATGTTGCTCAATTTGCAGAACAACGTGCAAGATTACCGACAAGAGAAACTCTGGACGATCGGGATTGTGTGCGCGGCGCTTTTTGGCGAGATGTGGCTGCTCTTTGGTGGGGAGGGTGGCGAGCGTGCCACTCAACAGCCACTGCCAGAGGGATTTGGGACTGTCATCTCATTAAGTGAGAAACTGTTCACCGACTATTTGCTCCCGTTTGAAATCACTTCACTATTGTTGCTCGTGGCGGTCGTTGGCGCGGTGGTCCTGGCGAAACGGTAAGCGGGGAACGGCTTATGGCTTATGGCTCGCTCCCTTTGGTCGCTTTATGGCAAATGGCCTATGGCAAATGGCTTATGGTTCTGACCATAGGCTATAGAGCGAACGTAGTGAGCGGGCCATAAGCCATAAGCTGCAAAGCAGGCTAGCCCATCAGGCGAACGACGAATCGGAAAGCGGAATTATGGTTCCAATCCACTATCATCTCATGTTAAGTGCCATGCTCTTTGCCATTGGCGCGCTCGGCGTGTTGCTGCGACGCAACACGATTATCATCTTCATGTCCATTGAGCTGATGTTGAACGCGGTGAACTTGTCTTTCGTCGCGCTCGCGCGACAGTGGGGGTCGATGGATGGACAGTTGATCGTCTTCTTCGTCATGGCCGTGGCCGCCGCCGAGGCCGCTGTTGGCCTCGCCATCATTCTCATGGTCTTCCGCAATCGCGAGACCGTGAATGCGGACGAACTCAATCTCATGCGTTGGTAAGCCCCGCACCTTCGTGAAACTATGGAACACGCACACGCCGCCGCCACAACCGCAGTCCATGCGGTGACCTATCTCCGCTGGATTATTTTTCTGCCCCTGCTTGGAGTGCTGTTTAATCTCTTCGTTGCCCCGCGCACTGGCCGCCGAGGCGTCAACCTCGTCGCTCCTGGCGTGATCCTCGGCGCTTTTCTGGTTTCCTTGACCGCCTTTTTTGAACTGAAGGGCTTGCCTCCGGGCACTATTGCACTGGTCGATAACATCTATCCCTGGATCACCGCCGGACAATTACAGATTGATTTCGCCCTGCGCTTGGATGCGCTCTCCGCCGTGATGATCCTGATCGTGACCGGCGTGGGATTTCTCATCCACCTCTATTCCGTTGGCTATATGGCTCACGACGAAGACTACGCGCGCTTTTTCACCTATCTCAATCTCTTTACCGCTTCGATGCTGCTGCTGGTGCTGGGTGAGAACCTCGCGCTCCTGTTCGTTGGTTGGGAAGGGGTGGGCCTCTGCTCCTATTTGCTGATTGGCTTCTGGTACACCGATCCTGAAAAAGCCAAGGCTGGCAACAAAGCCTTTATCGTCAACCGTATTGGTGATGCCGGTTTCTTGCTCGGCATGTTCTTGCTGTTTTGGACGCTGGGGAGCCAAGGGGTGTGGACCCTCTCCTTTAGTGAGATTCAGGCGAACATTGATAAACTCGCGGTGATGCCCGCCGTGATTACGGCGATTTGCTTGTTACTATTCGTTGGGGCCACTGGCAAATCCGCTCAGATCCCGCTCTTTGTGTGGCTACCCGACGCGATGGCGGGACCGACTCCCGTGAGCGCGCTGATTCACGCGGCGACCATGGTCACCGCTGGTATCTACATGATGGCGCGCCTGCACTTCCTCTATACGTTGTCACCCGACGCCCTCCACATCATCGCGTGGTTTGGCGCGGCGACCGCGATCTTCGCCGCCACCATTGGGTTCGCCCAAACCGATATTAAAAAGGTCCTGGCGTATTCGACGGTCAGTCAGCTTGGCTACATGGTGCTCGGCGTTGGTGTCGGCGCCTACGGGGCTGGGGTGTTCCATCTGATGACCCACGCGTTCTTCAAGGCGCTGCTGTTTCTCGGCGCGGGGAGCGTCATTCACGGCATGCACGAAGAGCAAGACATCCGCAAAATGGGCGGGCTGCTCAAACGGATGCCCATCACGGGATGGACCTTCTTGATCGCGTGTATCGCGATCGCTGGCGTTCCGGGGCTGTCTGGCTATTACAGCAAGGACCTCATTCTCGAAGAAGCCTACGGGAAATCCGTTTTGCTCTATATCGTTGGGACGGTCGGAGCCGGAATGACCGCGTTCTATATGTTCCGCCTCTTCTTTGTTACTTTCTGGAAAGAGACCCGCGCCAGTCACGAGGTCACGCATCACATTCACGAATCTCCCTGGACGATGACCGTGCCGCTCGTCATTCTCGCCGTGCTCTCGGTCATTGGGGGCTGGAGTTCGGTGTTCCCCATTGGCCACTGGCTCGAGCCGATTTTTGGCGGACATCACCCTGACGTGCCAGCGTTTATTCGCTTGATGCCGACGGTCATGGGAATCGTTGGGATTGTGCTCGCCTATCTGATGTATGGGCGCAAAGCGAATCCCGCGGAAGGCATGGACAACCAGCCCATTGATGCGTGGCATAAGGGCGCGCTCAACAAATGGTACATTGATGAAATTTACGATGCGTGGATCGTGCGCCCCATGACCGCGCTCGCGGATGGTTTCTGGAAAATTGTGGACATCAAAGGCATTGACGCCACGGTGAATGATACGGCCCAGGTCACCGGTATGTTCGGCGGCGCCCTGCGGTTGTGGCAAACGGGTAATGTCCAGAGTTACGCCATGTCATTGCTGATCGGCGCGATGGCGATCTTTGGATTGGGATACTACTTATGGTAAGCGCAGTTACGTTCACCCCGTTGCTCGGCGCGTTAGTGCTCCTGTTCCTCAAGAATGAGCACGAACAAGGGGCGCGCTGGGTTGCCTTTGTTACGTCGCTCCTCACGTTCCTCCTTTCACTGAGCCTGCTGTGTTCGTTCGACAGCTCGATTGGCACCTTCCAACTCGTCGAACGGGTGCCTTGGATTCCTGATTTCGGCATTGACTATCACGTCGGGATCGACGGCATCAGTCTGTTCCTCGTCTTGTTGACAACGTTTCTCATGCCGCTGATTTTCTTGTCCGCCTGGGGCGACGTCCACAAACGCATCAAGG
The DNA here is from genome assembly GCA_945865755.1 of Klebsiella pneumoniae. Lineage (GTDB taxonomy): Bacteria > Desulfobacterota > Binatia > Bin18 > Bin18 > JABFSC01. Next base: position 11,479 of record CAMBFS010000088.1, read on the forward strand.
AATACATGTTCCTCTTCCTGGTGCTGGAAACCGGGATGATCGGCGCGTTCGTGGCGATTGACCTCTTCCTCTTCTACGTCTTCTGGGAAGTGATGTTGATTCCCATGTATTTCCTCATCGGCGTCTGGGGTGGGGCGCGACGCATCTATGCGGCGATCAAATTCCTGATCTACACGATGGTCGGCAGCCTGCTGATGCTGGTGGCCATTCTCTATCTCGCCTATCTGCACAATACCGCGACCGGCTCGGTCACCTTCAATCTGCTGCAACTCTACGACCTCCAGATTCCCGCGCAGGCGCAACTGTGGATGTTCGCCGCGTTCGTCTTGTCGTTCGCGATCAAAGTGCCCTTGTTCCCTTTTCACACCTGGTTACCCGACGCGCACGTCGAAGCACCAACCGGTGGATCGGTGATTCTCGCCGGGGTCATGCTCAAGATGGGAACCTACGGGCTGATCCGCTTCGCGATTCCGCTCTTTCCCGATGCCGCCTATTTCGCCGCGCCAATTCTGATTGCCTTGTCGGTGGTCGGTATTTTCTACGGGGCGCTGGTGGCGATGGTGCAGCCTGACCTCAAGAAACTCGTCGCGTATTCATCGGTCAGTCACATGGGATTCGTGGTGTTGGGGTTGTTTGCCTTCAATATGCAAGGCACCCAAGGCGCGGTCTTCCAGATGCTCAATCACGGGATTTCCACCGGCGCGCTGTTCCTATTGGTTGGCGTGGTGTACGAGCGGCGTCACACCCGCTTGATTAGCGAGTACGGCGGATTGTGGAAACAGATGCCCATCTACGCCACGATTTTTCTCGTGACCATGTTTTCTTCCATTGGGCTTCCGGGGCTCAACGGGTTCGTTGGTGAATTTTTGATTCTCATAGGGGCATTCAAGGCGATCATCGTCGATGGCGTCGCCTCGGCCTCTTCGATAGCGAGCACCATCTACATGCTCGCCGCGATCTCTGGTGTCGTGTTGGGGGCGGTGTACATGCTGTGGATGTACCAACGTGTGATGTTCGGCCCCTTGGAGAACGAAGAGAACAAGAAGCTGGCTGATTTATCATGTCGAGAAGTGCTCGTGTTCGCGCCACTCCTGGTGCTCATGGTGTTGATGGGACTTTTCCCGAATCCATTCTTGTCACGGATGGAAAAATCGGTGGACGTGGTCGTGGCCCGCATGGCTCCTATCCACCAGGCGCATCAAGCAAATGCGCGAGAAAAGACGGAAAAGCACGCGGTGGTGGCTCGGACCGAGCAGGCCCACTAATGCTCGCATTAATGCTCGCATTCAATAGGGACAATCATGATCTTGCCTGAGGTAAACTGGGCCGCTGTAATGCCATCAATCGTTCTCACTGTCGTGGGAATCACCGTTTTGTGCTGGGATCTCTGGATGAAGGAGCAAGACCGGAAGTACCTGGCGTGGCTCAGCCTCGCGGGGATCGCGATCACCGCGTACTTGTCCTACTCATTGTGGGGGCGGAATGAGAGTGCCTTTGGCGGCATGTTGGCGCTTGATACCTACGCCCTCTTTTTCAACCTGATTATTTGTCTGGCGACGGGGATGACGGTGCTCATGTCCCGACAGTACGTGGAGAATAACGAGCTGCCAGCGGGCGAATACTACGCGCTCATTTTGTTCGCCGCGGTCGGCATGATGCTCATGGCGGCGGCGACCGACTTGATCGTGATCTTTCTGGGCCTTGAGACCATGTCGATGGCGGTTTATGTCCTCACGGGCATTCGGCGACAGAGCGTCAAAGCCAACGAAGCAGCGCTGAAATACTTCTTGTTGGGTGCCTTCGCGAGCGGCTTCTTTCTGTATGGCACCGCGTTAGTGTATGGCGCGACTGGGAGTATTAAACTCGGCGAGGTCGCGATCTACATCAGCACGCATCTCAGCGGCGACCAGAGCTCCCCGATGTTATTGGCAGGCATGGCGTTGCTGATCGTCGGCTTTGGATTCAAAGTAGCGGCCGCTCCGTTCCATGCCTGGGCACCGGATGTGTACGAAGGCGCGCCAACCACGATTACCGCTTTCATGGCGGTGGGCGTCAAAGCCGCGGCGTTCGCCGCGTTCGTCAGAGTCTTCCTGCTATCGTTTGGTGCGCTTCACGGGCAATGGGAATGGATACTCTGGGTCGTGGCGGTTGTGACAATGATTGTTGGCAACCTGACCGCCCTGGTTCAAGACAACATCAAACGAATGCTGGCGTATTCGAGCATTGCGCATGCGGGGTATCTGCTCGTCGCGATGGTGGCTGGCGGTGAACTTGGTGGGTCGGCGTTGATGTACTACCTCGTCGCTTACGGGTTGATGAACCTCGGTGCGTTCGCGGTTGTGGTCGCGGTCGGTAAAAAGGGCGAGCCGAACGAGGAATTCAACGACTATGCGGGTCTTGGTTTTCGCTATCCCGCGTTGGCCATGATGATGACGATCTTCATGTTGTCACTTACGGGCATTCCGCCGCTGGTGGGTTTCACTGGCAAGTTCTACGTCTTTAGTGCTGCGGTGAAAGCCGGGTACATTTGGTTGGCGGTGATCGGCGTGCTCAACAGCGTGGTCTCGGCGTACTACTACATTCGTGTGGTCGTCACCATGTACATGCAAGAGGGGGAGAAACAGGTCGAACCCCTGTCCGCGCGTCCGGCACTGGCAACAGCCATTGTCGCGGCGACGGTCGGCACGGTCCTCATGGGAGTGTTACCCGCCAAGCCGATGGCGCTGGCCCGCCATTCGTTTACTTCGCTTGAGAAGCCCGCTCAAACCGCTTCTTCCGCTGACAAGCAAGCGCATGCTCCCGCCGCCAAGCCGGTGACAAGCACGCCCCCCGCCTTATCTCATCACTAATTGTTGTTCACGCCGCGCGCTTCCAGGGCGCGCGGGTGTCTCGCCTGTGAGAGAAGGACCGCCAAGGTCGCCCTTCTCTCTTGAATGTAGGACGCGGTGGAAATGCTCCAGCTAAAGCGCTATGGCCTCGTGGAGAGACTCTCGTGGCTTTCAGCGGTCTACAGCGGTTTGCACTTGAACGAAGGGAGCAAGAACGTAGGCCGGAATAAGCGGAGCGTTTCCGGCATGTACGCTCGCGCCGGGAACGGCCTACGGAAAGGGGTGTCTCCTCGCTCCAATGAAAACCGCTGTAATGCGCAACACGACAGCAGATGCCGTCTGGAGGAAAAGAATATTATGAAGTTAAAGGTGGTACTCCATCCCGCGGAAGAAGGCGGTTTCTGGGCTGAAGTGCCCGCATTACCCGGCTGTGTTTCCGAGGGCGACACATTGGAAGAAGTGCTGACAAACATTCGTGAAGCAGCCGAAGGCTGGCTCGTCGTGGCGGCGGAACGCGTCGCGGTGCGGGCTCCAGATCATGTCGTGGAGATCGAAGTGTGAAATCGCTGTCGGGTCGGCGACTTTGTCGTATCCTGGAAGCTCATGGCTGGCAGTTTCAACGCGTGCACGGGAGTCATCACATTTACGCGCAACCAAGGAATCCGATAATTCTCAGCGTCCCTGTTCATGGCAATAAAGACCTCAAGAAAGGGACGCTCGCTGCATTGCTCAAAGCGGTCGGCTTAACCGAGGACGATATCTGAAGTTGTAGGGCGCGTGTCACGCACCCTACGATCTTCTTGGGAGAAGTGAAGAGTGGGTGCGGCGCAGGCCATTTCTCTCTTCCCTTCCATTTTTTCTTTCTTGCCCGTGTCAACCAAAAGGGCACCGCATTCGTTAATACCATAGGTGGAGATACTCTGGGGGATACGGTTTTTCTATTTTGACGCTCTTATTGGGTGCCACTGCTGGCTTGTCCAGCAGTGCTGTATAGCGCCCCCAGCAAAAATTCTCCTTGACATCTGTCATCTCGTCATAAGAGTTTATTCCGATTTGTGGATAGTGTAAGTTGGCATCCGAAATCACGAACAGGAGGCGGGCTCATGGCCGGATTACGCTTCAGTGCCTTACAGAAACGCCCCATGGAACTGCTGGATTTGACCAGTGTAACCCTCAACGAATTTCAG
>CAMBFS010000089.1 GCA_945865755.1 Klebsiella pneumoniae
AACTCCGAACTTCTTTGACTCCGAACTGTTCTAGACTCCGAACTTCTCATGTACCTTTCCCTAGTCGTTCCGGTCTATAACGAGGTGGAAAATCTCACCCCGTTGTACGAACGTGTGCGTGAGGTGCTGGACCCCATCGGCTGGACCTACGAACTTATCCTCGTTGATGATGGCAGTACCGATGGCAGTGACCGCATGCTGGCGGACCTCCATGCCAAGGATACGCGGGTCAAAGTGCTCCGCTTCCGCCGTAACTTTGGCCAAACCGCGGCTCTGGCGGCGGGATTTGATTATGCCCACGGCGATATTGTCGTCTCGCTTGACGGCGATATGCAGAATGATCCCGTGGATATCCCCAAACTCGTGGCGAAGCTCAACGAAGGCTACGACCTCGTCAATGGCTGGCGGCTAGACCGACAAGACCCCTTTCTGAACCGCCGCCTCCCGTCGCAAATCGCCAATTGGATTATTGGGTTGACGACGCAAGTGAAAATTCATGATTACGGCTGCACGTTGAAGGTTTTTCGACGTGATGTCGTCAAAAATCTCAAACTGTATGGAGAAATGCACCGATTCATTCCCGCGCTCGTGGGTGATGTGGGGGCGCGAATCACGGAAATGCCCGTGACGCATCACCCACGCAAACACGGCACTTCCAAGTACGGGCTGACTCGCACCTTGTGGGTGATTCTGGACCTGTTGACGGTGAAGTTTCTGTCCCGCTATGCCACGAGACCCAGCCACTTGTTCGGTTTCGTCGGGCTTGTGGCCTTTTTCCTCGGCAGTGCCATTACCGCGGTGTTGGGTGTCCAGCGCCTCTTCTTTGGCATGCGCTTATCCGAGCGCCCGCTCTTGTGGCTTGGTATTTTGCTGGTGGTGGTTGGGGTGCAGTTTGTGACGACCGGACTCCTGGCCGAAATGCTGGCACGCACCTACCACGAAAGCCAAGAGAAGTCCGTCTATCTGATTAAGGAAGTTCTCGAATAACCGATAGGGTTTTTTAGTGCACTGTGTTACAGTGCCCCGGCTCGGAACGCTCAATCTTTCGCGGTTCGCGAACCACCCTCAAAATAATTGACCACTATTGAATTGATAGGAGAAGAGAAGGCATGAAACTGTGTGTCGTTGGCACGGGATACGTTGGACTGGTTGCGGGCACCTGCTTCGCGGAAAGCGGGAACGATGTCACCTGTGTGGATATTGACCAGCGCAAGGTCGCCGACCTCCGTAATGGCAAAATTCCGATCTACGAACCGGGCTTGGAAGAACTCATTCGTCGCAACGCCACCGACAAGCGTTTGCATTTCACGACCGACTTGGCTGGCGCGGTGAGAGAGGCGATGGTGTGTTTCATCGCGGTGGGGACGCCGCAAGATGAGGACGGTTCCGCTGACCTGAGTATGGTGCTGCAAGCCGGTGCCGATATCGCCAAGGCGATGCCTGGCTATCGTATCGTGGTGCTCAAGAGCACCGTGCCCGTGGGCACGGCGGATAAGTTGCGCGCCACCATGTCCGCCAATACGACCCACCCGTTCGATGTCGTTTCCAATCCCGAATTCCTCAAGGAAGGCGCCGCGGTCGAGGATTTTATGAAACCTGACCGGGTGGTCATTGGCGGGAACAGCGACCGCGCGTTGTCGCTGATTAAAGAACTCTATGCGCCGTTTGTGCGCACCGAGAACCCCATTTTGGTGATGGATAACCGGAGCGCCGAGATGACGAAATACGCGGCCAACGCTTTTCTGGCGATGCGCATCTCGTTCATCAATCAAGTGGCGAACCTCTGCGAGAAAGTCGAGGCGGATGTCGCCGAGGTGCGGCGTGGCATCGGATTTGATCGTCGCATCGGTCATTACTTTTTGTTTCCCGGTGTTGGGTATGGCGGCTCTTGTTTTCCGAAAGATGTCCGTGCGGTGATTCGCACGGCGGAAGAGCATCACATGGACTTCTCGTTACTGAAAGAAGTCGAAGTGGTGAACGAGAAGCAAAAACACTTGCTGGTCGACAAAGTCCACACCCATTTCGGCACTGACCTCCGTGGACGCAAGTTTGCGATCTGGGGACTGGCATTCAAGCCGCGCACCGATGACATGCGTGAAGCTCCAGCGGTTGTCATTATTGAAGAGTTGCTCAAGGGCGGAGCGGAAATCGCCGTGCATGATCCTGAAGCCCTCGCCCGCGCGCGGGAAGTCTTTGGCAACCGTGTCTCTTATCACCGCGCCAATTACGACACCCTGCCGGGAGCCGATGCGCTGCTGATCGTGACCGAATGGAACGAGTTTCGGCGGCCTGATTTCGCGCGGATGCGTGAACTGATGAAGACCCCGCTCATTTTAGATGGTCGGAACCTGTACGAACCGGCGGTGATGAAGCAGGAAGGGTTCTCGTATTATCCTATTGGTCGCCCTTCGGTGACGCAGTAGCGAGCCGAAGGGACGGAGGCAACGAATATGACACGTGTGTTAATCACTGGCGGCGCGGGTTTTATTGGGTCGCATCTCTGCGAGCGTTTTCTCAAGGAGGGGGACGAAGTCATCTGCATGGATAACTTCATCACCGGCAGCCCTGATAACATTGCTCACCTCTTTACCAACAAGAATTTTTCTTTCATTCCGCAAGACGTGACCACGTTCATTTACGTGAAGGGGTCCGTGGATGCGATTCTCCATTTCGCCTCTCCCGCCAGCCCGGTCGATTACCTTGAGTTGCCGATTCAGACACTGAAGGTCGGTTCGCTCGGAACCCACAAGGCGTTGGGACTCGCAAAGGAAAAAGGGGCACGGCTCTTACTCGCCTCGACCTCTGAAGTCTATGGTGATCCACTCGTGCATCCCCAGAAAGAAGACTACTGGGGCAATGTGAACCCGATTGGGCCGCGTGGCGTGTACGACGAGGCGAAGCGATTCGCCGAAGCGATGACGATGGCGTATCACCGCGCCCACGGGGTGCAAGTCCGCATCGTGCGGATCTTCAATACCTACGGTCCCCGAATGCGGCTCAGAGACGGACGTGTGGTCCCGAACTTTATCGCGCAGGCTCTACGGGGGGAAGATTTGACCGTGTATGGCGACGGTGGGCAGACGCGCAGTTTCTGTTTTGTGAGCGATCTGGTGGAAGGACTTGTCCGTCTCTTGCGCTCGGACCACACTGGTCCGGTCAATATCGGCAATCCCCGCGAGCTGACCATCCTCGAATTCGCCCGGGCGATCATCCAACTGACTGGAAGCAAAAGTAAGATCACCTTCAACCCGCTGCCGGTTGACGACCCGAAACAGCGCCAACCGGATATCTCTCTTGCGCGTCGGGTGCTCAATAACTGGGAACCTCAGGTTTCGCTAGAGGATGGACTCCGGCAGACGATTGCCTATTTTCAAGATAAGGTCGCGTAACTGGATTCATACTGAGGATGCTATGCGTATACTGGTAACTGGCGGCGCGGGTTTTATCGGCTCACACATCGTCGATACCTACATCAACGCGGGCCATGACGTGATTGTGGTCGATGACCTGTCGACCGGCAAACGACAGAATCTTCATCCCAAAGCCCACTTTGTGCAGGCGGATATTCAAGATCCGACTGTCCGGCAGTTGATCGGGCGGGAAAAGGTCGAGGTGCTGAACCATCATGCCGCGCAGATGGATGTCCGTCGTTCCGTGGCCGATCCGATGTTTGACGCACGCGTCAATATCTTGGGGATGCTCAATCTCCTTGAGGGCGCACGAGAAGCGGGAGTGAAGAAGATTATTTTCTCGTCATCTGGTGGGACGGTGTATGGGGAGCAGGAAACGTTTCCGGCGACGGAAGAGCACCCGACTCATCCGATTTGCCCGTATGGCGTGAGTAAACGGACCGGCGAACATTACCTCTACTTCTATAACGTGGAATATCGCATGCCGTACATCGCGCTGCGCTACGCCAATATCTACGGGCCACGCCAAGACCCACATGGCGAGGCGGGTGTGGTGGCCATCTTCGCGCTCAAACTCTTGGCTGGTGAGCAACCGGTCGTCAACGGCGATGGCAAGCAGACGCGGGACTATGTCTTCGTGGGCGATGTGGCCCGCGCCAACTTGGCCGCCTTGCAAGCCGATTACACTGGCCCCATTAACATTGGCACCGCGATTGAGACCGATGTGAACCAATTGTTTGGTCATCTCCGTCACCTCACCGGGTCCACCGCTCCAGAAACGCATGGCCCCGCCAAAGCTGGAGAACAACGCCGCAGTGTGTTGGCATGGGACCGGGCGCGGCAACTTCTCGGCTGGCAGCCGGAAATGAAAATCGAGGAAGGATTACGTCGGACCGTCGAGTATTTCCGCACACGCGCATAATGAACACAAGTCATATCCGTAATTTTTGTATCGTTGCCCATATCGACCACGGAAAGTCCACCTTGGCCGAAAAACTGTTGTCGTATACCGGTGGCGTGACCACCCGTGAGCGGGAGAATGGCGCCCAGTTCCTTGATACGATGGACCTCGAACAGGAACGCGGGATCACCATCAAAGCGCGGACCGTTCGCCTGCTGTATCGAGCCGACGACGGCGAGGACTACTCCCTCAACCTCATTGATACGCCTGGCCACGTCGATTTCTCCTACGAAGTGTCGCGCAGTCTCTCCGCCTGTGAGGGAGCGATCCTGGTCGTCGATGCCACCCAAGGCGTCGAAGCGCAAACCCTGGCCAACACCTATTTGGCGCTTGATCATCACCTCGAACTCTTGCCGGTTATCAATAAGATCGACTTGCCGAGCGCCGAACCGGAACGCGTGCGCCAGGAGATTGAAGACATTATTGGACTTGATGGCAGCACCGCGATTTTGGCCAGCGCGAAAGAAGGGCGTGGCATTCACGAGGTGCTCGAAGGCATTGTGAGTACCGTCCCGCCGCCTGGTGGCGATGCCGATGCCCCACTCAAAGCGCTGCTGTTTGATAGCTGGTTCGATTCGTATCAAGGGGCTGTCATCCTAGTGCGGGTGTTCGAAGGGACGCTGCGCCAGGGGATGACACTCCAACTGATGTCGAGCGATAAACTGTATGACGTGCAACGCTTAGGAGTCTTTGCGCCTCGGCCGCTGGTAGTGGATGCCCTGGGACCGGGCGAAGTCGGCTTCGTCATGGCGGGCATTAAGGATGTGACCGAAGCCCGCATTGGCGACACGATTACTGACCCGACCAACCCGACGGCCGCGGCGTTTCCTGGATTCAAAGAGGTCAAGCCGATGGTGTTCGCCGGCCTCTATCCAGTGGATTCCGTGGATTACGATGACCTGCGCGATGCCGTGGAGAAGCTGCGGCTCAACGATGCGTCGTTCACCTATGTGAAGGAAAGTTCGTTGGCGTTGGGCTTTGGCTTTCGCTGTGGGTTTCTTGGCTTGTTGCACATGGAAATTGTGCAGGAACGACTCGAACGCGAATTTGGCTTGGACCTGATTACCACCACGCCGACGGTGGAATATCGGGTGGTGACGATCACCGGCGATTCGCTGTTGATCGATAATCCCTCGCTGTTGCCCCCAGAACAAGAAGTCGATCATATTGAAGAGCCGTTCATTCTCGCGACGATTCATGTGCCGACCGAATATCTCGGCAACGTGCTCCAACTTTGTCAGGAACGGCGCGGGGTGCAACGCGAACTCAAGTATCCAGGGATCAACCGGGCGCTGGTGCTCTACGAGATTCCGCTCAACGAGATCGTCATTGATTTTCACGACCGTCTCAAATCCGTGAGCCGGGGCTATGCCTCGTTTGATTACGACTCTCTCGATTTGCGACCGGCCAAATTGCTCAAGCTTGACATCCGCATCAATGGCGAGCTGGTGGATGCGCTGTCACTGATTGTTCATCAGGATCAATCCTACGCACGGGGGCGTGAGTTGACGCAGAAGATGCGTGAACTGATCCCGCGGCAGATGTATGACGTGGCGATTCAGGCCTCGTTGGGTGGGCGGATCATCGCGCGCGAGACCGTCAAGGCGTTGCGGAAAAACGTGACCGCGAAATGCTACGGCGGGGATATTTCCCGAAAACGAAAGCTGCTAGAAAAACAAAAAGAGGGGAAAAAACGGATGAAGCAAGTTGGGCGCGTGGAAATCCCACAAGAGGCATTTCTCGCGCTGCTGCGAGTCCGAGAGTCCTAGTCATCTTGCGTGTGAGTCAAAAGGGGAGCCTGTGAGAAACAAAATGTCTGGCATTGACGAATCCGCCGTTGCCATTGGACATCAGGAACAAGTGGAGAAACGAGCTAGCACGGGCAAACGAAGCGTCCAGAAATCGGTCGCCCGCGAATATGCCGAAGCCCTGCTGGTCGCGTTGCTCCTCGCCTTATTTATTCGCAGTTTCATCGTCCAAGCCTTCAAGATTCCCTCCGGCTCCATGTTGTCCACGCTCCAAATCGGCGATCATATTCTGGTGAACAAATTTCTGTATGGGTTTCGTTTACCCTATCCCATCGACACGACCGTCTGGGAGTGGAACCCGCCACAACGCGGCGATGTCATTGTCTTTGTCTACCCCAAGGATCGCACCAAGGATTTCATCAAGCGGGTGATCGCGGTTGCCGGCGACACCGTCGAGGTGCGTCACAAAGCGGTGTACATCAACGGCGCCAAAGTGGAGGAGCCCCACGCGACCTTCGCCGAAGGAGACCGGGAAACCCCTGGCCAGCGTGACAATCTCGGCCTATTCACCGTGCCAGAGCACAAACTTTTTGTGATGGGCGATAACCGAGACCAGAGCCACGACGGCCGGTTCTGGGGGTATGTCGACCTTGATGACGTGAAGGGCAAAGCGTTCCTGATCTATTGGTCATGGGATGGCCAGGAGACGTGGGTACGGTGGGGGCGGATTGGCAGTCTTATTCGCTAAGGCGACGAGTTTATTATTATGACCCATTTCGAAGAACTCCTCATTGGGACGGGAAAAATGTCGGCGGACGACCTGCGCCGAGTACAGCGCGTGCAACTGGACCGCAGCGAACCGCTCGAACGTCTTCTGGTGGAACTGGGATTCCTTTCGGAAGATGACCTGTTGTCGTTGCTCTCCGAGTATTATCACGCGCCGATTTTGGGAGCGCGAGAATTTCCCCAACAACCCCCGACGCTCGATAACATCAATACCAACTTCTTTCGCCAAGCACGGGTGTGTCCGGTGGCCGTGCAAGATGGGTACTTGGTGACGGCGATGGCCGATCCTGGGGATCCGTATGTCATTGAAGCGTTGCAGAAGGCGACGGGCATGCAACTGTCGAAGCGCATTGCCCGCGAGCGGGACATTCTTGAAGCCCTCGCGACGTACTATGCCGATGGGTCGACTGAACAAGGCGAGCGCGTGGGAGAGATTGAAGCGGACGAGATTGAATATCTGCAAGACGACCAGGAAGATGTCGAACATCTTCGCGACTTAGCCAGCGAAGCGCCGGTCATTCGGTTAGTCAACGTCCTCATCGCACGTGCGCTGGAACGGCGCGCGTCCGATATTCACATCGAGCCGTTCGAGAAAGAGTTGCATGTCCGCTACCGCATCGACGGTATTTTGCATAATGTCGATGCTCCACCGCGGAAGCTGCAAGCCGCGCTGATCTCGCGGGTGAAGCTGATGGCGAAGTTGAACATCGCGGAGCGGCGCTTGCCCCAAGACGGACGTATCAAACTGCGCATGCTCGGACGTGAAATCGATCTGCGCGTGTCAACGCTCCCAACCCTGTACGGGGAAAGCGTCGTCATGCGTATTCTTGATCGGTCGAGTATCATCGTCAGCCTCGAATCGCTTGGGTTTCCCACCGACACGATGGGAGAGTTCGAGAAGCATATCAATCGTCCGTATGGGATGATCCTGGTGACGGGACCCACGGGTAGCGGGAAAACCACCACCCTGTACGGATCACTCGATAAAATTAACTCGCCCGACAAGAAGATCATCACCATTGAAGACCCGGTTGAGTATCAGTTAGCTGGCGTGAACCAGATTCACGTCAAGCCGCAGATCGGATTGACCTTCGCTAATGGGTTACGGTCCATCGTGCGGCAAGACCCTGACGTCATCATGGTCGGTGAAATCCGCGATTACGAGACGGCGGAAATTTCCGTGCAATCCGCGCTGACTGGTCACTTGGTGTTCTCGACCCTCCATACCAACGATGCCTCTGGTGCGATCTCTCGGCTGCTGGAAATGGGCGTTGAGGACTATCTGTTAGCCTCATCGCTGCTGGCGGTGATGGCGCAGAGGTTAGTGCGGACCCTGTGTCCACAGTGCCGCCGTCCGGCCGAGGGCAGTGTCCTGCCCAATGAGAATGGAGCCACGGCGAACGGCGTGAAGGGCGCTCCAATCACGGCGTTTGAAGCCCAAGGCTGTGAAGCCTGTGACATGACCGGCTATCACGGACGTAATGGCATTTTTGAGTTACTCACCATCAGCGAAGGGGTGCGCCAGCTCATTCTCAAACGCTCCGCTTCCGATGCCATCAAAAACGCCGCCGTCGCCCAAGGCATGCGTACTCTGCGTGAAGATGGCTGGCGGAAAGTGCGTGAAGGTTCGACGACCGTCGCGGAAGTGCTGCGCGTGACGCAGGACGAGTAGTGAGCCGACTCCTTCTGAGCCAAGAAAAGAAAGACCACCCAAGCGTCCCACTTTGCCATTGATGGCGAGCGGAGGAACCCATGTCATCCCAGGTCCAGACGCGCTTGACCCCGGAGCAATACCTCGTCCTTGAACGCCAAGCGCAATACCGTAGCGAGTATATCAATGGCTCCATTTTCGCGATGGCTGGAGCGAGTCGGCGACATAACCTGATCGCGGGTAATGTCTTTGGCGAACTGCGCGCCCAACTGAGAGGCCGACCGTGCGAAGCCTACATTAACGATATGCGGGTCAAAGTTAGCGTCACTGGCTTGTATACCTATCCAGATGTGGTGGCCCTTTGCGGCCAACCGGACTTTGAGGACACACATTTGGATACGCTACTCAATCCCAGTGTCATCGTGGAGGTGTTGTCCGACTCGACTGAAGCGTATGACCGTGGTGAGAAGTTCGCGCATTACCGTCGATTGGCGTCGCTGAAAGACTACCTCCTTATCATGCAGAACCAGGTGCGAGTTGAGCATTATGCGCGACAGGGTGACAAGTGGATGCTCTCTGAAGCCAGTGTTTTGGACGGTGCGATCCATTTGTCCTCAATGAACTGCGCGATTGTCCTTCGAGACATCTACGAAAGAATTGAGTTCCCAACACCCTTATGACCGACTACATTGGCTGGCTCCGCGGTCACATCGGCCCCCGCAAGACGATCCTTGCCTACGCGACCGCATTGATTCGCGATGCTGATGGTCGCTTGCTGTTCCAGCGGCGGACCGATTTCGACTGGTGGGGACTGCCGGGCGGCATTGTCGAACTGGGTGAAACCTTTCGTGGTTGCGTCGTGCGCGAGGCGAGGGAAGAGACCGGTCTTCACGTCGAACCTCAGCGCCTCATTGGCGTGTACGCTTCGCCGGAGTGGGATTTTCAATACCCGACCGGCGATGAGGTGCAGCAGTTCACGGTCGCGATTGAGTGCCACGTGGTCGGTGGACAACTACGAGCAGATGGGCAGGAATCCACACTGGGACAGTTCTTCTCGCTCGACGACCTGCCAACTTCGTGTCCGCCGTGGTATACGGCGATGATCCGCGACCTCAAGAACAAGAGCCTTCCTTACTTTGATCCGCCGATCATCACGTCAGCGACCGATAGTTTTCTGTGGCCATTGCGAGAAGCGGTAGGCGCGGGGCGGATTATTCTGATGTCGGCGGGCGCGGTGATCCAGGATACCCAGAGGCGGGTGTTGCTGGGGTTACGATCCGATACGCACACCTGGGGACTCCCGGCGGGATTGATGGAGTTAGGGGAAACGCCAGCGGGCACGATCGTGCGTGAAGCCTACGAAGAATTGCGATTGAGAATTCGTCCGACCCAGCTCGTGGGTGTGTTTACCGGGCCAGCGATGTTTCATACCTATCCCGATGGCAACCAAGTCCAACTGGCCGCCACGCTCTTTCGCGCCGAGATTGTTGAGGGGACACCGATTCCAGATGGAACCGAGACGTTAGCGGCGGATTGGTTCGACCTCACGGCACTCCCGCCGATGCCCCCGCGACATCACTGGATGTTGCAGGTGGCGTTGGCGCATCCTGAAGGTGGGCAAGTGGGGTAGTGGCCGACGCGGTGGCACGGGAGGCGAAATGGTGCGCCAGATTCGCATTGATGGAAACCCAGCTTGTTCCCGCGTCCGTGCTTTTGAATATCCCCGCGGGGGTTCCTGCGTAGAGGGTTGTCGGCGTTCGCGGATCCAGGGCAAGAGTGTGCAAGAAAGTATGGGGAAGCGTCGGGGTACTGACGGTGGTCCATGAATTTCCCCCATTGTCGCTCTTGAGCAACCCGTCTGGGGTGCCCGCGTACAGAATGGTTGCGTGTGGGGCAATGACGAGGGTGAGAATCCCCACGACGGATTGATGGACGAGTTGCCACGTGTCGCCCCCATCCTTCGTCCTGAAAATTCCACCGTCCGTTCCCGCATGGAGAATGGTCGAGGTTGTGGGATCAACCACAAGTGTCCGTACCGCGGTAGAGGTTAAGCCCTTGTTCTTGTCCACCCAGGTTTCTCCTCCGTCGGCACTGCGGAAAATACCGCTCAGTGTTCCGGCATAAATGGTCGTTGGTGCCTTGTGATCGACGACGAGTGTTTGGATGAGGCTTTTGGCCATGAGTTGGTTCTTCGCTTGGAGAGGACAGTCCGCGATTGGGGATTCGTCCCGCCGTTGCCTTTCGCCCTTGATGCTTGGGGTACTGCTCCGGTGAGGGGCACACGGGGGCGGTTCGGTGTTCACTACGTTGGTGTGCTTCCAACTCTTTCCTCCGTCCGTACTTTTCATCACCCCGCCTGGGGATGCGATGATGGCGCTATGGACACCTATCGCGGTTTCGGGAACTCCGGCATAGAGCGTGGAAGGGGTCGTCGTATCCATCGCGATAGCTAACACCTGGCCAAGGTTGATCGCATTCTCCGCATTGTTCTCAATGCTACTGAGCAATCCGCGCGGTTCACTGTTGACGTACAGCGTCGGAGGTGTGTGTGGTGCAAGCATGATTTGTTTGATCGGCCCGTCCCCGATATCCGTGATGTTCCAATGTTGTCCTGCATTCGTAGTGCGGAAAACCCCCTCAACCGTTCCCAGATAGAGTGTGGTCGGCGTCTGGGGGTCCACGAGGACGGTTTGAATAAAGGGCATGAGCAGACCCGTATTGATGGTGGTCCAGTGGGCACCGCCATCAATGCTTTTGTGGAGCCCTTGTTTGGTTCCCGCGTACAGCATCAGCGGGTCCACCGGGTCGATCACGATAAAGAGGCTCGATTCCGACAACGCCGTGGGCTGCCAATCTTTTCCTCCGTTGATACTCTTGCTGACCCCGCGAGGCGTCACGGCATACAGTGTTGTCGGGGTCTTGGGGTCTATCGCGAGCCGGAAAACCAGGTCCGATAGGCCAGTGGGCGACCAATCGTTCCCGCCATTCGTGCTTTTTTGCACGCCACGGCGAGTCGCGGCATACAGCGTCGTTGGGGTCTTCGGGTCTATCGCGAGCCCGCTGACCTTCTCGTCCACGAGACCCGTCGGAGTCCAGTCTTGCGCGCCGTTGAGGCTTTTGAAGACTTGGCTGATGGTCCTGCCTTCGCGGAAAACCGACACATAGAGCGTCGTCGGGGTTTCGGGATCAATCGCGAAGGTAATCGGAAAAACCTGGGTCAATGTTGTTGGGGTCCAATTCTTTCCCGCATCGGTACTTCTGAAAACCGTCGTATCCGTTCCGGCATAGATTGTGGCGGAATTGCGTGGATCAACCGCGAGCGGGAAGGTGTTGGCCGGGCTCCGCGCGTTTCTTGTCCAGGTTGCCCCACCGTCCGTGCTTTTGAACACCCGCTGAGATGCGGCTCCTCCATAGGGCGTGGTCGGGTTATTGGGATCAATGGCTAAAGTCGCAATCCCTTCCTTGGGCAAGCCCTGATTACTGACTCTCCAACTGACTCCTCCATTGGTGCTCTTGAAAAGACCGCTCGCGCTCACCGCATAGAGGTTCGTGGGATGACGCGGATCAATGAGGAGGTCCGAGATGCCCATCATCACCCACATGTCTTGTTCTTCGGACGGGTCCGCCACACTCTTAGTGATTGGTTGCGACAGAGTGAACAAAGCGAGAAGCAATACCAACGCCTGGAATCGTGGCGATTGTCTTGGGTTCATGGATTTTTCCTTTCTCCGGTTATTCTATGGTTTCTCGCCACCGCTGAACTTGGTCTTCCGCCGCGATCAAGAGTTCATGTTACTGCCGATCTATCCCATCCAGAATCCGCTTGCGCATGGCTTCAGTTTCAGGGCTTCGTGGCGCATCCGTGCTTGTGGTGGCGAAGTCCTTTTCCATCTTGTCCGACAACAGCAGCGCGAGCAGCGCTTCCATGACATTGCCGGTTGCTGGGGTACCGGTCCCGTTCGCGCCGCCTCCGGTGATCATGATTTTCGGCACCACATCGACGCGCGCGGCTTGAATCGCTTCGGCGAACCGGTTCATTACCTGCTGGGTCAACTGAAACCGAGGGCCGCCGTAGGCGCGGACTTGCTCTTCGATGGCCATGGCTTGGGCGACACCAACCCGCGCCGCCCGCTCCGCTTCCGCGATGGCGAGCGCTTGAATCTTCTTCGCCTCACCTTCACCCAACATGCGAATTTTCTCCGCTTCCGCTTGCGCGAGAGTCTGAATCTGCGAGGCTTGCTGTTGTGAACGGGCGTAGTCGGCCTTGCCTTGGTTGGTCTGAATCGTAATCGACAATTCAGACTCCGTGAGATGCGTTTGCTGTTTGGCCCGCGCTTCGGCTTCACGCAGTTCGCGTTCCTTGACCGAGGCTTTTTCTTGCCGGTTGTAGGTTTCCACCTGCTCCTCGGCGATTTGCCGCGCTCGCAGTTGGGTGAGAATCTGTTCGATTTGCCCACCGCCTTGGCCCGCTGTCGGCGTGCCGATCAAGACTTCTTGCAGCTCCAAGTTGTAACGTCCAAATTTTTCCTGCATCTGTTCCCCGGCGACCTGTTGGATCGCGCTCCGGTCTTGCAACAACTGAATGAGGGTGCGCGTCTGTCCCACGTTCTTGAAGTACGCCGACACCATGGGGGCGAGCGTCTGTTCGACCAGCCGTTTAATATCGCCAAACCGTTGTACCACCAGCGGCGCTTTGCGGTAGTCGATATGCACAACCACGGACAACGGGAGTGAGGGCTCGAACGCATCCTTGGTGATCAAGGAAACTTCCGCCAGGTTTTCATCATACTTGTGAGAGCCAATCTCGGACCGATTCCACTTGAGGATGAAGTTGGTCGTCGGCACCATGATCGCCTTGCCCGCGTAGGTGTTGAACGCATATTTCCCAGGGAGGAGCGGTTCGCTCCACACGCCACGTTCGCCCCTTTGCACTAGTTCTCCGTGCTTGTATTCCGTGCCGGAGAGGTCCGACCCTAGCTCACCAGTGTAGGAGACCACGACCCCGACATTGCCGACTTCCACCACGGTCTTGGGGACCATCTCCACCGTGGCGAATAGGCGGTTAATGTAATACGTGCCTTCGACCAACACTTGGAGCTGGCGGCCACGCAGACCGCCAGCGTGGAGGAATTTTTCCGGGTCTTGAAAGCTATTGTGATACATGTCGGATTTGGTGGGATCATCACCAACGGTGGGCGCGATGATCTGCCCCGCCGGCAGCGATGGCCCATCATGGACAGTGATAATACCAATCTGATCGTCCGCTCCTTTGATGACCACCGGCTGAAATCCGCCCCGTTCACTGAGGAGCGAAGCCATACTGCGAAACACCTTTTCTTCGTCGCGTTCGAGCGGGAGATAGTAAATCTGTTCCTGGGTAATCACGACAAACTGCGCCAAATTGATGGCATACGTTCCTTCACGCAAGATTTTCCGTTGGGGACCGCGCTGCCCTCCGGCACGGAGGAATGCCGCGACATCTTGAAAATCCGTGGCGGTGGTATTTGAGGCGAGTGTTTGCGACGACGGCAATGGTTTACCGTCACGCGCGAAAATATACCCAACCCGTCCCTGTGGAATCGTCACCAGTGGTTGGATATGGACGCTGTACTGCAACAGGGGCAGAAATTGGAGACCGCCACGCAGCACTTCGGGTTGGAAACCCGCCTCGCCGTTCAAGGCGATGAGTCCCGAGGTCAGTGAACCTTTACCGCTGATACGCTTTTCGACGATGCCTATCCGCGTGTTGGGAATGTAGCGAATGCTGCCAAGAAAGTAGAAGAGCACGACGCCACCGAGCGTATAGAGAATAGGGTGCTCGAAAAACCAGGCTAGGGGAGCGAAGAAGGGGAGGGTGGGGATCACAACAAACTCCTTTCAGTCCGGCGCTCAAGTGGTGATTCGCGGGAAGGGAGGCCGGTTCGGTTACATCTTGCCCGCAAGAGGTAAAGGAACGGCAAGGCGGAGACCAAGACGGCTGTCTCGGCGGAAACCTCGGAGTGAGGGAGAGTTGCTGAAGAAAAGCGGAAAGGGGAAACTCAGTGTTAAGGTAGGAAACCACACAAGAGTTATCCTACTACAGGAGGGATTGCGCAGGCAAAGAAAAGCGGAGCAACGACGGGCATGAAGGTGGGAGCGTGATGTTTTGCGACACATGGAACGGAGACGCTGGCGGCGGATTGGGTTGACCTCGCGGCGCTTCCACCCATGCCCCCTCGATATCACTGGATGTTGCAGGTGGCGTTGGCGCATCCTGAAGGTGGACGATTTGAAATTGTGAGGGGGCGGCCCGCGACTAGGGGATGTTTTCTTCTTTTTCTTCTTTTTCTTCCTCTTCCCCGGACAGCTTTTCCAGACCGAGGACCTCGGGGCTATGATCAAGGACCCAACGATCGTCAAACCGATAGAAAGACGCTAAAGCATCCGGTGTAATGGTTACTTCCAAATCGTCATGATGAATTTCATAGTCGGTGAACTCGCCATCGTCATGGTACACTCTAAAGAAAAACGAATTGTTCACCGCGCTGCGTAACAGAAACCCGTGGACACCCTCGGCACTCGTCACTGTAGCCACGGTCTTCCCGTAGCGATATCGCTCCGCCCTGAAGTCAGGACACATTTGCTAAACTGGCCTCCAAATCAAGGGCAATCGCTGGCGAGAGATGAGCAAACAAGCTTTTATCGATGCGCAGCAAGGCGACGATCGCGCTGACCACACTCAAATCCCAGCCGCCGCGGCGGCGCGAGGCC
>CAMBFS010000090.1 GCA_945865755.1 Klebsiella pneumoniae
TAGCCCTCTCCCAGCCGGGAGAGGGAACTTCGGACCCCTCTGAACTGAAGGCCATTGCCCAATTCACGGCCCCGTCTTTTTCTCTACTCCACGACGATAAAATGTCCCTGAGTGAACATGATGTTGAAGAGAGATTCCACGGTTGTCGCCTTGTATCAAGAAACTTTCGGGGCGGGAGCATAGACCTCAACCCGGTCTCTTCCATTACGTTTAGCGGCATAGAGCGCTTGGTCCGCTTGTTCCATTAACTCGTCGAGCGATTCCGGGTGATCGGTATTCACAGTGGTCACCCCAAAGCTCGCGGTCACATGAACCGCTTTTCCCGCCTGGGTAAAGGACAAATCGCGGACGGCGACACAAAGTCGCTCGCCGACGAGTCGGGCTTCCGGCAATGAAGTTTCCGGCAGGAGAATAACAAACTCCTCCCCTCCATACCGCGCGCACAGATCAGTTGCCCGGCTTTGCCGGGCAAAGGTCTGAGCCACTTCCTTGAGGACGACATCCCCATACGAGTGCCCGTAGGTGTCATTGACCGTTTTGAAGTGATCGATATCCACCAACAGCACGGAGAGGGCATGTTTATACCGCTCCGCCCGTGGGAGTTCTTCACGCAGGCGTTCCTCAACGCTGCGCCGATTCGCCAAGCCGGTCAACTCATCTTTACGCACAAGGTCCTCAAGCAGGGCTTGTTGTGCGCGGAGCATCTTTTGATACCGAACAATACGCTCGCCGACCTTAATCCGCGCTTGCAACTCGGTCAAACTAAAAGGCTTGGTCAGATAATCGGCGGCTCCCAATTCAAGTCCTCGTACTTTATCTTCAAGTGCATCACGGGCGGAGGTGATAATGATGTGGAGATCGCGCAGGGTGGGGTCTTCACGGACCTTCTGACAGAACTCGAAGCCATCCATTTCCGGCATCATCAAGTCAAGGAGCACGATATCGACGGATTGCCCACGAAGACGGGTAAGGGCGTCTTTTCCATTCACCGCGGTGACGACGGCATGGCCCATGCCCTCGACCATCATGGTCACCATGTCGCGGACCTCGCGATCGTCCTCAACAATGAGGACCCCCAGTGGAAGATTTGCCTCGGATATTGAGTCCACCATAATGAATCTATAATTCCAAAAAGAATCTCCGAGGCATCCTTCCTTGCCAGTCGCGAGATGTCAAGGGAGAAGCCGCATCAAGCCTAGCAACGCGCACGTACAAATCAGCGTCCCTGCTGTCGCGACGAAGCCGCGGTCGTCACCACTGGCGATAGTTGTCCGCCCACCGCACTGAGCCAGTGCTGCAAGGCCACGGCTGGCAATGGATGGCTGATCAAATACCCTTGCACCAGGTCACACCCTAACGCGGCCAGCGTGTCCCACGTAGCCTGATCTTCGACCCCCTCCGCAACCACCTGAAGTCCTAAGTCGTGCCCAAGCTCAATCGTGGCTCGGACAATGGCGATGTCGTGGTCATTTTTCGTCAGCCCGTGCACGAACGATTTGTCGATTTTCACGGTATCCACCGGAAGTTGCCGCAGATGCGCGAGCGACGAGTAGCCCGTGCCAAAGTCATCAATAGCGATGCGCACCCCCATCTGATGTAAATCGGCGAGGGATTGCCGCGTCTTCTCCATATCAGCGGCAATGGCGGTCTCGGTCACCTCCACCTCCAACGAGACTGGGTCGAGGCCCCACGCCGTCAGGAGCCCGGCTATACGTTGTGGGAGCTGTGGGTCTTGGAGATCGCGCATCGACAAATTCACCGCCACACGGAGGTGGATTCCGTCCCGATCCCAAACACGGCATTGGCGAATGGCTTCGTTCAGTACCCACTGACTGAGAGGCTTTATTAAACCCGATTCCTCCGCCAGCGGAAGAAAATCATCCGGCGGTAATATGCCCCGCTGGGGATGCTGCCACCGGATCAACGCTTCCACTTGATGGATTGCTCCAGACTTCATTTCCACCTTTGGCTGGTAATGGAGGAGGAGCTGTTCCAGCTCGGGGGCCTGACGCAAATCGTGCAGCAGCAGCAGACGCGTGGGATTATACAGCTCTTCTTGTTCAGCCGAGTACAGGGCATACCCAATGCCCGTGCGCTTGGCCTGATGAACCGCACGGGCAGCACGCTGGAGCAAGGTATCCGCGTCTGTCCCATGTTCGGGGCAGAGGGCAATGCCGATGCTGGCACTCAAGTTCACCTTATGTCCTTCAATCTGAAACGGAGGATCCAACAGGTGCAACAACCGCCGCGCGATACGGATCGCGCCACTGGCATCCTCAATGTTCGAGAGGATCACGGCAAACTCATCCCCATTCACCCGGGCAACGGTATCGGCTTTGCGTAACGCTCCCTGCAGTCGCGGCGCGACCTGCTGCAATAAGAAATCGCCCCAGCGGTACCCAAACGTGTCATTAATGACCTGGAAACGATCTAAATCGAGATACAGGAGGGAGATGCCTTTCTTTCCTCTTGTTTGCGCGGCGCGCACGGCAGCCGTGAGTTCAGTATTGAGCAGAGTCCGATTCGGCAAGCCGGTCAGCTCGTCGTGGAGCGATTGGTGTTTGAGCGCGGCCGTTTGTGCTTCGCTTTCGGTCACGTCATGAGCGGTCAGGGCAATCCTGAGAAGCGCCTTCTCTCCGCGAAAGGCGGACCCACTTACCTCTAACCGTCGCCAATCTCCCGTGGAAGAACGCACGCGAAATTTAACAGGCTGGGTTGCCCCGGATTGTTGCGCCGCCTGATTGATCACATCTTGAACGACGCTCACATCCTCAGAGTGCACGTACGTCAAAAAGTTCCGCCCCGCGAGGAGTTCCGGTTGATAGCCCAGCACACCCTCACTCAAACGACTTGTGTAGTGAATGGTTCCGTCTTCCGCTATGACGATGGCCAGATCATGCAAATTCTCGATAAGCGTATAAAAATGCTCGACTTGGGTTTTCCGCAGATGGCGATCTTGCGTATGCGACAACTCCCGCTCAATCGCCGGAACGAGCCGAGCCAGGTTCTCCTTCATCACACAATCACGCGCTCCAGCCCTCATTACCGCCGCCACCGCCGCATCGTCCATGCGATCCGCCACCACGAATAATGGCAGCTCCAGTCCTCGGGTCTGTACTACTTGGAGGGCGGCAAGGGCATTGAAATGTGGCAGCGCCTCAGCGGCCAGCACGATATCCCACGCTTGCGTCTCAAGCGCGATCGCCATGCCGTGCTCGGTCTCAACACGTTCCCAGGTAGGCTCGTAGCCGCCGTTCCGGAGTACGTCGAGCAACAAATGGACCTTCTCTATCGAGTCCTCAACAACCAAAACACGAAGCGGGGTGTGCATGTTTCCATTCTCCTTCACCATGGTGGCTCTCATAAGAATAAGTACTGCGCGACCTGTACCACCGTAGGTCTTCCGTCTTCAGGATGGCAAAAGAGAAGGTACGGATCTTCTCTTCCCTGCTGAATGCATCGGCAAGGGAAGGAGAAGGTTTAGCATTCACATAGGGATTGGTCACCATCTCGGTTATGCGTTGCCTTCACAACCGATTTCCGTTAGGGATAACCACGCTGTACACCCCAAGGAGAAAAGACATGGAAAACCGCGCATCATCACTGCTCCCTGAACAATTTGGCCCCCTGCAAGGGGTTCGCATATTATCCACGGGTAGCCTCATCGCCCAACCCTACGCCGCGACGTTAGCCGCGGAGATGGGAGCGGAAGTTATTCAAGTGGAACGTCCCGGCGAAGGCGATGCGGCCTGGCGGCATTTGGGCAAGCAGCTCCCCACCAAAGATGGCAAAGGAAAAATCGCCACCACGTGGATTCAAGAACGGCGGAACGAATTCTACGTCTCCCTCGACATGAGCAAACCAGCGGGCAAAGACGTGTTCCTCAGTCTCATCAAACAGTGCGACTTGTGGATGGAAAGCTCGAAGCCCGGCTCCTACGCCAAATGGGGCCTGACCGATGATGTGGTCCTCCAAGTCAATCCGAAAATCGTCATCACCCATGTGTCGGGCTACGGACAAACTGGGCATCCTGATTATCTGGGTCGTGCTTCCTACGACATGATCGGCCAAGCCTTTGGTGGGCTGATGCACCAAACCGGTTTTCCCGATCCCGAACCGCCGGTACGCGCCAATCCCTGGACCGCCGATTATATCACCGCCCTCTTCTGTCTCTGGTCCTCGCTCGCTGGCTATATCGCCGCGCAGCGGACCGGCAAGGGCCAAGTGATTGATGTTTCACAATTTGAGTCCATTCACCGCCTGCTCTCTGGAACGATGGTGGAATACTTCACCGATGGCTTTGTCCGAGGTCGCTCGGGCAACAAGGCCACCGCCTTCCAACCGTATGACGCCTTTCAAGCGCAGGATGGCTGGGTGGTCATTGGCGCGGTGGGCCTCGCCGTCTTTTCTCGCGTCTGCACCGTCCTGGAGCTGGACCCCACTGACCCCAAATGGCAAACCGCCTGTACCGATGTGAACTCCATCGAAGGCATCGAGTTTGACGCCCTGTTGCGGGGCTGGGTCGCCGAGCGTTCGGTCACGGAAGTCGTTGAGGGGCTCAATGCCGCGCAAGTCGCGTGCTCCCCCATTATGACCTCGAAAGACATCGCCGAAGACCCGCACTACCAAGCCCGAAACGTCCACGTCGAATGGGAAGACGGACAAGCGGGCAAAGTCAAAGGCACTGGCATTACGCCAAAGTTTTCTCTCACGCCAGGGAAAATCTGGCGTGGCTCGGTCCCCGTCGGCCATGACAATGAAACCATTTACACGCACTTCGCGGGACTGACACGGGGCGAGATTACGCAGTTACGGGAAAAAGGCGTGATTTAGGAAGGGGAAACGGGGAAAAGGGAAAGAGAGGGAAGCGGGGAAAAGGGGAAGCGGGGAAAAGGAAAGACCATGAACAAGGACACCCGATGAAGACCATGCGACTGCTGTTCTTCCTGTTACTCCCCTCCATGACTCTGATAGCCGGAGCCCAGGACAAACCCGTCCCCGGAGGAACCGTCATGCACAACAAAAGTGGACTCGCTGACCAATCGTCGGTAGCCCTCACCATCTACAATAGCAACATCGCCCTCGTCAAAGATCAGCGCGACCTTGAGTTGGGCGCGGGCGACAACACCCTGCAGTTCATGGATGTCGCCGCGCAAATCCTTCCCGCGACCGTCCACATCAAATCCTTGACCGATGCCCAAGGGCTGCGCGTGCTCGAACAGAACTATGAGTATGATCTCCTCAATCCCGCCAAGCTCATGGAAAAATATGTGGGCAAAGAAATCAAACTCTTCGACAAGAACAGTTACACCGGCAAGGAGGACTGGCTCGTCGGCACTCTCCTGTCGGCGAACGACGGCTACGTCTACCAGATCGGCAACGAAATCCACATCAATCCCCCAGGGCGGGTGATTCTGCCGCAGGTGCCGGAGAATCTCATGGCGAAGCCCACGCTCGTGTGGCTGCTGCGGGCGACGAAAGCCGGGAAGCAAAAGATCGAAGCTTCCTATCTGACGAACAAAATCACCTGGCAAGCGGACTACATTACCGTCCTCAGCGCGGATGACAGCAAAGCCGACCTCACCGGCTGGGTCACGATCGACAACCAGTCCGGGGCGACCTATCAGAACGCGACCCTCAAGCTCGTCGCCGGAGATGTGCATCGCGTCGAACCGGAGAAAGTCTATGCTCGCACCATGGCGATGGAAGCCGCGCCCGCCTCCCCACCTCCGCAATTTCGCGAGGAAGGGTTCTTTGAGTATCATCTCTACACCCTCGACCGACCAGCGACCGTCAAGGAAAACCAGACCAAACAGATGACGTTACTGTCCGCCACCGCCATCCCGGTCCTCAAGCGGCTCATTTTCCGGGGACAACAGGACTACTTCTACAATAGCTATGGAGAAGGAAGTTTCTCCAAACAAAAAGTGAGCGTGTCCTTGGAGATCGACAACACGCAGAAGAACAACCTGGGGATGCCGCTGCCGAAAGGCACCGTGCGCGTGTACAAGGCCGACAAGGATGGGAGTTTGCAGTTCATCGGCGAGGACGCCATCGACCACACGGCCAAGGACGAGAAGGTCACCGTCAAAATGGGCGAAGCGTTTGACGTTACCGGTGAGCGCAAGCAAACCGACTTCAAGCGGATTGCCGACACCATCTCGGAGACCGCCTGGGAAATTGCCTTACGCAATCACAAGGATGCCCCCGCCAGTGTGCGCATCATCGAACCGGTTCCGGGTGATTGGGAAGTGTTGTCCGCCTCGCACAAACACGAAAAAGCCGATGCCCATACGCTGCGCTTTGATGTCATCGTGCCCGAGGACAAGGAGGTCAAAGTGACGTACCGCGTGCGGGTGAAGATGTAGGGGGCAGGACCGGAGACGGAGGACCGGGAAACAAAGGACGAAAGACCCGGAACTGAAGGGATGCGTCGTGCATGATGTTCCCTTTTCCCGCTTTTTCCATTTTTGACTTTTGCGCTTTGACTTTTGACTTGTATTTTCCGCGATCGCATTGGCCGGAGAATATGAAGATCGCTTGGTGAAAATCAACAGTCAGTGGTTGTTTCTCGAACGCATCGTGCGACCGGACGGCGTGTGAGATGAGCGCAGCGGAAGTCTCGGCCTCCTGGTTCCATCTGGGCTACAACGCCGCCTTGTCTGAGCAAGGTGAGCGGGCTACAGTGTCTCCTCAATCGTGGAAATCGCCATGACTGAGCACATAGACACCATTCAAGATCTCATTCACATTCTGGCAACACATCCGGAATGGCGAGTTCAATTACGTCCGCTCATTTTAACGGACGACTTCCTCACGCTTCCCGAGCAGGTACGAGCGCTGACGGATCGGATCGCGGAACTGGCGGTCGCCCAGGGCCGAACCGAGCAGACTCTCAACGCGCTCGCGACCGCGCAAGCCCAGAACGAGCACCGCTTCAGCAAACTTGATGATGCCGTTGCTCAGTTAATCGCCGCGCAAGCCCGGAACGAGCACCGCTTCAGCAAACTTGATGATGCCGTTGCTCAGTTAATCGCCGCGCAAGCCCAGAACGAGCACCGCTTCAGCAACCTTGATGATGCCCTTGCCCGGAACGAGCAACGGTTCAGCAACCTTGATGACGCCCTTGCCCAATTAATCGCCGCATACGCCCAGGGCGAGCAACGCCTGAAGAAACTTGAGGACATCCTTGATCGGAGCGAACGGCGACTCAGCAAAGTCGAAACCGATGTCGCGGTGCTCAAAGGCGACGTGCTGGAACTGCAATTCGGGAAGCGGGTCGTGTTTGCGTATGGGCGGTGGTTACGACGGTCACGCATTCTCTCTCACGAACAGGTGTACGAATTACTCGACGATGCGGTTGACGCCGGACATCTGACAATGGACGAACGCGACCAAATCGCGCAGGCCGATGTCTTCGTGCAAGGGAGAGACAAAGACACTGGGGAGGCCGTGCACCTTGTTGTCGAAGTCTCATGGGGAGTTGGCGTCTCCGATGTTGAACGAGCGGCGGAACGAGCAGCCCTGCTCGCGAAAATAGGGACTCCCACTCGTGCCGCCGTGGTGGGACGAGTGCTCATGCCAGAAGCGGAAGAGCAAGCCCGCGCTCTTGGTGTGTGGTCTTGGATCACAGCACCACAAGGCGGAGCGCGTGAAACAGCAAACGTCGATATGTAAACCGTAAAGCACTCATCCTCCGTCCTGACCATCCCCCGAACGCCAAACTCCGCACGCTCTCCCAAACTCCGCACTCCGCCCCCCCCAACTCCACTTGCTGACCGGGACCGCTTTCGGCTAGAGTGCGCGCGGTCAAACGCTCTACATTCTGTTGTGAGGGAGGGACACCACGATGAAAGTCCGCGCCGCTGTCGCGCATGCTCCAGGCAAACCGCTGGCTATCGAAACCGTCGATCTCGAAGGACCCAAGGCTGGAGAAGTCCTGGTTGAAATCAAAGCGACGGGGATATGTCATACCGACGCCTATACGCTCTCCGGCGCCGATTCCGAAGGACTGTTTCCTTCGGTCCTTGGACACGAGGGCGCTGGCATTGTGGTGGAGATTGGCAGTGGCGTGACCAGTGTCCGCCCCGGCGATCATGTCATTCCGCTCTATACACCGGAGTGTCGGCAGTGCGAGTATTGCCTGTCGCGCAAAACCAACCTCTGCCAGGCCATTCGTGAAACCCAAGGCAAAGGGGTCATGCCCGATGGCACCAGTCGCTTCAAACTGGGCAACACGCCACTCCACCACTACATGGGCACTTCGACCTTCGCGAATTTCACGGTCCTTCCTGAAATCGCCGTGGCGAAAATCCGTCCGGACGCGCCCTTTGATAAGGTTTGTTACATCGGCTGTGGCGTCACCACGGGGATTGGCGCGGTGATGAATACCGCCAAAGTTGAGCCTGGAGCGAATGTCGTCGTCTTCGGCTTAGGCGGCATCGGACTCAATGTGGTCCAAGGTTGTCGGTTAGTCGGCGCGAACATGGTCGTCGGAGTTGATCTGAATCCCAAGCGGGAAACACTCGCCCGGCAATTCGGGCTGACCCATTTCGTGAATCCCAGCGAAGTGCGGGGCGATTTGGTGCCTTACTTGGTCAACCTCACCAAAGGCGGCGCGGATTATTCGTTCGAGTGCATCGGCAATGTCAACGTCATGCGCCAGGCGTTGGAGTGCTGTCACAAAGGGTGGGGAGTGTCGGTCATCATCGGTGTCGCGGCGGCGGGTACCGAAATTTCCACGCGCCCCTTCCAACTGGTCACCGGACGAGTCTGGAAGGGCACGGCGTTCGGTGGGGCACGCGGGCGCACCGATGTGCCGAGAATTGTCGATTGGTATATGGACAAAAAGATTGAGATCGATCCACTCATTACGCATCAGATGCCACTGACCGACATCAATCGCGCGTTTGATCTCATGCACGCGGGGGAGTCGATTCGTTCGGTGGTCACCTACTAATCTCGGCTATGGGACCTATTTTGATCCCCCCTCACCCTAGCCCTCTCCCAGCCGGGAGAGGGGACTTTCGAATCTAAGGAGAGCACGATGAAAGCACTGGCCTTCATGGAAATAGGAAAAGTGAGCATCATCGAGAAACCTATTCCCGATCTGGGACCGAATGATGCCGTCATTAAGACGACGGCCGCGCTGATCTGCACGTCGGATGTGCACACGGTGAAAGGCGTGATCGCGATTCCTCCGGGCCGCGTGCTGGGGCACGAGAGCGTGGGCATCGTCTATAAAGCCGGCGCGAACGTCACGCGCTGCAAGGAAGGCGACCGAGTCACGGTCTGCGCGATCACGCCCTGTGGGCACTGCGATAATTGCCAGCGCGGGTTTACTTCTCAGTGCGGTGGGATGCTCGGCGGATACAAGTTCACGACCCAGCGGGACGGGAATATGGCCGAATACTTTTTCGTCAACGACGCCGACTACAATCTGTCACCCACGCCAAAGTCATTAAGTGATGAACAAGCGCTCTATACCACCGATATGATGACCACGGGCTTGGCCGGAGCGGAAAACGCCAACATCCCACCCGGTGGGACCGTGGCCGTATTTGCGCAGGGGCCGGTTGGGCTGTGCTCGACGATGATGGCGCGCTTGCTGGGTGCTGGCTTGGTGATCGCGGTGGAGTCAAAGCCAGACCGCGCGGCGCTGGCGAAGAAAGTGGGAGCGGATGTCGTCATTGATCCGACGCAAGGTGATGTGGTGGCGCGGATTCTCCAACTCACGCATGGTGAGGGCGTGGATTCGGCCATTGAAGCGCTGGGACATCCAGTCACGTTTGAGAATTGCATCAAAGCCACCAGACCAGGCGGAACGATTTCCAACGTTGGCTATCATGGAGAAGCGGGCAATACGCTCTCCATTCCGTTGCCAGAGTTTGGGCTGGGCATGGGCGACAAGCAAATTCGCACCGCGCTCTGTCCGGGCGGACGCGAACGGATCGTGCGCCTGCTCCGCCTGTTGGAAGCGGGCCGGGTCGATCCGACGCTCCTGACGACGCATCGCTTCCCCTTTTCGCAAGTCGAACGGGCGTTTCAGATGATGGTGACCAAGGAAGACAACATCGTCAAACCGCTGATTACGTTCTGATGAGGTGGGACGGTCACAATCGGTAATCGCATGATGATCCCCCTCACCCTGCTCTTCCTGCTCTTCGCTCAGCCGGGCAATGGCATGAAGTTAAGGAAAATTTTGTCGTGGGAGAAACCACCTCCACGCCACCTCTCGCCGGGGACTGAACTCCCCGGCTACCCTCATCGCCTCGCTCCGCGAGGCTAGATGTGCCGCAGAGCGGCATTTGAGGGTAGCCGGGGGTTTCAACCCCCGGTCCACTACCACCGAACCATGCATCTCTTGCGACTCTTGCTGTGCGGTTGGCTCTTCCTCACCTCAGCGTCTGCCGCTGACAATGTGACTGTCGGCGTGACACTGTTCGAGGAAAAGAACTTCATGGCCGCCCAACAGTTCTTCACGACGTTCGTGCAAGAGCAAGCCACTAACGCGGTCGGCGCATTTTATTTAGGGCGAATCTCCTTCGCGCAAGAACAATTTGAACAGGCGATTGAATGGCTCGACAAGGCGGTGTTGCTGGATGGACGCAACGCGGACTATCACTTGTGGTTAGGACGCGCGTGTGGGTACCAGGCGCAACGAGCGAGTATCCTCTGGCAATTGCCGCTCGCGCGTCGCGTGCGCCGACACTTCGAGCGCGCGGTGGAGTTGAATCCCGACCTTATTCCCGCCCGCGCGGATTTGGCGGAGTATTACATGAAAGCGCCGTGGTTTCTTGGCGGCAGTACCGAGAAGGCGGAAGCGCAGGCGCATGAAGTCTCGCGCCGCGATTTAGAAGAGGGCCTGCGAATTTGGCGCATGATCGCCGCCGAAGAGGGAATCGACTACTATACGTCTGGCAAGAAGATCGCGCTGCCGCCCGCGGCGGAAAGGAAATAATCGCGTATGCAAATCAGCCACCGACAGATCGAAACGAATGGGATCCGCATGCACGTGGCCGAAGCTGGCAGCGGCTTTCCCGTGTTACTATGTCACGGCTTTCCCGAGCTGTGGTATTCCTGGCGACACCAGATGAAAGCGTTGGCGGAGGCCGGGTTCCACGTCATTGCTCCCGATCAACGGGGCTATGGCGATACCGACGCCCCCCAGGCGATTGACGCCTATACGATTCATCATCTGGTGGGCGACCTCACGGGCCTCTTGGATGCCCTCGACATAGAGAAAGCGGTGATCGTGGGGCATGACTGGGGTGGGTTTGTCGTGTGGCAGATGGCGATGCTGGCCCCGCACCGGGTCGCTGGCGTCGTCGGGGTGAACACTCCGTTCTTTCCGCGCTTTCCCATGCGTCCGCTTGCGATGATGGGCGCGACCGCGCAAGACAATTTCCACTACATTCTCTATTTCCAAGAGCCGGGCGTCGCGGAGAGTGAACTCGAACGCGATGTGCCACGGTCCCTGCGTGGATTCTATCAACCGCCCAATCGCGAACTCATGGAGCTTTTGCGTAACGTGCCAATGGGAGTGTTTGGCCCGGCTGGGGGCGGCCTTCTGGACCGACTGCCAGATGCCCCTCATGGGACGTTTCTGAGTGCCGAAGACTTTGAGGTCTTTGTCGCAGGCTTTCAGAAATCAGGGTTTCGCGGGGGACTCAACTGGTACCGCAACTTTGATCGCAACTGGGAGCTGACCGCGTATCTGCACAATGCCAAAGTGCTTCAGCCCGCACTGATGGTGACCGCGGAACTGGACATTGTCTTACGCCCAGAAATGGCGGTGGGAATGGAAGCGTGGGTCCCGAATCTGCGACGAACCGTCTTGATCGAAGGGTCCGGGCACTGGACCCAACAAGAGCAACCCGCGGCGGTAAATGCGGCGTTATTGGAGTTCTTACGGGAGTTTCAGGCTTAACGGAGAGCCTCTCACAACGTCTGGTTCTCGAGCAAAGCCAGAAAGTCGCGGACAGGGAACACCTCGATCCCTTCCGGGGTCGTGAGTTGGCGCGTTCCTTCATAGACGAGAATGCGGCGCTGGATGCCTTTGAGGGTGGCAATCGCCTTGAGCCCAACGAGCATCGACGAGGAGAAGCGGCTCGTCGCTTTCACCTCGATCGCGATCAGAGTACGTTCGCGTTGCAGGACAAAGTCCACTTCCGTCAGTCGCGCTTCCGCCGGACTCCAATAGGCGATGTCATCGTAGACTGGCCAGATTTCGCGATAGGCGCGAAGCACGGTGAAAATCCACCCTTCCAACAGCGGGCCACGTTCTTCTTGCGTGAGTGCCCCACGGTATTTCTTCACCGCGCGCACGATCCCACAGTCCAGCCAATACAACTTGGGATGCGTGCGTTCGCGCACCCGTAATTTCGCCTCGAAGGCTGGGAGGCGCATGGCCAGCAGGGTATCTTCAAGAATCTCGAGATATCCTTCGACGGTATTGCGTGCCGCCGCCGCATCACGGGCAAGACTACTGATATTGATGACTTGTCCATGCGCGATCGCCGCGACTGGTAAGAAGCGAGAAAACGCCGGGAGATTGCGCACCACCGCCTCCGCCTTGATTTCCTCCTTGAGGTAGAGCTGGACGTAGGCCTCAAGCGTCTCCGCCGGTGACACCGATTGCCACACTAAGGGCAGGGACCCGAGCGCGAGTATTCGCTCCATGTCAAAATCAGGACCAAGTTCCTCGGGCAGCAGGGGAAACATCTGTTTCCGGAGCGCGCGCCCGGCGAGCAGGTTCACGCCAGCCTGCTTCAACTTGCGCGCACTCGACCCTAAGAGCACGAAGCGCAGTTTTTTCTCTTCGATCAGCAGATGCACATAATTGAGGAGATTGGGAATACGTTGGATTTCGTCAACGATCACCCAGCTTCCAGGAGCGAGCCCTTCTAATTCCAGGCGAAACAGCGCGGGGTTGGGCAGTATGTTTTGGTAGACCCCTTCGTCAAGCAAATCGATGCGATGGGCTTGAGAAAATGTCCGCCGTGCCCAGGTGCTTTTGCCCACGCCGCGCATGCCGAACAGAAAAAAACTCTGCTTCGGGGGGACCAGGACCCTCGCGTATTCTTGCTCTGCCATGATGATGGAAAAAACCGCCGCGAATTTACCTCAAGGTAGCAGGGCACTGCGCGCACGGCAAGGAACGAGGGATGTGAGGTCGCGGTATGCCACTCCGAGCATGGCAATCGCCCGCGACGATGGTGCTATCGACTATTTCGCCACCGACGGTTTCGGCTCTTCAAGAGGCTTCCGGACACGACGAACCGGCGCGTTGATGACGACTTCCGCGGGGTTTTGGTGATGTTGGAAGTCGACTTTGACGCGATCCACATCAATGGCGATATGGCGGCTGATGGCTTCGAGAATATCCTTGCGGAGCGCTTCCATCTGCTCGATGGAGAGGCCCAAGCGGTCGTAAGCCAAGACAATCTGGAGCCGTCCCTTGGCCTCGTCTTTACTTCCTTTTGCCCCGAAAAATCGCTGTGCGCGCGTATCCCATGACATGGTGTTATCTCCCAAAGAACAGTTTCCCCAGTCGGTGCATGAGCCCACCGTTCCCGTTCAGGTCATCAATCGGAACGTCCTCGCCAAGCATACGACGAACGATCCGGTCATACGCCTTTCCCGATCGTGAGTGTTCGTTCAAGACCACCGGTGTCCCACGGTTCCCGGCGATGATCACCTCTTCATCATCAGGCACGAGTCCCAACAACCGGATGGCGAGAATGTCGAGAACATCTTGTTGATCGAGCATCTCCCCACGTTTAACCATACCCATGTCCATGCGGTTAATAATGAGCTGAGGATCTCCCAATGACTGTTGGAGCAAGCCAATCACCCGGTCGGCATCGCGCACCGGCGACACGTCGGGGGTGGTGACGACAATCGCTTCATCCGCTCCAGCCACGGCGTTGCGGAATCCTTGCTCAATACCCGCCGGGCAGTCAATGAGGACGAAATCAAAATCCTCCTTGAGTTGCGCCACGAGGTCCTTCATTTGTTCAGGCGTCACGGATTCTTTTTGATCGATCTGTGACGCGGGGAGCATCGATAAATGGGGAAACCGCTTGTCCTTCACTAACGCTTGTCGCAACTGACAGCGGCCTCGGATGACATCGACAAGGTGGTAGACGATCCGGTTCTCCAGCCCCATAATGATATCGAGGTTGCGCAACCCGATATCGGCGTCGACCAGGGCGACTTTGCGATCATGCTTGGCGAGCCCCAGTCCGATATTCGCGGTCGTGGTGGTTTTCCCGACGCCTCCCTTGCCCGAGGTAATCACAATAGCGCGTCCACTCATGGCGTTGGGCCTCCTATAGCTTCCCTAGTATCTACTTTAAATCCCAAGGCGGCCCCGCCATCAAGTCTGGACCGCTTGCGCTTTTTGCACGATCAAATCCGCCAGGGATGGGAGCTTGAATTGGCCGGTCACCCGGTCGTAAACGTAATCATAAAAGCTCACGCCCAGCTTCT